>JAOPWH010000202.1 GCA_025965795.1 Blastococcus sp.
TGGCGCATGCGCGCGCCCTGCTGGCCAAGGCCGGCGCCCGCGCGGCGCTCGGGGACGCCACGGTCGTCGCGCTCGCCGGGGCGACCGGGAGCGGGAAGTCGACCCTGTTCAACGCCCTGAGCGGGAGCGAGGTGAGCACGCCCGGCGTTCGCCGTCCCACCACCGGCGTGGCGCACGCGACCGTCTGGGGGACCGCCGACGACGGGGCCGACCGGCTGCTCGACTGGCTGGAGGTCCCCCGCCGGCATCGGCACGAGCCCGAGCCCGCACTGGACGGGCTGGTCCTGCTCGACCTGCCCGACCACGACAGCGTCCGGTCGGAGCACCGGCTCGAGGTGGACCGACTGGTCGGGCTCGTCGACGTCCTGGTGTGGGTGCTCGACCCGGAGAAGTACGCCGACGCCGCGGTGCACGACCGCTACCTGGCCCCGCTGGCCGGGCACGCCGGCGTGCTGCTCGTCGTCCTCAACCAGGTGGACCGCCTGGACGCCGCCTCGGCCCGCGCCTGCCTGACCGACCTGCGGCGGCTGCTCGACAGCGAGGGGCTCGCGGCTACCCCCGTGCTCGCCGTGTCGGGCCGGGCCGGCACCGGAGTGGCCGAGCTGCGCGGCGAGCTCGCACGCCGGGTGGCCGCCCGGCGAGCCGCCTCCGACCGGCTGACGGCCGACGTCCGGTCTGTGGCGGCAGCGCTGGCCGCCCATTGCGCCGGGGACGGCGACGGAGTGGCCGGGGGTGTGCCCGCCGACGCCGGGGAGGACCTGATCGACGCGCTGACCGCGGCGGCCGGTGTTCCGGCCGTCACCGCGGCCGTCGAACGCTCCACCGTCCGGGACGGGACCGCACGCACCGGCTGGCCGCTGGTGCGCTGGACCCGCAAGCTGCGCCCCGACCCTCTGAAACGGCTGCACCTGGGGGACGAGCGGGCGCGCACGTCGCTGGGCCCGGCCGGGCCGGTGGAGCTGGCCGGGGTCAGCACCGCGCTCCGGCGGGCCCGTGACGCCGCGGGGGACGGGTTGCCCCAGGCGTGGCGGGACGACCTGCGGCGGACGGTCGCGGATTCCGAGGAGCGCCTGGCCGACCGGCTGGACCGGGCGGTCGCCGGAACCGATCTCGGCCCCGACCGGATCCCGCTCTGGCAGCGGGCCGCCGCCGGCCTGCAGTGGGTCCTCGCGGTCGTGGCACTCGCCGGCGCCCTCTGGTTGCTGGGACTGGTCGCCCTCGGCCTGTTCCAGCTCGACGGCGTGCTGCCCCTGCCGCGGGTGGAGGGGATCCCGGTGCCGACCCTGCTGCTGGTCGTCGGCCTGCTGGGCGGGTTCCTGCTCGCCATGGTCGCCCGTCCGCTGGTGCGGGTCAGGGCGCGGCGGAGGGGGCGCGCTGCCGAACGGCGACTCAGGTCCGCGATCGAGGCCGTGGCGGACGAGGAGGTGTTCACCCCCATGGCCGACGTGGGGGAGGACGCCGAACGGTTCCGTGCGGCCGTGGCGAGAGCCCGCCGCGGGTAGCAGGACTCCCCCCTCGCGGGCTCG
Organism: Blastococcus sp.; assembly: GCA_025965795.1. Classification (GTDB taxonomy): domain Bacteria; phylum Actinomycetota; class Actinomycetes; order Mycobacteriales; family Geodermatophilaceae; genus Blastococcus_B. The sequence continues at coordinate 1,527 of JAOPWH010000202.1, forward strand.
GGCGCGCGTCCGGACGGGGTCGGGGTCCTCAATCCCGGTGGGCTTCGCCGGAACGCGGCTCCGGCAGCATGCCGCGCAGGCGGTCGGTCGGGTCGGGGCGGCCGGACGGGATGCGTGCCCAGACGTGCTTGCGACCGGGCCGCTCCTCCCAGCCGTACTCGGAGGACAGCTGCGCGACCAGGTGCAGCCCCATCCCCCCGAGCGCCGGGTCACGGTCGACGGCCGGCACCGGCGGGCGGTCGGGGGCCTCGTCGCTGAGGTCGAGCAGCCAGCCGTCCGGCCCGGCCACGACCAGCGCTCGGACGTCTCCGCCGCCGTGCCGGAGGGCATTGGAGGCGAGCTCCTCGAAGACCAGGAGCAGTCCGTCACGGGCGTCCTCGGACGACGCCGAGGACACCGAGGGGTGCGCCACCCTCGCCCGGAGGTCGGAGCGCACACGCGAGACGACCTGCATGGCCTCGAGCTGCCAGTGCCAGACGTCGCCGCCCACGGAGGGGACGGGCGCACAGGGCCAGATCTCCTGGGCCGGATCCTCGACCATGGCCTCCCCTCGTCTCCCCCGTGTGCGTGGGCGTCGCCGGCTGATCCGCGTGCCCGCGCCGGTCCATCCTGACCGATGGAGTTCCGTCGCGCAGCGGGGGGCAGCGGGGTGCCTGCGTGATGGCGCCGTTTCAAGGCACACTGTGCGCCGTGGAGGACATGCTGCGGGAGCTGAGCCGCGTCGCGCTGGTGGACCGGACTCTGACCGACGTCCTCACCGACATCACCCGGATCGCCGCCCGGGGCATCCCCGGGGCCGAGGCGACCTCCATCACGCTGCTCCGGGAGGACCGGGCGTTCACCGCGGCACACCACGGCGAGATGGCGCTGGCCGCCGACGAGCTGCAGTACGAGCACGGGTACGGCCCCTGCATGGACGCCGGACGCGCCGGGGTCCTGCTCCGGGTCGACGACATGCGGACCGAGACGCGCTGGCCGGACTACGTCAAGCACGCGCACGAGGAGGCCGGCGTCCTCAGCTCGCTGTCGGTGCCGCTGCCCTACCAGGGCTCGTCCATCGGAGCGCTCAACAACTACTCCACGAAGCCGGCCGCGTTCGCCTCACCCGAGTCGCTGCAGGCGGGGCTGGAGGTGGCGGAGGTGATCGCCGTCGCCGTCGCCAATGCCGAGTCGCACTGGCAGCTCGGTGAGCAGGCACGCAACATGCGCCTGGCGATGGAGTCCCGCTCGGTGATCGAGCAGGCCAAGGGTGTGCTGATGGCCCAGCGGCACGTGACCGCCGAGCAGGCGTTCGAGATCCTGCGAGAGGCGTCCCAGCGCTACAACCGCAAGCTCAGGGAGATCGCCCTGGGCATCGTGGAGTCGACGCAGGAGCGGCCCCGCTAGCTCGACCGCCCGACCAGCGCGTCCAGGCCGCTCAGCCGGGAGACCAGGAACTCGACGGCCGCGTCGGGGTGCACCCCTTCGGCGACCTCCACGGCCGTGGCCGCCGAGGAGACGGTGCGCCGGTCGACCAGGGTCTGGCCGCGGCCGGCGCCCAGCGTGGTGTCGACGACGACGTTCCGGCGCACCGTGGTCAGGGTCCCGGGAACGATCGCCTCGGTCAGGGCCAGGGCGTCGTGGACGACCACGCCACCGGTGCCGTAGGCGGTCCTCGCGTGCGCCAGGTACTGCTGGAGGATCGCGGCCGCCTGGGCTCCGACGGGTCCCGCGGCGGCGAACCGCGCGATGTCCTCCTCGCCGAGCACGGTCGGCAGGGTCACGTCCAGCCCGACCATCACCGTCGGCAGCGCCGAGGTGAGCACCGCGTGCGCCGCCTCCGGATCGGCCCAGACGTTGAACTCCGCCGCCGCGGTGACGTTCCCGCCGCGGGCTGCCGACCCGCCCATCACCACCAGCCGGCCGATCCGGGCGGCTGCCGCCGGATACGTCCGGAGCAGCAGGGCCAGGTTGGTCAGCGGGCCGATGGCCGCGACGGTCACCGGCACAGGGGAGGTGCTGAGCAGCTCGGCCAGAGCCACCACCGCCGGGCGGGGGTCCGCCGCGACGGGGGAGGGCGGCAGGGTCACGCCGCCCAGACCGGCGGTGCCGTGGACGTGCCCGGCCCGCTCGGGCTGCGGGTGGATCAGCGACTCGGCCGCCCCCGGGGCCACCGGCACGTCCGAGCGCCCGCCGAGATGGAGGACCCGCAACGCGTTGTCGGTGGTCTGGGCCAGCTCGACGTTGCCGTGAACGGTGGTGACCAGGCGCAGGTCGACCTCGGGGCTGGCCAGTGCCAGCAGGATGGCCAGTGCGTCGTCGATGCCGGGATCGGTGTCGATCACGAGCGGAACGGGAGAGGTCACCGGCTCATCCTCGCAGTGCCGTTCCGGGCCTCCGGGCGCGACCGGACGCACCGCGGCCCCGGCCGACACGCCGGGCCGTCACCCCGTCACCGGAATGACCGACTCTCCCCTTCCCCCTTTCCACGCTCGGGGCTCACGGCTTGTCGACATGTGCCCGTCGCGGGGGACGGGTCGCCGCCCACTTCGGCGAGGCTGCACAACGGTTGGATCACGCGACCCTCTGGGCCGGTCGCAGAAGCGGGTCGCGGCGGGCGCCGATCCCTAGCTTTCTCCTTGTCCGCGACACCTTCCCCGGTCGCGGTCACTACCTGCAGGAGGCGACATGAGCAGCGACGAGGCCACCTCGGCCCGCGCGGCATGCATGCCTGCCGACCTGACCCCAGGCGATCCCGGGCTCAGCCTGGTGGGCCTGCTCGGCGTGCTCGACCGCGCCGACGAGCTGCTGGTCCGTCGGCGCCCGCGGCCGCGCCGCTCGATCGCCCCTCGCCCGGAGGCCTACCGTCGCGCTTCGGCCCGCCGGGTGCCCCTCCGCCCGGTTCCTCAGGCGCCGGCGATGCGCACGGTCCGCCTGTCGCAGGCCGGCGCCGCGTCGGCCTTCCTCGCTCCGGCGTACCTCGCCCGGCACGTCGTCCCTCCGGCCGGCGCCACGCAGCCCGACGGCCAGGGCCGATCGAGCGCCTCCCGCATCGCGGTCGCGGGCGTCTCCCGGCTGCGCGCGCTGACCCGTCGCCTCGCCCTCTGGGGTGCCGGGCCGGACGGCGCGTACCTGGCCTGGGGTTCCACGCCTCCGCGTTCCACGTGGAACGCCCGCCCCATCGGCGACCGCCCCGTGGTGCTGCGCGAGCTGCCCAGCACCCCCACGATCCAGCCCGCGGCGCCTTCCCCCGCCGCGGCGCTCCTTCCCCGCGGTCCGGCGTCGTCGGCCGGCCCGCAGGGAGCACCACCGGAACCTCGCAGAGCAGTCCCCGTCCCCGGCGTAAGACCGCGCGGACGCCTGGAACGCTCGGAGGCCACGGGATGGCCCTCTCCGAACCGGTCCTCGTCAGCCCGACCGTCGACGGGCGCGACCGGACTGGTCCGGGCACGGGGGGACCCGGTGTCCTGCCCGGTCAGGGGTTCGCCCCTCCCGGGGCGCCGGTCGAGGTCCCCGGGCTCCGCATGGAGCTCGTTCCCCTAGGACCCGTCGACGCTCCCGAGCAGGGTGCGCCCGCACCTGACCGCACGATGCGCGACCACGGCAACCGGCCGCTGGACGCCGTCCTCCGCACTCCCCGAGCAGCCGAGACCGGTCGCCCCCTTCCCCGGGCGGCCGGGACCGCTCCCTCGGTCTCCGAACACCCCGCAGCCGCACGGCCGAACCCGGCCGCCACCTGGCTCACCTCCGACGGTGCTCTTCCTGCCGCCGACCGACTTTGCTGCACGACGGTTCTCGCCTCGACCCACCGCCGACTGCCCCCGGGGCAGCGCGCGGACCCTCCACGGGGGCGCAGACGTGTGCGGCACTGCCGGCCGGGACGGCCGGATCCGTCGTCGAGGGTGATCAACAGGCCCTCCGGTACCCGCCGGGACGTCGCCGTCCCCGGGTCTCTGACCGGAGCGACCTGGCCACCGGCGCCGCTCTCCGGCGGCAGGCACGAGGTGCTCGCGACGACCGGGCAGCGGTCGGGACGGCTCCCGGGCAGAGCGACGCTGGACGACGTCGCCCGGAACGTGGACGACGTACCGGTGGGCGATGCTCTCGCCCACCCACCCGCCGGACGGCGGGCGCTCTCCGGAAGCCCCCGGGGAGCGCCCGCCCCGGCTCTTTCTCGTTCCGGGGCCGGGCGGACCCCGGTGGACGCGGACGGTCGAGCCGCCGGAATGCTGGGACGTGCGTGTGCACCCGTCGTCCCGGTGGAAGGAAAGAGCGGTGAGCCCCGTCGAGCGCCCGTCCGGCCCCCCGGGCGCCCTCGCGGCGGAGGCGGCGGGCGAGGCGCCGGAGGTCGAGGCACCCGGTGCCCGGGAGGCGGCCGCCGAGCTGGACCGGGAGGCCGGTCGACTGCGCTTCGAGCTGGCGATCGACGCGGCGCAGATCGGCAGTTTCGACTGGGACCTGGCCTCCGGCCGGCTCAGCTGGGACGACCGGATGATGCAGATCTTCGGTTTCGACCGGACGGAGTTCGACGGCACCATCGAGGCGTTCCGCGCACGGGTCCATCCGGACGACCGCGACCGCGTGGTCGAGGCCCTGCAGGCCGCGATCGACGGGCGCAAGGACTACGACGCCGAGTTCCGCATCGTCCTGTCCTCGGGCGAGACCCGCTGGGTGCAGGGCCGCGGACGGGTGCTCCCCGACGACTCCGGAGCGCCTGTCCGTCTGCTCGGCGCCGGGTACGACACCACCGCGCAGCGGCACGGCGAGGCCCGGGTCTCCCGGGTGCTGGAGGCCATGAGCGCGGCCTTCTTCGCCCTTGATCGGGAGTACCGGTTCACCTATGTGAACGCTGAGGCCGAGCGGGTCCTCGCCAGGAACCGGGACGAGCTGTTGGGCGAATCGATCTGGGAAGCGTTCCCGGGAACCGCGGACAGCGCGTTCGGGAAGCACTACCGGGCCGCCATGGGCTCGGACTGCGAGCAGATCTTCGAGGCCTACTACCCGCCGTTCGACGCGTGGTACGAGGTCCGGGCGTGGCCCAGCCCGGACGGGGTGTCCGTCTACTTCCTCGACGTCAGCGAGCGCCGGGCGGCCGAGGAGAACGCCCGGCGCAGCGCCGCGCGCCTGGCCGTCGTCGCGGAGGTCACCTCCGTCGTGTCGGGGACCCTGGACAGCGGGGACGGGGAGGAGCTGGCGCTCCAGCGGGCGGCCGAGGCCGCGGTGCCGGTGCTGGGGGACTGGGTGATCCTCAGCCTGGTCGATGCCGACGGGCGGTTGCGGGACGTCGGCAGCTGGCACCGGGACCCGGCGAGCCGTCCGCTCGTCGCCCGCTACGCCGCTCTGCGACTGGCCGCGATCGGCCCGGACGCGCCCCTCGTACGGGCGCTCTCCTCGGGGCAGCTGCTCACCGTGGACGACGTGGGCGCGGCGGTCGGGCGGACCCTGGCCCCGGGAGAGGTACGGGAGGTCTTCCAGGCGCTGGCACCGCAGACCGCGGTCGCGGTACCGCTGGCTGCCCGGGGCCGCACCCTGGGTGCGCTGAGCGCCTACCGGTCGGCCGACCGCCCGAAGGCCGACGCCGACGACGTGGCGACCGCGCGTGAGGTGGCCGAGCGGATCGGTCTGGCGCTGGACAACACCCGGCTCTACGAACAGCAGCGCCGGCTCGCCGAGGGCCTGCAGCGGAGCCTGCTGACCGCCCCGCCGGAGCCCGATCACGCCGAGATCGTGGTGCGGTACCGGCCGGCCGTGGAGGCCGCGCATGTCGGTGGCGACTGGTACGACGCCTTCGTGCAGCCGACCGGAGCGACGGTCCTGGTCATCGGCGACGTCGTCGGGCACGACACCGCGGCGGCGGCCGCCATGGGCCAGCTGCGCGGGATGCTGCGGGGCATCGCCTACCGGGACGTCGGACCGGCCACGATCCTCGCCGAGCTGGACGCGGCGATCGACGGTCTCGGCATGGGCACCATGGCCACGGCGGCGATCGCCCGCGTGGAACAGACGCCGGAACAGCGCGCCGAGGGCACCACGAGCCTGCGCTGGTCGAACGCCGGGCACCCGCCTCCGCTGCTGTTGCAGGCCGACGGCCGGATCGAGGAGCTGGCCGGGCCCCGCGCGGAGCTGATGCTGGGTGTGGAGCCCTCCACGGTCCGCTCCGACTGGGTGGCCACGGTGCGCCGTGGGGCGACTCTCCTGCTCTACACCGACGGCCTGGTGGAGGGTCGCGACCTGCCGCTGGACGAGGGGATCGCCCGGTTGCGCTCGGCCCTGGCGGAGCTGGCGGACGAATCGCTCGACGACCTGTGCGACGAGGTGATCGAGCGGTTGCGACCGGAAGGCCTGCAGGACGACGTGGCGCTGGTCGCCATCCGGCTGCATCCGGAGGACCGGCCGCGCCCGCCGTCGGCCGGACCGAGGCGCCTCAAGCCGGGCCCGGTGGGCGGTTAGCCGCGGGGCAGCACGGCCCAGACGTGCTTGTGCCCGTCGCGGACGTACCAGCCGTGCTCGGTGGCGAGCTCCGCGATCAGGTAGAGGCCCAGGCCGCCTTCGCTGGGATCGCGCCCGACGGCCGGTGCCGGGGGTGCGGTCGCGGCCTGGTCGGACACCTCGATGAGGTAGGAGTTCTCGGTCAGGCGGACCGAGGCGTGCACCTCGCCCTCGCCGTGGCGGAGGGCATTGGACGCCATCTCGTCGAGGGCGAGGATCAGCTGGTCACGAAGATCGGCACCGGCCTGGTCCGTCGCCCGGGCGGACTCGTTCGCGCTGTGCCGGAGCTCGGCCCGCACCCGCGGCAGTTCGGCGATGTCCTGCAGCTGCCAGGACAGCACGGGCGTGGCCGGGGGAGGACATGCCGACGGCCAGACCGAGCCGGCCGCCTGCCCTGTCACGCGTTGCACTCCTCGCCCCTGGCTGCCCGTGGAATCGGAAGCCGAACACTGTCGTATCGGCGTCGTGGACGCCTCCCAAACCTTGTGCGACGCGTGTCACCTCGGACGGGTGACGGCGCGAAGGCGCCGGCGGCCGGGCGGATCAGCCGGCCAGTTCGGCGAGCCGCAGCACCGTGTTCCAGTTCCGGCCGGTGCCCGCGACACCGAGCAGCCGGTCCCACTTCCACGAGCCCAGCGGGGTGTTCGAGATCCCGTCGGGCAGCCACAGATAGAGCTCCCGGCCGCGGACGAGGTAGTCACCGCCGCCCTCGGCCGGCGGCAGGGCGTCCACGCGGTCGGCTGCGGGCGGTGTGGGGAAGAACGTGACCAGGTACCGCGCCGGGTCGGTGGCCAGGGTGGCGAACGGATCACCCGCGACCACCGCGGCGATCTCGGCTCCCGTGCGGACCACGACGGGGACGGCGAACCCGAACTCCTCCTCGAGCGCGCCCTCCAGCTCGGCCGCCAGTTCCGTCTCCTCCAGCGGGCTGTCCAGGACGACGTTGCCGCTGCGCAGATGGGTGCGCACGTTCCCGTGGCCCCGCTCGGTCAGCAGTTCGGTCAGCCGCGGCATGCCCAGCTGGTGCGCCTTGCCGACGTTGATCCCGCGCAGCAGCGCCACGTAGCGCGTCGGTGTCGTCATCGCGGCACCGTAGCGGCCGACGTACGGCTCAGCCGACGAAGATCGGGGCCCAGGTCCCGAGGACGACGCTCAGGGTGATCCCGGCCGCGCAGACGAGCGCGGTGCCGACCACGAAGACCGCGTCACGGGCGTGCAACGCCGAGCCACGGGCGTTGGTGCGCGCAATGCCGGAATCGAACCCGCGGGCGTCCATCGCGGTGGCCAACCGGGATCCACGGCGGAGCGCGCCGACCAGCAGGGCGAACCCGACGCCGGCCAACAGCCGGACCGCGGCGACGGGAGTGCGGCCCTCGACCCCGCGCGTCCGGCGGGCCAGCCGGATCGACTCGAACTCCGCCGTCAGGAGCGGCACCAGGCGCAGCGCGGCGAGGGCGCCGTACGCGACGCGGGTCGGTACCCGGCAGTGGATCGTGAGGGCGTCGGCCAGGCGCACGGGATCGGTCGAGGCGACGAGAAGCACCCCGGGAAGCGCCAGCCCGATCACCCGCAGCCCCAGGCCCAGGCCGGTGACGAGGGCTGCGTCGGGGGACAGGACGACGTTCACCACGCCGACCGATGTCGCGCCGAACAGGAGCGGCCACGTGCGCCGCCACAGATCACCGGCACGGGTGAGCCCGGCGGCAGGCAGCAGGCAGAGTTCGGCGGCCACGACCACCGCGGGCGTGACGACGTCCAGGCTGGTCAGCACGACGAGGGTGACCAGGGTCATGGCCGCCAGCTGGGCCACCGGGTTGATCCGCGCCAGTCGGACGTCCGGCGCCGGCCCCAGCGCGAGGGAGGTGGTCACAGCGCGAGCCGGTCGTCGGCGAGCACGTCGAGCAGGTCGACGTCGTGGGTGACCACGGCCAGGCCACACCCCCGGGAGCGCTGCTCGGCCAGGAGAGTGACCACCTCCCGCCAGGTGGCCGCATCCTGACCGAACGTGGGCTCGTCGAGCACGAGAACCCGCGGCGAGGTGGCCAGCGCGGTGGCCACCGACAATCGGCGCTGCTGCCCGCCGGACAGCGTGTACGGATTGGCCTCGGCGAACGGGACGAGCCCCAGCCGCTCGAGCAGCTCGTCGGCGGTGGCCCGCGCGGCGGCCGCATGCTCGCCGGAGCGGAGCGGCCCCAGGGCCAGCTCGTCGCGCAGCCGGCCGGTGAGGAACTGCTGCTCGGGCTGCTGGAAGACGGTGCCGATCCGGCTCACCAGCTCCCCCGCCCGCCAGCGGTGTGGTTCGCGGACGTGTCGCCGGACCCCGTCGGCCAGGGCATCGCTCGCGTGCACGCGCCCGGTGCTGGGCGCCCGGAGGCCGGCCAGGAGGAGGGCCAGGGTGGACTTGCCGGCGCCGTTCGGGCCGGTGACCGCCAGTGCCCGACCGCCGGTCACGCGGGCGGTGACCGGCGCGAGCGCCGCCCGGGGGCTCCCCCGGTAGGTGTAACCGGCGCCCTCGGCCGCGAGCAGGACCGGTCCGTCCGCCCCCGGGGGCAGTCGGAGTCCGGCAGTGCGGTCCACCGGGCGCCAGCCCGGCGGGTGCTCGACGAGCCCGCCCGGCACCACCTCCACGACGCGGTCCACGAGCGGCAACCACGGTGCGGCGTCGTGGTCCACCACGAGCACGGTGGCGCGACGGTCGGCCGTCGACCGGGCCACGGCCGCGCGGACCAGGGCGGCGCCGGCTGGATCGAGCTGCGCCGTCGGCTCGTCGAGCAGCAACAGTCCGGGGCCGCGGGCCAGTGCACCGGCGAGGACCAGTCGCTGCTTCTCGCCACCGGACAGGGCCTGGGTCGGCCGATCGCGCCCGTAGGGGAATCCGACGGCGGCCAGGGCCTCGTCCACCCGTGGCCAGATCGCGGCCGTGGGGAAGCCGGCGTTCTCCAGGCCGAAGGCGACGTCGTCGCCGGCCCGGCTCATGACCAGATGGCTGTCGGGGTCCTGCGCGAGCATCCCCAGCCGGTTCCGGCCCGTCTGAGGTGGTCCGCCGTCCACGGTGAGCTCGCCGGTGAGCTCGGCATTCTGGGGATCGAGGATGCCGGCGAGCGCGGCCAGGAGCGTCGACTTGCCGGCCCCCGAGGCACCCGTCAGCAGGATGCGCTCGCCGGGCTCGACGACGAGGTCGACGCCGCTGAGCGCCCATGCCCGACGAGAGGCGTGCCGGACGCCGAAGCCCCGCGCGACGACGCGGACGGGTACCTCACCGGAACCTCGCGCTCTGCCCACCGTGGGCAGAGCGCGAGCATCCGGGGGGCCGGAGATGCTCACCGCGGAACGTCGGTCAGACGCGCGTGCGGCCCGCGGCGAAGGAGCTCAGCGCGCCGGTGCGGGCCAGCGCACGCACCAGCAGCAGGCCGACCACACCGGCCAGCAGCACGCTGGAGATCACGGTGAACACCGTGTACGGCAGCGTGAAGGCCCAGAACGGGTAGTCCTGGGACACCGGGTAGTAGAGGTTCAGATCGAGGAGCGACGTCGACAGGCCGGCGGTGACGCCGGCGAGCACCGCGGTTCCCCAGCCGAAGTGCCGGTAGCGGGTGAGCAGGAAGCCCAGCTCGCCCCCGAGGCCCTGGACCAGCCCGTAGACCACGATGATCCCGCCGTACGGGGAGCCCAGCAGCAGGCTCACCGCCGCGGCGAGCGTGGAGGCGAAGATCGCCGCGCCCGCCTTGCGGACGAGGAGGCCGGCCACGATGCCCGGCATCAGGTAGACGCCGTTGAGGATCGCGGCAAGCGGCGGGAAGAACGCCAGGGGAGCGGCCAGCACCCCGAAGGCGAGGTTCCAGGCCCAGAACACGACGCCGAAGGCGACCCCCAGCACGGCGGTGATGACGATGTCGACGGTGCGCCAGCGCACCGGCGCGGGCTGCGGTTCGATGGCAGTGGACGACGAACGGACGGCCGAGTCGGCCATGTCTCCTCCAGACTCCCTGCGCCGGCATTACCCGGATCAGGTTCGAGGGTCTGCGGTGTCCCGCACTCTCAGCGCCGAAGCGCTCCCCTGTCGGTTTCTTCTCTTGTGGTGATGACACTAGCCGGTTGCTCGGAGAGATGGAAATACATGAGAGTTCAAACACGTTGGCGCACGATGAGAGACCTCGTCGACCGCAGGAGACCGCCATGCCCGTCCAGCGCCTCAACCACGCCGTCCTGTACGTCCGCGACGTGGAGCGCAGCTCCGCCTTCTACCGCGACGTCCTCGGCTTCCGCGTGAAGATGGAGATCCCGGGCGCCGCGGTCTTCCTGCAGGCGGAGGGCTCCACCAACGACCACGACCTGGGCCTGTTCCAGATCGGCGCGGGGGCCGGTGCCTCCGAGGCGGGACGCCGCACCGTGGGCCTGTACCACCTCGCGTGGGAGGTCGACACGCTCGCCGAGCTGTCCCGGATCCGCGACGCGCTGCGCCAGGCCGGCGCGCTCGTCGGGGCCTCCGACCACGCCACCACCAAGGCGCTCTACGCGCAGGACCCCGACGGCCTCGAGTTCGAGGTCTCGTGGCTGCTGCCCGCCGACCTGATCACGCCGGAGGTCACCGAGGGCGCGGCCATGACCGCGCCGCTGGACCTGGAGCGCGAGATCGAGCGCTACGGCGCCCAGACCCGCGGCGGCGTCGGGGTGTCCGTCCCCGCCTGACGGGTGGATCGGCGGCAGGTGGGGCAGGAAAGGGGCCGACCCCGATCCGCCAGGAGGCCCCCATGTCCGAGTCCGTCCGCCCGCTCGCTCTCGTGACCGGTGCCTCCAGCGGCATCGGCCGCGAACTGGCCAAGCAGTTCGCCGAGCACGGCTTCGATCTGATCATCGCCGCCGAGGACGTCGAGCTCGACGACGCCACCGAGGAGCTGAAGGCGCTCGGCGGCGCGGTGGCTCCGGTGAGCGTCGACCTGACCAAACGGGCCGACGTCGAGCGGCTCGTGGCCGCCGTCCGGGGCGCAGGCCGGCCGCTGGACGTCGCGGCGCTCAACGCCGGCGTGGGCGTGTCGGGAGCCTTCGTCGAGACCGACCTCGATGCCGAGCTCGGGATCGTGGAGCTGAACTGCGCGTCGACCGTGCATCTGGCCAAGCGGGTGGCGCAGGACATGGCAGCCCGAGGGCACGGACGGATCCTCTTCACCTCCTCGGTGGCCTCCCAGGCGCCGCACCCCTTCCAGTCGGTCTACGCCGCGTCCAAGGCCTTCGTGCAGTCGCTGTCCCTGTCCCTGCGCGAGGAGTTGTCCGACCACGGCGTGAGCGTGACGGCGCTGCTCCCCGGCCCGACGGACACCGAGTTCTTCGACCGGGCCGACGCCGGCGACACCCGGCTGGGCGCGATGGCGGACAAGGACGACCCGGCCCAGGTGGCCCGTCAGGGCTTCGAGGGACTGATGAAGGGCGAAGCGTCGGTCTTCGCCGGCTCCCTGGCCAGCAAGGCGATGGGCCGGCTGTCCGCGGTGACGCCCGGTCCGGTGGCGGCCAGGCTCAACCGGAAGATGACCGAGCCCGGTTCCGCCGAGGACTGACGTCGTCCGGCACGATCACGGGCGTGGATCCGATCGTCCTGGACGCCGGCCGCGTGCGGCTCCGGCCGTGGCGGGCGGACGACGTCGACACCGTCTGGTCGGTCTTCCAGGACCCCGACGTCCGGCTGTGGAACGGCGGGGGCGTGGCGACGAGGGACGACGCGGTGGCGCTGCTCGCCCGGCGGATCGACTGGAGCCCCGGTGACCACGCCTCGTGGGCCGTGGTCGACGCCGTGACCGACGCCGTCCTCGGGTCGGTCTCGGTGCACTCGATCGACCTCGACCAGAACGACGCGGAGATCGGCTACTGGACCGTGCCGGCCGCCCGCGGCCGGGGGATCGCCGCCCTGGCGGTGGACGCGGCGTGCCGCTGGGCGTTCGGCACGCTGCCCGTCGACCGGATCGAGCTCTGCCACGCCATCGAGAACGTCGCTTCTGGCCGGGTCGCGGAGAAGGCGGGCTTCACCTACGAGGGCCACTGCCGACGCTCCTACCGCTACGGCGACGGCGTGAAGCACGACGAGCTGCTGTGGGCCCGCCTCGCGGGCGACTTGGCGCCCGGCCTGAGCTGACGCGGGCTCACTCGGCGCGGGACGGCCGGCATCCCGCGTCAGAGACGGACGGCGAGCCCGCCCGGGCTGGGCCGCTCGAGGGCGTCGACGACGTCGGCCCGCATCGGCTCCACGCCCGTACATGCGAGCACGACGTCCCGCACGAAGGTGTGCCACAGCAGCGCCCGGCGCAGCATGCTGTGCCCGCCCGCGACGGTGAAGCGGGCGACGTGCGCCCCGGCCCGCTGCGCCCGCACGGCGAAGTCGGCCGACAGCGACGCGGGCACCCAGCGGTCGCCGCGTCCGTGCAGGATCGCCACGGTCTGGCCGCGGAGGTGGGCCACCGGCTCGCCGGGAGGTGTCCACGGGGCCAGCGCGCAGACCGAGCGCACCTGCGGCTCGCCGCCCGCGCGCAGCGCCGCGCGACCACCCATCGAGTGCCCCACCAGGACGATCGGTACGTCGGTGCCGTGCTGGGCGCGAAGCCGCTCGAGGCTCCAGCGCACGTCGGTGTAGGCGTCCGCGGCCCGCCCGTTCCACCCGGCCAGCCGGTAGCGGACGAGGGACGTGGCGATCCCGCGGTCGGCGCAGGTGTCGTAGACGTACTGCTCGATCGCGCGCATCCGCACCAGGGACAGCGCCCGTTCCCGGGGTGGCTCCAGCTTCGCGACGGTGCCCCCGTGGCAGAACAGGGCGATGCCCCGGGTCTCGTCCCTGGCGGGACGGAACTCCAGCGTGGGCTCTCGCACGGCATCCGACCTTCCTGAGGGGTCGTCCACGGCGGCGGACGTCCTCAGTGTGCCTGGCGACCTCCGCGCAGCGTCGAGCGCGCCCGGTCTCCCAGGTCGCCGGCCTTGAGCAGTGTCCGGCTCACGCTGGTCGGCCCGTGGCGTCGTTCCAGGCCTCGGCCGACCCGCCGGAGGAGGCCGGTGCCGAGCGGGACGAGCACGGTGAGGATCAGCCACATGCGCAGCCGGCGGGTGAAGAAGAGCCACATGCGCAGAGCACTGCCCCGTCCGCGCCGTCCGGAACCGCATCAGGCGTCGTCGACCGCCGGACGGCACGATCATCTTGCCGGTGTGGCCGCCCCGCAGGAGGTCGAGGAAGGCGGGCACGGCGTCGTCGACCCCGTCGCGCACCGTCCCGCGGGCCCACGAGGAAGCCGCCCAGGATGAGCCGGTTGGCCACTGCCGACCGCCGCTGCCGCGCCCGAGACGACGTCGCCGACCCCCAGGCCGGCCACCCGGAGGAGCGCCGCCCAGGCGGCGAGCCCGGGCATCCCCAGCCCACCCAGGCGGTAGCCCGGCCCCCCGGTTCGCCATCGGGCAGGTCAGTGGCGCCGTGCGGCGGATGGATGGTGTGCCACCCGGTTGCGGGCCCGGCCTACGCTCGGGGCATGTTGTTCTCCCGGTCCAAGACCTCGCCGGTGACGGCCGAGGACGCGCTGCCCGGCCGTCCCAGCGCCCTGCCGCACGTGCCCGAGGTCCACGCGGTCAACGGCAACCGCATCCAGCCGCCCTTTCCTGCGGGCATCGAGACCGCGGTCTTCGGCGCCGGCTGCTTCTGGGGCGTCGAGAAGGTCTTCTGGGAGACGCCCGGCATCTACTCCACCGCGGCCGGTTACGCCGGGGGCTACACGCCCAACCCGACGTACGAGGAGGTCTGCTCGGCGCGGACCGGGCACACCGAGGTCGTGCTGGTGGCCTACGACCCCGCCGTCATCTCCTACGAGCAGC
>JAOPWH010000204.1 GCA_025965795.1 Blastococcus sp.
AGGGGGCGGTCGGGATCCTGTACCGCAAGGAGCTGGCCGCAGCCGAGGACACCGACAGCCTGCGCGCGGAGCTGATCAGCGAGTACGAGGACACCCTCGCCAACCCCTACATCGCCGCCGACCGCGGATACGTCGACGCGGTGATCCTCCCGTCGCACACGCGGGTGCAGGTGACCAAGGCGCTGCGGGTACTGGCGAACAAGCGGCAGACCCTCCCGCCCAAGAAGCTCGGGAACATCCCGTTGTGAGTGAGCAGCCGTTGTTGCGTGTGGTGAAGGGTGAGCCGTCCGCCGAGGAGCTCGCCGCGTTGACCGTCGTCGTCGCCGCGCTGTCGCAGCGCAGGGAACGTCGCCGCCCGGGCCAGGTGGGGGCCTGGGCGTCCTACGCCGACGCCCACCGCCGGCCGCCGCAGTCCGGTCCGGGCGGCTGGCGCGCCTCAGGGAGGTTCGCGTGAACTCCGACCGAAGGCTCGTCCTCGCCTCGGCGTCCCCCGCGCGGCTCTCCCTGCTGCGCCAGGCCGGGCTCGCTCCCGAGGTGGTGGTCAGCGACGTCGACGAGTCGGCGGTGCACGCACCCCGGGTCGCCGAGCAGGTGGCGCTGCTCGCCTCGGCCAAGGCCACCGAGGTCGCCAAGCGCGAGACCGACGCCCTCGTCATCGGCGCCGACTCCCTGCTGGAGTTCGGCGGGAAGCCGCTGGGCAAGCCGGCCGACGCGGCTCAGGCCCGCGAGCGGTGGCAGCGCATGGCCGGTCGCTCCGGCGTGCTGCACACCGGACAGGCGCTCTTCGACGTGAAGGACGGCGCCGTCGTCAGCCGCGACATCGCCGTCGCCTCCACGGTCGTCTACTTCACCACCCCGACGCCGGCCGAGCTGGAGGCCTACCTGGCCACCGGCGAACCGCTGGCCGTGGCGGGGGCGTTCACCCTCGACGGTCTGGGGGCGCCGTTCGTGCGCCGGGTCGAGGGAGATCCGGCCGCCGTCGTCGGACTGTCGCTGACGGTCCTGCGGACCCAGTTGAGCAAGCGCGGGCTGGCCATCACCGATCTGTGGCGCCGCTGAGCGACGCTCTGCGGCCTGCCACATGACCGTTTCGGCGTCCTGGCTACAGTCCGACCGGTTCAGAGCAGAGGGAGAACACCGATGCAGAAGGTCCTGATCGCCAACCGCGGGGAGATCGCGGTGCGCGTGGCACGTGCCTGCAAGGACGAGGGCCTGACCAGCGTCGCCGTCTACGCCGAGCCCGACCGGGACGCCCTGCACGTGCGCGTCGCCGACGAGGCGTTCGCCCTCGGCGGGACGACGCCCGGCGACTCCTACCTCGTCATCGACAAGATCCTGGACGCGGCGAAGCAGTCCGGAGCCGACGCCGTCCACCCCGGGTACGGATTCCTCTCGGAGAACGCCGACTTCGCGCAGGCCGTCATCGACGCCGGACTCATCTGGATCGGCCCCTCGCCCCAGGCGATCATCTCCCTCGGCGACAAGGTGCAGGCCCGCCACATCGCCACCAAGGTCGGGGCCCCACTCGTCCCCGGCACCACGGACCCGGTCAAGGACGCCGACGAGGTGGTCGCCTTCGCCGAGGAGCACGGCCTGCCGGTGGCCATCAAGGCCGCGTTCGGCGGTGGCGGGCGTGGGCTCAAGGTCGCCCGTACCAAGGAGGAGATCCCCGAGCTCTTCGACTCCGCCGTCCGCGAGGCGGTCTCGGCCTTCGGCCGCGGCGAGTGCTTCGTCGAGCGCTTCCTGGACAAGCCGCGGCACGTCGAGGCGCAGGTGCTCGCCGACACGCACGGCACCGTCATCGTCGTCGGCACCCGGGACTGCTCGCTGCAGCGCCGCAACCAGAAGCTGGTCGAAGAGGCTCCCGCGCCGTTCCTGACCTTCGAGCAGCGCAGCCGGATCCACGAGTCGGCGAAGGCCATCTGCGCGGAGGCCGGCTACCACGGCGCCGGCACGGTCGAGTACCTGGTCGGCGCCGACGGCTCGATCTCCTTCCTCGAGGTCAACACCCGCCTGCAGGTGGAGCACCCGGTCAGCGAGGAGACCAGCGGCCTCGACCTGGTGCGCCAGCAGTTCCGGATCGCCGAGGGCCTCCCGCTGGAGATCACCGAGGACCCGGCGCCGCGCGGGCACAGCATCGAGTTCCGGATCAACGCCGAGGACGCCGGGCGCAACTTCATGCCGGCCCCGGGCCCGGTGGAGCGCCTGGAGATCCCGCAGGGGCCCGGCGTCCGCTGGGACTCCGGTGTGGAGACCGGCGGCGAGGTGGCCGGTGCCTTCGACTCGATGCTGGCCAAGCTGATCGTCACCGGCGCCACCCGCGAGGAGGCGCTGCAGCGGGCCCGGCGCGCGCTCGACGAGCTGATCGTCGAAGGCATGCCCACGGTGATCCCGTTCCACCGCGCCGTCGTCCGCGACGAGGCGTTCACCAGCGAGCCGTTCACGGTGCACACCCGGTGGATCGAGACCGAGTGGGACAACCAGGTCCCGCCCTATGACGCGGCTCCTGCCGGGCAGGACGACGAGGCGCCCCGGCAGACCGTCGTCGTCGAGGTCGGCGGCCGCCGCCTGGAGGTCTCCCTGCCTGCCGGGCTCGCCGCGGGCGGCGGAGCCGGCCCGGGGGCGGCCGCCAAGCCCCGCAAGCGCGGGAGCGGCGGCGGAACCTCGGCGGCCTCCGGCGACGACCTCACGTCGCCGATGCAGGGCACGATCGTCAAGGTCGCCGTCGAGGACGGCGCGAGCGTCGAAGCGGGCGATCTCGTCGTCGTCCTCGAGGCGATGAAGATGGAGCAGCCGATCACCGCGCACAAGGCCGGCACCGTGTCCGGTCTGTCGGCGGAGGTGGGTGCGGCCGTCACCAGCGGCGCGGTGATCTGCACGATCGCGGACGCCGGCTGACCCGGCTCCCGCGTGGTCAGCGGGAGCGGACCGGAGACCTCCGGGCCTTCCGGGCGGCGAACAGCAGGCCGGCCGCGAGCAGGGCACCGGCCGCGGCGAGCATGAATCCGCTGCGGGTGGTGGTGTCCGCGGCGGACCGGAGCGCCGGAGATGCCTGCTGCGGCCCGGTGGCGGCCAGGACCGGCGCCTTCACCTCGACCGGCGCGACCTCCGGTGCGGGGGCGGCAGCGGCGCCCGCCGGAGCGGCCTGGCCCGGCAGCACCTCGCCGACGCCGGTGGTGGCGGGAGCCGGTGCCGGAGCCGGAGCCGGAGCCGGCGCCGCGCGGGCCGGGGGCGTCGGAACGACCTGCACGACGGCGCCCCGCGACGAGACCTCCTGCACTACGACCGTGAACTGGCCGCCGGCCAGCGAGATCGCGGCGCCGACCGGGAGGGCGCCCTTCAGGTCTGCGTCCCAGGAGCGGGCCGGGGTGGGGGTGCC
The DNA here is from genome assembly GCA_025965795.1 of Blastococcus sp. Classification (GTDB taxonomy): domain Bacteria; phylum Actinomycetota; class Actinomycetes; order Mycobacteriales; family Geodermatophilaceae; genus Blastococcus_B. The sequence goes on from JAOPWH010000204.1 coordinate 3,380, forward strand.
GTCGAGCAGCAGCGACGTGTCGGGGAAGGTGCCCACGCGGCGCACCAGTACGCCGGAGTCCAGGCCGTAACGGTTGCCGGCCGAGGCCAGCCAGGCGTCCTGACCGGCCGCGGCCCGGTTCTCCAGCCAGTACTCGGTGCCACCGGCGTCGATCAGGCGGAGCGCGCGCGTCCCGCCGCGACCGGACAGCGGCGACAGCGTGACGGCGCCGGCGGTCCCTGACACCGCGACGTTCTGCACCTGGGTGGCGGGCAGGACCTTCAGCTGAGCGGCCTGCAGCGCGTTCAGGGTGCCGAGCTCGCCCCAGGAGACACCCATGACGTCGTAGAAGTCGCGGTAGGGAGCGGTCCGGCAGGCGCCGGTGTCCACCGCGCCGTCGCACTGGCGGCCCGAGGAGTGCCCGAGACCGAAGTTGTGGCCGAGCTCGTGGGCGATGACCGACGGGACGTCGTCCCGGACGTAGAGCCGGCCGCCCGACGTGATCGACGCACCGACCTCGGCCAGCGCGTACTCGCAGTGCGGCAGGGTGCGGGGCAGGTAGACCAGCAGGTGCTTGCCCGGACCGGCGGTGAACGCGACCTTTCTGGCGACCTCGTTCCACAAGGTCGCGGCGTCGGCGCACCCGGCGGTGGTCCGGAGCCAGTCGTAGGAGTCGGTGACGCCGAGCTGCACGGCACCGTCGGTCTGCTCGGACCAGAAGTCGGCGACCTCGTGGTCGACGAGGTCCACGACGTGCGACAGGTCGGTGCCGTCGGGGGTGGAACCGGCAGGGGCGACCAGCACGACCGTCACCTCGTTGGTGAACCGGCGGGCCGGGACGACCGCAGGCGCGGGTGCCCTCGTGATGACCTTGGCGTGCAGGACCGGGCGCGCCAGAGCCGGCACATGGCCGTCCGCGGCCGTTTCCTCGTCCGTGCCTGTCCCGCCCCTGACGGTGACCGAGACCGTGGCGCCGGGCGCGACGTCTGCCACCGCCGCGGTGTCGACGTGCACCGGCTCACCGACGGCCGGCTGCACCCAGGTCTGCACGCCCGCGCCCTCGACGGGCGCAGCGGTACCGGAGTGCTGTGCCTCGGGCCAGGCACGCACCAGTGCGCCGACGACGGTGGTCGAGCCGGCGGTGCCTGCCGAGGCGGCCGACGCGGGGAGCAGCACCGAGGCGACCGCGGCGGCCGCCGCGAAGGCCAGCACGACGGAACGCATCAGCCCCCGGCGGGCGGACGCGGAGGAGTTCGGGACGGAAGGCATCCACTGCTTCATCGGCGGCGTGCGCCCGCGTCGGCACCGTTTCCGGAAAGTTGAGCGGAACGTGTGTCACAACCGCCGCACCAGACCCCTGAACGCCGGACGCCCCCACCGTCTCAGCTGAGATGGTGGGGGCGTCCTTGACGGCCTCGTAAGACGCGGGGGAGCTACGCCCGAACGCGAGTGCTGGTGGAGCCCCAGAACGACGAGGACTCCCCGTAGCGCACCTGGTACGAGCGCAGCGCGGGGGCGTTCACGGTGACGCTGGCCCGGCCGGCGGCGTTCGTGACTGCGTACGCCAGCACGGAGCAGGAACTGGTGGGGGTCAGGCACTGGTCGATCGCGACCACGCGGTTGGCGAACGGGATGAACTTGTTGCTCCCGCCGTCGTATCGAGTGGCGAGGGCGTTGATCGTGACGCGGCCGCCGGAGCGCGTCGCGCTGACGCCGGCCTGGGTGGCGAACTTGACGACGGTGGTGTCAGCCCGCCAGGGCTGTTGCGTCATGTCCTGGGTGTAGCCGTGTCCGTCATTGGTGTCGTAGACGCCGGGCGGGGTGTCCCAGTCGTAGAGGTACCAGTAGTCGGTGCGGGTGCCGTCCCAGATGAGGATGTCGTGGAAACCGGCGGGGCCGTACACGTCCGCGGACGCATAGTCCATATAGCCCTCACAGCCGCGCACCGGCACCGCGACCCGGACCTCGGGTCGGTCGATGCTGACGCGCGCGGGAAGGTCGGCGAAGTACTCGCAGGTGGTCGCGGCGGACGCCGTCGGCGCGGTGGCGACACCCAGGCCGGCGGTCATGAGGACGGTGACTGCGATCGTGCGCAGCCGTCGGAACGAGGTCATGCCGTGAGCATCGCCGCTGGTGAGGGCGGCGGACTGCAACGACTCGGATATCGAGCCCGTCCGTGACCGCTCAGGTCACATCCTTCGCAGAGGTCCCGGCGATCCCCCGTCCGTCCGGTGTCGGCCGGCTCACGCCGGGGTGTCGGTGCCCATGAGCCGCCGGCCGGCCTCGGTGATCGAGCCCGAGAGCGACGGATAGATCGAGAAGGTCTGCGCCAGGTCGGCGACCGTCAGTCCCTTGGTGACGGCGAGGGCGACCGACAGGATCAACTCGCTGGCACCCGGCGCGACCACGACCCCGCCGACGATCACGCCCGTCGACCGCCGGGCGAACAGCTTCACGAAGCCGTCCCGCAGGTCGCTCATCTTCGCCCGGGCATTGGTGGCCAGGGGCAGCCGCACCACCTGGACGTCCGAGTCGTCGGTGAGCGACTTCTCCTGCATCCCGACGGTGGCGATCTCGGGGTGGGTGAAGACGTTCGCCGCGACCGTCGTGAGCTTGATCGGCGCGACCGCCTCGCCGAGCGCGTGCCACATGGCGATCCGGCCCTGCATGGCCGCCACCGAGGCGAGCTGGAAGACGCCGGTGACGTCGCCGGCGGCGTAGATGCCGGACACGCTCGTCCGGGAGACCCGGTCGACGACGATGTGCCCGGCCGGGGTGACCTCCACCCCACACTTCTCCAGGTTCAGCCCGCCGGTGTTCGGCACGGTGCCGACGGTCATGAGCGCGTGCGAGCCCTCGACGGTGCGACCGTCGGTGAGCTCCACCAGCACGCCCTTCTCGGTGCGCTTCACCGCGGCCGCGCGGCCGCGCTCGGCGATCCGGCCGCCCCGGGACTGGAAGACCTCCTCGACCACGGCGGCGGCGTCGGAGTCCTCGCCGGGCAGCACCTGGTCGCGGGAGGAGACCAGGGTGACGGGAACGCCGGCCTCGAGGTACCCGGAGGCGAACTCGGCCCCGGTGACGCCGGACCCGATCACCACCAGGTGGTCGGGCATCTCCTCCAGGTCGTAGACGTCGCGCCAGTCCAGGATCCGCTCGCCGTCGGGCTCCGCGCCCGTCAGCACCCGCGGGTCCGCGCCGGTGGCGATGAGGACGACGTCGCTCTCCAGCTCCTCGGTGACCTGCCCCTCGGCGTCGAGTACCTCGACGCGGTGCGCGGCCAGGCCGAGGGCCTCGTCGGAGAGCCGGCCGGAGCCCTTCAGGATGCGGACCCCCTCGCCGGTGAGCCGCTGGTGGATGTCGGCCGACTGGGCCATCGCCAGGTTCTTGACACGGCGGTTGACCGAGTCGAGGTCGAGGCTCACGGTGGCGAGCTCGGCACCCTGCAGGCCGAGGACGGCGGAGTCGCGCACGCTGGTCATGGTGCCGGCGGCGGCGATGAGCGTCTTGGAGGGAACGCAGTCGGTGAGCACGCTGGCGCCCCCGATGCCGTCTCGCTCGATGACGGTGACCTGCGCACCGAGCTGTGCGGCGACCAGCGCGGCTTCGTAGCCGGCCGGTCCGCCACCGATGATCACGATGCGGGTCATGTCTTCTCCTGGATGAGCGGGCGTTGCGCGGCCATTCTCCCCGGTGCCTCTCCGGTTCCGCGCCACCGCCGTCGTCGGGCCTGCCGCGGCCGGTGGCTAGGCTCCGCGTCGATGGGCCTCTATGCCGCGTACGGGTCGAACATGGATCCGGCGCAGATGCTGCGCCGCTGTCCGTCGTCCCCGCACACCGGCACCGGCTGGGTGCCGGGCTGGCGGCTGACCTTCGGGGCCGAGGAGTACGGCTGGGAGGGCGCGATGGCGACCCTCGTGCCGGACGAGACGCCCGAACAGATGCACCCCGGCGTGTTCGTCGCGCTCTACGACCTCACCGAGGCCGACGAGCGGGCGCTCGACGCCTGGGAGGGCGCGGACTCCGGCCTCTACCGGCGGGTGCACCTGCGGGTGAACACCCTGCACGGGGACGAGGTCGCCTACGTCTACGTGCTGGACGCCTTCGAGGGCGGGCTGCCGTCGGCGCGGCACCTGGGCGCGATCGCCGACGGCGCCGAGGCCGCGGGCGCACCCACCGACTACGTCACCGCCCTGCGCTCCCGGGAGTGCCGCTCCACCTTCTGACCCCGGCCGCCCAGCGGGCAGCTCGGGGAAGGTCACTCAGACCGGCCCCCGAGGCCGCAGCTTCCCCGAAGGCGCGGCCCGCGGCTCACGGAGCGGGATCGCCGGCCTGCTCCGGAGTCGCGAGGAAAGTCGTGAGGATCTGCCGGGCGGCCAGTGCGGGAGTGAGCTCGCCGGCCAGCACCGCCTTCTCCAGATCGGGCGCCTCGGCCCGCACCCGCGGGTGGTGCCGCAGCGCCGACTCGAGCCCGTCGCGCACGAGCTGCCAGGTCCAGCGCACCTGCTGGGTCCGCCGCCGCTCGTCGAACTGCCCCGACGCCTTCATCCGGTCCTGGTGCTCGACCAGCTTCGCCCACACCTCGGCCAGGCCCTCGCCGGTCAGGCCCGCGCAGGTCAGCACCGGCACGTCCCAGCTCTCTCCGTGACCGCGCAGCAACCGGATCGCCCCGGCCAGCTCCCGCGCGGCCTTCCGGGCATCGCCGGCGGCCGGGCCGTCGGCCTTGTTGACGGCGATGACGTCGGCGATCTCGAGAATGCCGCGCTTGATGCCCTGCAACTGGTCACCGGTGCGGGCGATGGTCAGGAAGAGGAAGGAGTCGACCATCTCGGCGACGGTGATCTCCGACTGGCCGACACCCACGGTCTCGACCAGGACGACGTCGTAGCCGGCCGCCTCGACCACGACCATCGACTCACGGGTCGCCTGGGCCACCCCGCCGAGCGTTCCGGAGGTCGGCGAGGGCCGGATGAACGCGGCCGGGTCGACCGCGAGCCGCGACATGCGGGTCTTGTCGCCGAGGATCGAGCCACCCGACCGGGCCGAGGAGGGGTCGACCGCCAGCACCGCCACGCGAGAGCCGGCCGCGGTGAGGTCCACTCCGAGCTGGTCGATGAACGTCGACTTCCCGACGCCGGGCACGCCACTGATGCCGATCCGCCGCGCTCCCCCGGCGTGCGGCAGCAGCTCGACCAGCAGCGCCTGCGCCTGCTCCCGATGATCGGCGCGGCGCGACTCCACCAGCGTGATCGCCCGCGCGATGAACCGACGGTCGCCGCCGAGAACCCCCTCGACCAGCGTGGCGAGATCCGCCATCAGTGGCCGAGACGGGACGACAGCGTGCGCAGCAGCTCCTGCGCCGCCTCCGCGATCACCGTGCCGGGCGGGAACACCGCGGCCGCGCCCATCTCCTTCAGCGTCGGGACGTCGTCGGGCGGGATGACCCCGCCGACCACGATCAGCACGTCGTCCGCACCGAGCTCGGCCAGGGCATCGCGGAGAGCCGGCACGAGGGTGAGGTGCCCGGCGGCCAGCGACGAGACGCCGACGACGTGCACGTCGGCCTCGACCGCCTGACGCGCCACCTCGTCCGGCGTCTGGAACAGCGGGCCCACGTCGACGTCGAAGCCGAGGTCGGCGAACGCGGTGGCGATCACCTTCTGGCCGCGGTCGTGACCGTCCTGCCCCATCTTGGCGACCAGGATCCGGGGACGCCGTCCCTCGGCGTCGGCGAACGCCGACGCCATGCGGCGGGTGTCCTCCACGGGCCCCGAATCTCCTGCCTCGTCGCGGTACACACCGGAGATGGTGCGCACCTGGCCCGCGTGCCGCCCGTAGACGTCCTCCAGCGCGTCGGAGATCTCCCCGACCGTGGCCTTCGCCCGCGCCGCGTCGACGGCCAGTCTGAGCAGGTTGGCGTCGAGATCGCTCCCCCGCCGTCCCTCGGCTGCCGCCCGGGCGGCGTCGGTGAGCCGCGACAGCGCCTCCCGGACGGCCGCGGGGTCCCGCGAGGAGCGCAGTTCCTCGAGCTTGGCCTTCTGCTGGGCGAGCACGTCGGCGTTGTCGACCTTCAGCACCTCGATCGCCTCGTCGGCGTCGACGCGATACTTGTTCACGCCGATCACCGGCTGCCGTCCGGAGTCGATCCGGGCCTGGGTGCGGGCCGCGGCCTCCTCGATGCGCAGCTTCGGGATGCCGTCGTCGATCGCCTGGGCCATGCCCCCGTGCTCGGCGACCTCCTCGATGTGCGCCCACGCGCGGCGGGCCAGGTCGTAGGTGAGCTTCTCCACGTACGCCGACCCGCCCCACGGATCGATGACCCGCGTCGTGCCCGACTCCTGCTGCAGCATCAGCTGGGTGTTGCGGGCGATCCGGGCGGAGAAGTCGGTCGGCAGGGCCAGCGCCTCGTCCAGGGCATTCGTGTGCAGCGACTGGGTGTGCCCCTGGGTGGCGGCCATGGCCTCCAGGCAGGTGCGGACGACGTTGTTGTAGACGTCCTGCGCGGTCAGCGACCAGCCGGAGGTCTGGCAGTGGGTGCGCAGCGACATGGACTTGTCCTTCTGCGCCCCGGCCTCCTTGACCAGCTTGGCCCACAGCAGCCGCCCGGCCCGCAGCTTGGCGACCTCCATGAAGAAGTTCATGCCGATGCCCCAGAAGAACGACAGCCGCGGCGCGAAGGAGTCGACGTCCATGCCCGCGTCGCTGCCGGCCTTCAGGTACTCGACGCCGTCGGCCAGCG
>JAOPWH010000230.1 GCA_025965795.1 Blastococcus sp.
CCGCTGCTCGACAACGACGTCAACACCCTCGAGCTGTTCAACGCCCTGCTGCTGTCGCTGCCCGGCTCGCCCGTCCTCTACTACGGCGACGAGATCGGCATGGGCGACAACATCTGGCTCGGCGACCGGGACGGCGTCCGGACGCCGATGCAGTGGACGCCGGACCGCAACGGCGGCTTCTCCAGCGCCGACCCCCAGCGGATGTACCTGCCGCTGAACCAGGACCCGGTGTACGGCTACCAGGTCACCAACGTCGAGTCACAGCTGCGGAACACCACGTCCCTGCTGCACTGGATCCGCCGGATGATCCAGGTGCGCAACCAGCACCCGACCTTCGGCCTCGGCACCTTCGAGGAGATCGGCTCGCGCAACCCGACGGTGCTGTCGTTCGTCCGGCGCTTCGGCGACGACGTGGTGCTGTGCGTGAACAACCTCTCGCGCTTTCCGCAGCCGGTGGAGCTCGACCTCCGCCAGTTCGAGGGCTACATGCCGATCGAGCTGACCGGCCGGGTGGAGTTCCCGCAGATCGGCGTCCTTCCCTACATGCTCACGCTCGCCGGCCACGGCTTCTACTGGTTCGAGCTCGCTCGGCCCGTCGAGCCGGCTGCCGGCGAACACGAGGACCGGGAGCACGGCGCCTCCGGTTCCATCGCCGACTCGCTCCTGGCCGCCGGCGTCGTCCATGAAGCCGAGGACACCCGCGAGCCGACCGACTCCCCGGGGGACCCGTCATGAAGGCACTCACCGACCTGTTCCGCGACTGGATGCCGCAGCAGCGGTGGTTCGGCAGCAAGGGTCGCGAATGGGCAGACGTCTCCGAGGACGGGTTCTTCCTCGAGCGCGACAACCCCGTGTTGTCGGTGCACCGGGTGCGCGTGACCTTCGCCGACGGCGGACGCGAGACCTACCTGGTCCCCCTGAGCTGGCGCGACCACCCCGCCGAGGAGCTGGAGTCGGCCCTCGTCGGCGCTGTCGCCAACGACGGCAAGGAGACCTACGCCTACGACGCGATGCGGGACCGGGACGCCACCGCGCCCTGGCTGGTCCACCTGGTGAACGCCTCGACGGTCGGCCCGATGCACTTCCACCCGGCCGGCGTCGGCTACATCCCGGAGGGCCTGCCGGGCGACATCGTCTCCGGGGAGCAGAGCAACACCTCGCTGATCTTCGGGCAGGAGGCGATCCTCAAGCTGTTCCGTCGCCTCGAGCCCGGTCTCAACCCCGATGTCGAGATCCACGACGCTCTGCGCCAGACGCAGAACAAGCACATCGCGCCGCTGCTGGGTCACATCGAGATCCTCGATCCCGACCCCGCCAACCCGCCGGCGACCGTCGCCATGCTGCAGACCTTCGTGCCGAACGCCAGCGACGGCTGGCGGCTGGCGACCGCCAGCGTCCGCGACCTGTACGCCGAGGGTGACCTGCACGCCGACGAGGTGGGCGGCGACTTCGCCGCCGACAGCGAACGGCTGGGGGCGGCCACCGCCTCGGTGCACGCGGACATGGCGGCGGTGCTGCCGACCGAACCCGCGGCCGAGGGCTGGTTCGGCACGCTCGCCGAGCAGATGAACGAACGCCTGGACGCCGCGATCGCCGTCGTTCCCCAGTTGACCGAGTACGCCGACGGGCTGCGGGCCATCTACGCCTCGGTGGCCTCCAGCACCGAGGCCGTCGTCCGGCAGCGGGTGCACGGCGACCTGCACCTGGGCCAGGTCCTGCGCACCGCCACCGGCTGGATCGTGCTCGACTTCGAGGGGGAGCCGGCCCGGTCGCTGGAGTCGCGGCGCGAACTCGACAGCCCGCTCCGCGACGTCGCGGGCATGCTGCGCAGCTTCGACTACGCCGCCCGGCACATGCTGGTCGAGCAGCCCGACGACGCCCAGCGCGCCTACCGCGCGCAGGAGTGGGCGGCACGCAATCGATCAGCGTTCTGCACCGGCTACTCGAATGCCAGCGGACTCGATCCGTGCGGCGAATCACCACTTCTTCGGGCGTTCGAGGCGGACAAGGCCGTTTACGAATGCGTCTACGAGGCACGCAACCGACCACACTGGCTGATGATCCCGCTGACCTCGCTCTCCCGGCTGACCAGCCAGGACTGACGCGTCGGCGCGACGACAGACTTTCGATCCCCACGAGGACGGCCCCACGATGACGACCCACGACCGAGGCGACCAGCCGGTGGCCGACAAGAGCGAACTGCAGCGTGCCGTCGACGAGAAGACCACCCAGGCCGAGGCGGCCGCGGGCTCCGAGCCGATCGTGAACGCCGCACCGGCGAAGAAGGCGACCAAGGCGACGACGGCCGCGAAGACACCGGCGGCCAAGAAGGCGCCGGCGGCCAAGAAGGCACCGGCCGCCAAGAAGACACCGGCCGCCAAGAAGACACCGGCCGCCAAGAAGGCCGCCACCCCCGCCCCCGTGGTGGCGCCGGCCCCGATCGCCGAGCCGCACGACCCGACCGGCTCCCCTGCTTCCCGGTTCGAGGAGAGCCCGACCGGGCACGCGGCACCGGCCACCCGGCCCCGCGAGGTGACCGGCGACGAGCTACGCGCGGTCGTCGAGGGCTGGTCGCACGATCCGCACGGTGTACTCGGCGCGCACCTGACCGGGAGCGGCTGGGTCGTGCGCACGCTGCGACCCGAGGCGGTGTCCGTCGCCGTCCTCGACGAGGACGGCTCCCGCTACCCCGCGCAGCAGCTGCACGGTGGCGGGGTCTACGAGGCGCGACTCCCGCAGCAGCCGGGCGACTACCGCATCGAGGTGGCCTACGGCGGCGCGGACAGCGGCCCGACCGCCTTCACCGTCGACGACCCCTACCGGTGGATGCCGACGGTCGGCCAGCTCGACGAGCACCTGCTGCGCGAGGGCCGGCACGAACGCCTGTGGGAGGTGCTCGGCGCGCACGTCCGCCGCTACGAGACCCCGCGCGGCACCGTCGAGGGCGTCTCGTTCGCCGTCTGGGCGCCGTTCGCCCGCGGCGTGATGGTCTCCGGCGACTTCGACTACTGGCAGGCCCGCGCGTACCCGATGCGATCGCTGGGGTCCTCCGGCGTGTGGGAGATCTTCATCCCGGGTGTCCAGGTCGGCAGCCGCTACCGCTACCACGTCCTCGGCGCCGACGGGACGTGGCGGGAGAAGTCCGATCCGCTGGCCTTCGCCACGGAGGTGCCGCCGCTCAACGCCTCGGTGGTCACCGAGTCCAGCTACGAGTGGGCCGACGAGGCCTGGCTCGCCGAACGGGCCGCCTCCGCGTGGCACGAGCGGCCGATGAGCGTCTACGAGGTACACGCCGGCTCCTGGCGGCAGGGGCTGGGCTACCGCGAGATGGCCGACGAGCTCGTCGACTACGTGGTGTCCGCCGGGTTCACCCACATCGAGTTCATGCCGCTGGCCGAGCACCCCTTCGGCGGGTCCTGGGGATACCAGGTCACCTCGTACTACGCGCCGACGTCCCGGTTCGGCAGCCCCGACGACCTGCGCTACCTGATCGACCGCGCCCACCAGGCCGGCATCGGCGTTCTCGTCGACTGGGTGCCCGCGCACTTCCCGAAGGACGACTGGGCCCTGGCCCGTTTCGACGGGACGCCGCTGTACGAGCACGGCGACCCGCGTCGTGGCGAGCAGCTGGACTGGGGCACCTACGTGTTCGACTTCGGCCGCTCCGAGGTGCGCAACTTCCTCGTCGCGAACGCGCTCTTCTGGTGCCAGGAGTTCCACGTCGACGGCATCCGCGTGGACGCCGTGGCCTCGATGCTCTATCTGGACTACTCCCGGGAGGACTGGGAGCCCAACGTCCACGGCGGCCGGGAGAACCTCGAGGCGGTGGCCTTCCTGCAGGAGATGAACGCGACGGTCTACCGGGAGAACCCAGGCGTCGTGACCATCGCCGAGGAGTCGACCGCGTGGCCCGGCGTCACCCGGCCCACCCACCTCGGCGGGCTCGGCTTCGGCTTCAAGTGGAACATGGGCTGGATGCACGACTCGCTCGCCTACATGCAGCGCGAGCCGGTGCACCGCAGCTACCACCACGGCCAGCTGACGTTCTCGATGATGTACGCATACTCCGAGAACTACGTGCTGCCGATCAGCCACGACGAGGTCGTCTACGGCAAGGGCTCCCTGCTGCGGAAGATGCCCGGGGACCGCTGGCAGCAGCTGGCCAACCTTCGTGCCTACCTCGCCTACATGTGGGCGCACCCCGGCAAGCAGCTGCTGTTCATGGGCTCGGAGTTCGGTCAGGACTCGGAGTGGGCCGAGAGCCGGTCGCTGGACTGGTGGCACCTCGACGACCCGGCGCACCGGGGCATCTTGCAGCTCGTCACCGACCTGAACGCCCGTTACAAGGAACTCGACGCGCTCTGGTCGCAGGACGTCGACCCGGCCGGCTTCCAGTGGATCGACGCCAACGACGCGTCGGGCAACGTGCTCTCCTTCCTGCGCTACGGGAAGCCGTCGTCCGCCGGCGCTGGGGACGGCGCCCCGCAGGGCTCGGCGCTCGCCTGCGTCGTCAACTTCTCGGGCTCGGCGCACCACGGCTACCGCATCGGACTGCCCCGGGGTGGTCACTGGCGGGAGGTGCTGAACTCGGATGCCGAGGCGTACGGCGGCTCGGGCGTCGGCAATCTCGGCGGGGTCGAGGCCGTGGCCGAGCCGTGGCACGGGCAGCCCTTCTCGGCGACCGTCGCCGCTCCCCCGCTGGGCGCGGTCTGGTTCCTGCACCAAGGCTGAGCGCTACGCCACGCCGGTCCCGCCCGGCGTGCCGTAGCGCCCCGTGGGCGGTCCCGACGGGGCATCCTGTCCGGACGAGCGCACCCCACCGGACGAGAGAACGGGCCCTGATGCAGCAGCGCCTCCGCCGCGTCCTCCCCCTCGCCGTCGCGGGCCTGCTCCTCGCGGGGTGCTCCACCACCGTCGTCCAGGGGACGGCGTCGCCGGGCGCGGGTGAGCCGGTCGACGTCGTCGCGGACGAGTTCCCGATCACCGGCGTCAGCGACACCCCGATCGACCAGTTCGCCCGTAACGCGCTGGCCGACCTCAACTCGTTCTGGGCCGACGCGTACCCCGAGTTCTTCGGGGAGGAGTTCCAGCCCCTGGAGAACGGCTACTTCTCGGTCGATTCCGCGGCCGTCGACGCGGGCGCGTACCCCGAGACGGGCATCGGCTGCGAGGCCTCGCCGACCGCACCCGACTCCGTCGCCGGCAACGCCTACTTCGACCCGGGCTGTGACCTGATCGCCTACGACCGCAACCTGCTCGAGGAGCTCGCCACCGACTACGGCCGATTCCTCGTGCCGGTCGTCATGGCGCACGAGTTCGGGCACGCGATGCAGGGGCGCTTCGGATTCGCGGAGTCCGGTCGCAGCATCGAGGACGAGACCCAGGCCGACTGCCTCGCCGGGGCCTGGACCGCCTGGGTGGCGGCCGGGGAGGCAGAGCACGTCGCCGTGCGCGCCCCCGAGCTCGACGACGTGATCCGCGGCTTCCTCTTCCTGCGCGACGACGTGGGCAGCGACCCGGAGGGCACCCAGGCCCATGGCTCCTACTTCGACCGCGTATCGGCCTTCTACGAGGGTTTCGACGGCGGCGTGCAGCCCTGCCGGGACGACTTCGGCACCGATCGGGTGTTCACCGCGGCGACGTTCAGCGAGACCGACCTCGCCAACCAGGGCAACGCCCCCTACTCCGACATCGTCGGCTGGATCGGTCAGACGCTCCCGCTCTTCTGGCAGTCGATCTTCCCCGACGCGTTCGGCAAGGAGTTCCGACCGCCCGCGCTGGAGGCCTTCGACTCGACCGCACCCGACTGCGGAAGCCTGGGCCGGGACGACCGCGACCTGGGCTACTGCCCCGACGACGACACGGTCTACTACGACGAGACGGACCTGACCGGGCCCGCCCACGACGAGCTCGGCGACTTCGCCGTGGCCACGGCGCTGTCGCTGCCGTACTCCCTGGCCGCGCGTGATCAGGCCGGCCTGTCCGCCGACGACGGGGCAGCCACCCGATCCGCCGTCTGCCTGACCGGCTGGTACACGGCCCAGTGGTACAACGGCGGATTCCTCGACTCGCTGGAGGTGAGCCTCAGCCCGGGCGACGTCGACGAAGCGGTGCAGTTCCTGCTCACCTACGGCGGGAACCCCAAGGTCTTCCCCGATGTCGCGTCCTCGGGCTTCGAGCTGGTCGGGGCCTTCCGGACGGGCTTCCTCCAGGGCGGCGCCGCCTGCGACCTCGCGTCCTGACACCGGTTCTCCTCTCCGGCGACACCGCCGCCGGGGTTTGCGTTCGCCTCGGGACGGCGATTCCTCCTTCCATGCACCGCACCGCGTGGCCCCGCCGGGCGTCCGCCGCCGCCGCGCTCGCCGTCGTCCTGTGCGTGAGCGGGTGCGCGTCGATCGTCATCGGCCGGCCCAGCTCTCTCGAGCCTGCTCCTCCGGCCGCGAGCAAGGGCGAGGTGAACGTCGTGGGCGCGGTCGACGAGCCGGTCGACGAACTCGCCCGCAACGCCCTGGCCGACCTGCAGGACTTCTGGGCGGACACCTTCCCGGCTGTCTTCGGCACGCCGTTCGAGCCGCTCGCCGGCGGCTACTTCAGCGTCGACCCGGGGAACGCCGACCCCCGGCAGTACCCGGGGGGCGTCGTCGGCTGCGGCTCGGACCTGCAGTCCACCGAGAACAACGCTTTCTACTGTGCGTCGCCCAACACCCGGAACTCCGACTCGATCACCTACGACCGGGCGTTCCTCGCCGAGCTGGCGGGGAACTTCGGCCGCTTCATCCCGGCCCTGGTCATGGCGCACGAGTTCGGGCACGCGGTGCAGGCGCGTGCAGGGATGCCGCGGACGTCGATCGCCACGGAGACCCAGGCCGACTGCTTCGCCGGCACCTGGACCAGGTGGGTGGCCGACGGCAAGGCGACGCACTCCCGGCTTCGGGGGCCGGAGCTCGATGAACTCCTGCGCGGCTATCTCCAGCTGCGCGACCCGGTGGGCACGAGCACTGCGGCGCAGTCGGCGCACGGCTCGTACTTCGACCGCGTCTCGGCCTTCCAGGAGGGGTTCGACAGCGGCGCCGAGGCCTGCCGCGACCACTTCGGTCCCGAACGCGTGTTCACGCAGGGCGAGTTCAGCGACCAGGACCTCCAGACGCAGGGCGACGCCCCCTACGCCGAGCTGTGGAAGATCATCGAGAAGTCGCTGCCGACCGTGTGGAACCAGGCGTTCACCGACCTGTTCAAGAAGGACTTCACCGACCCGAAGATCCAGCGCTATCCCGGAGACGCGCCGGACTGCGCCGACGCCCCCGACCGTGAACTGGTCTTCTGCAGCGCCGGTGAGCTCGTGGGCATCGACGAGACCGAGCTCGCGATGCCCGCCTACGACGACATCGGCGACTTCGCCGTCGCCACGGCCGTGGCGATCCCCTACAGCCTCTCCGTCCGGGACCAGCTGGGGCTCTCCACCGACGACGAGGACGCCGTCCGCTCCGCGGTCTGCCTCACCGGCTGGTACGGCGCGAAGGTCTTCAAGGGTGAGGCAGGGGCCCAGATCAGTCCCGGTGACGTCGACGAGAGCGTGCAGTTCCTACTGACGTACGGCAACGACCCGCGGGTGCTGCCCGACGTCAACCTCAGCGGTTTCCAGCTCGTCGACCTGTACCGCAACGGTTTCCTGTCGGGAATCGACCAGTGCGGGGTCGACCGCTGACGCCTCAGCCCCCGTCTCCGCCACCGCCACCGCCACCGCCCTGAGCTTGCGAAGAATGGGGAGAACGGGGTCCTTCGTCAGAAGAGCGCGGTGGTGAGCTTCCGGCGGGCCGCGCCCACCCGAGCGTCCTGGTCACCGACGACGGCGAAGAGGTCCAGCAGGTGGGTGCGGGCCAGGTCGCGGTCCTCGCCGGACGTGCGCGCGACGACGTCCAGCAGCCGGTCGAACGCCGCGTCGATGTCGCCGGTGCCGAGGAGGAAGTCCGCGGCCCGTGTCTGGGCGGCCACGTCGTCGGGTGCGGCGTCGGCAACCGCCAGCGCGTCGGGGCCGGCCTCCTCGGCGCGCCGGAACAGCTGGACCTGCTGGAGCGCGAGCACCGCCTCCGGGTGGTCGGGCTCGGCCTCCAGGATCGACCGGTAGGCCGCTTCGGCGGCGGCGAGGTCACCACGCTCCAACGCGGCCTCGGCGTCGTCGAGTCGCGGGTCCTCGGCGAACGCGGCGTCGTCCTCCGGGCCGGCGGGCCCGGGCAGCGCGCCGCCGGTCGTCGCCTTCAGCAGCTCGTCGACGAACTGCCGTGCCTGCTCCTCGGGGATCGCGCCGGTGAACTCCGCGACCAGCTGTCCCTGCCAGACCGCCTTCACCGCGGGGATGCCCTGCACCCGCAGCGCCTGGGCGAGCGTCGGGTTGGCGTCCACGTCGACCTTCGCCAGCACCCAGGCGCCGGCACCCTCGGCCGCCAGCCGCTCGAGCACCGGGGAGAGCTGCTTGCACGGCCCGCACCACTCGGCCCACAGGTCGAGCACGACCGGAACCTGGAACGACCGGTCGAGCACCTCGGCCTGGAACGTCGCCTCGCTGACATCGACGACCGCCGAACCCGGGGCACCGACCGGCGCGTCGGGACTGGGCGGCGGAGCGGCCTGCGCGCGGGCAGCGGCCTCGTTGCGGGCCTTCACCGCGGCGAGGTCGACCGCACCGGCCATCGTCGCGGCCAGCCTGGCCTGCTGGGCTTGCGCGCGCGGATCGGGACGAGCGGGACGAGTCGGCTGCATGTATTCATTGTCGCCCTCCGGGCCCCGACCGCGGCCAGGTGCCCTCCCGCACCTGCGTGGAGCTGGTCTGCCGTACCGCGACCGGGTGCCGTCCCCCGTCACGCCGGGCGGCTCCCGACCCTCCTCCTCGAACCCTCCGGGCCCGACTCGTCGGACCGGCTCAGAACCGGGCAGGCTCGGTGTAGCCGCCCCATTCGGCTCGCAGGGCGTCGCAGATCTCGCCGAGGGTGGCTTCGGCCCGCACGGCGTCCAGCATCGCCGGGATCATGTTCTGGTCGGTGCGGCCGACCTCGACCAGCCGGACCACCGCGGCTCGGGCGGCGTCGTCGTCCCTGGTCGTGCGGCGCTCGCTGAGCTCGGCCTTCTGGTCGATCTCCACCTGGTGGCTGACCCGCAGGATGTCGAGCTTGTCGTGCGCGTCCACGGACCCGGTGAGGGTGTTGACGCCGACGACCTTCTTGTCGCCCTTCTCCAGGGCCCGCTGGTAGACGAAGGCGGCCTCGGCGATCTCGCCGGTGAACCAGCCGTCCTCGATGCCGCGCAGGATCCCCGACGTCATCGAGCCGTCCGTGCCCATGTCCTTGATACGGGCGAAGATCGCCTCGGCCTGGCGCTCGATGTCGTCGGTGAGCGCCTCGACGTACCAGGAACCGCCGAGCGGATCGGCCACGTTCATGACCCCGGTCTCCTCCATGATCACCTGCTGGGTGCGCAGGGCGATCTGGGCGGCCTTGGCGCTCGGCAGTGCCAGCACCTCGTCGAGGGCGTTGGTGTGCAGCGACTGGGTGCCGCCGAGCACCGCGGACAGTGCCTCGACCGCCGTCCGGGTGATGTTGTTGTCCGGCTGCTGCGCGGTCAGGGAGACACCGGCCGTCTGGGTGTGGAAACGCAACTGCTGCGCCTTGTCCGTGCGGGCGCCGTAGACGTCGCGCAGCCAGCGCGCCCAGATCCGCCGGGCAGCTCGGAACTTCGCGATCTCCTCGAAGAAGTCCAGGTGGGCGTCGAAGAAGAACGACAGGCCGGGCGCGAACTGCTCGATGTCCAGGCCCCGGGACAGGCCCAGCTCCACGTAGGCGAACCCGTCGGCGAGCGTGAACGCCAGCTCCTGCGCGGCGGTCGAGCCGGCCTCGCGGATGTGGTAACCGGAGACCGAGATCGGCTTGTAGGCCGGGATGTTCTCGGCGCAGTACTCCATGAGGTCGCCGATCAGCCGCAGGTGGGGCTCGGGTGCGAAGAGCCACTCCTTCTGCGCGATGTACTCCTTGAAGATGTCGGTCTGCAGCGTGCCGTTGAGCTTGCCGAGGTCCACCCCCTGCCGTTCGGCGGCCACCAGGTACATGCAGAAGACGGGGACGGC
>JAOPWH010000240.1 GCA_025965795.1 Blastococcus sp.
CTGGACTACCCCTCCGTCCAGGCCCAGGTCGACGCGGGAACGCTGCCGGAGGCGATCGCCCTGCTGCCCACATTGGGTGCCCTCCTGCTGCGCCGCGCCGCCGAGCGCGGTGCCATCCAGCTCGGCACCCCAGAGCAGGAGGTGACGAGGGCTGCCGACGGGGGATGGGGCCTGGTGCTGCGCGGCGACCTGCCCGTGGAGGCCTGGAACGCCGAGATCTCACTGCTCACCGGCCGGTGCGCGGCCGCGCTCATGCTCGACGGCGGCGTCGGTCTGCTCCGCACCCTGCCCCCGGCGCGGCCCGAGGACGTCGCCCGGCTGCGGCTGCTGGCCCCCGCGCTCGGCGTCGACTGGCCGGCCGACACCGGTCCGGGGGCGGTGATCGCCACGCTCGATCCCAGCCGGCCCGGGCACGCGGCGTTCGTGGAGGAGGCGGCGACCCTGCTGCGGGGAGCGGCGTACACCCCGTTCGACGGCGCTCCTCCGGCCCAGCCCGTGCACAGCGGGGTGGCCGCGTCGTACGCCCACGTGACGGCGCCCCTGCGGCGACTGGTCGATCGGTTCGGCACCGAGGTCTGCCTCGCGCTGGCGGCCGGCGGCGAGCCCGCTCCCGAGCTACGGGCCGCGCTGCCCGAGCTCCCCGGGCTGATGACTGCGTCGGACCGCCGCACCCGCGAGGTGGAGCGGGCGGCCGTCGATGCGACCGAGGCCTGGCTGATGCACGGCCGGGAGGGCGCGTCCTTCTCCGCCGTCGTGGTCGATGCCGAGGACGGCAAGGGCACGGTGGTCCTCGACGAGTTCGCCGTCCGGGGCCGCTGCACCGGGGAGGGGCTCACGCCGGGGACACGGGTGCGGGTGCGGCTGACCGACGCCGACGTGGCCGCGCGCACCGTCCGGTTCGAGCTGGAGGGGGCAGCGTGAACCGGGTGCCCTACCTGTCGGCCCGCCTGCAGGGCTTCGGGACGACGGTGTTCGCGGAGATGAGCGCGCTGGCCGTGGCCACCGGATCGGTCAACCTCGGCCAGGGCTTTCCCGACTATCCCGGGCCGGCGGAGGTGCTCGACGTCGCCCGGGCCGCGATCGGCACGGACGCCGACCAGTACCCACCCGGCCCGGGCCGCCCCGAGCTGCGCGCGGCGATCGCGGCGCACGTGCAGCGCTTCCGCGGGCTCGCCTACGACCCGGCCGACGAGATCCTGGTGACCGCCGGTGCCACCGAGGCGCTGACGGCGGCGCTGCTCGCCCTGCTCGACCCGGGCGACGAGGTGGTGCTGTTCGAGCCGATGTACGACTGCTACGCCGCCGGGATCGCGATGGCCGGCGGCGTGGCCCGTCCGGTGCCGCTCCGGCCACCCGCCGACGGCGCCGGCCCGTGGACGTTCGACCCGGACGAGCTGCGCGCGGCGACCACTCCGCGGGCGAAGATCCTGCTGCTCAACACCCCGCACAACCCCACCGGCAAGGTGTTCACCGACGAGGAACTGCGGCTGCTCGCCGAGCTGGCCGCGGCACACGGCCTGCTCGTGCTCACCGACGAGGTCTACGAGCACCTGGTCTTCAGTGGGGCGCAGCACCGTTCGATCGCCGCGCTCCCGGGCATGCGGGAGCGCACGCTGGTCGTCAGCAGTGCCGGCAAGACCTTCAACGTCACGGGCTGGAAGGTCGGCTGGATCTACGGCCCGGCCCCGCTGGTGTCCGCCGTCCGGACGGCCAAGCAGTTCCTCACCTACGTCAACGCCGGGCCGTTCCAGCCCGCGATCACCGCCGGACTCGCGATGGACGACGACTACTTCGCCTCCATCGCGCGCGATCTCGAGTACCGCCGCGACGTCCTCGTCAAGGGCCTGACCGACGCCGGCCTGCCGGTGATCAGCCCGGAGGCGACCTACTTCGCGACCGTCGACGTCCGTCCGGTGCAGCCCGACGGCGACGGGCTGGCGTTCTGCCGGTCGCTGCCCGGGCGGGCCGGCGTCGTCGCCGTTCCCACCGTGGTGTTCTACGACCCGGGGCATGCGCACCTGGGCAGCCACCTGGTGCGGTTCGCCTTCTGCAAGCGGGACGAGGTGCTGGCCGAGGCGGTCGAGCGGTTGGCGGGGATGGGCCGGCCGGGAGGATGACGACCATGAGGATCGCCGCGGTGCAGCACGACATCGTGTGGGAGGACCGCGAGGCCAACTTCGAGCGGCTCGCCCCGCAGGTGGCCCGGGCGGTCGGGGCGGGGGCGGAACTGGTGCTGCTCACCGAGACCTTCTCCACCGGTTTCTCGATGACGCCGGGCATCGGCGAGCCGGAGGGTGGCCCCTCGGCCCAGTTCCTCGCCGGGCAGGCGGCCGAGCACGGTGTCTGGGTCGGCGGCACCTGCCCGGAGGTGGCGCTGGGGCCGGATGGGGTGGGGCCGGGCGGGGGAGACGGGGGCGGGGTGGCTGGTGGAGAGGCAGCGCTGCCCTACAACTCCTTCGTCCTCGCCGGCCCCGACGGCGAGACGCACCGCTACCGGAAGCTGCACCCGTTCACCCACGCCGGCGAGCACGAGCGCTTCCGCGCGGGGGAGCAACCGGTCACGGTGACCATCGGCGGGCTCCGGGTCACCCCGTTCGTCTGCTACGACCTGCGGTTCGCCGACGTCTTCTGGCGGGCCGCCCCCGGGACCGACGTCTACCTCGTGCCCGCGAACTGGCCGGGTTCGCGCCGTCTGCACTGGCAGACCCTCCTGCAGGCGCGAGCCATCGAGAACCAGGCCTACGTGGTCGGCTGCAATCGGGTCGGCACGGCCGGCGACGGCACCGAGCACGCCGGCGACAGCCGGATCGTCAGCCCCATGGGCGAGCTGCTGGCCACGGCCTCGAGCGTGGAGACGATCGTCCTCGCCGACGTCGACGCCGCGGAGGTGACCGCCACCCGGGACCGGCTGCGCTTCCTGCCCGATCGCCGAGGCTGAGGTGCAGGCCGGACGTCGCGCGCCATGCGCATCACCCCGGAGAGGGAGTCGGCTGTAGTCGCTCAAGTCAGGGGGCGGGTGAGCCGATGGACCCGGCATGACCGCTCCACGACTGCAGCCCGCCGGACAGCCCGGGCGTGGAGGCCGTTCCGTCAACAGCCGCGTCGTCCAACTGGCCGCGTTCGCGCTGACCTTCATCCTCGTCGCCCTGCTGGTCGTGACGTCCTCGCGGGCCGCCTTCGTCGCGCAGAACGACAACACGACCAACACGGTGACCGCCGCCTCCGTCGACCTGACCGACAACGACGCCAGCAGCGCGATGTTCAACAGCTCGGGCCTGATTCCGGGCACGAACGTCGAGAAGTGCATCGACGTCACCTACACCGGCAACATCGACCCGCTGCTGGTGAAGCTCTACGCGACGGCCCCGCCGACCGGCACGCTGGCGACCTACCTGAACCTCACCATCGACGTCGGTGCCGACACCGCCGACGCCTTCGGGAGCTGCACCAACTTCGGCCTGGCCGGCGGCTCGACCAACGTCTACACCGGCACGCTCGCCGCCTTCGCCAGCGCCTATCCCGACTACGCCACGAGCCGCTCGACGACCTGGGACCCCACCGGGACAGGACAGACCCGCACGTTCCGCTTCACCGTCTCGGTGCAGGACGTGCCTGCGGCCGAGGGCCTCACCACGACGTTCGGATTCTCGTGGGAAACGCGCACCAGCTGACCCGGAGCGGCCAGCCCGAGCGCAAGACCTGGGGCCGGACGGCGCTCTACGGCGCCGGCACGGTGAGCATGCTGATCATCTCGATGGCCAGCAGCCTGTCGCTGTGGATCGCCTTCCCCTGGGCCTTCCTCGGCTGGACACCGACCCTGGTCACCTCCGGCTCGATGGAGCCCCTGGTGGCCCCTGGGGACGTCGTCATGCTCCGGTCGGTCACCCCCGACGAGCTCACCCCGAACACGGTGGTCCTCTACGACCGCCCGGAAACCGGCCGGATCCTGCACCGGATCCTCGAGCAGCTCCCCGACGGCACCTTCCGCACCGGAGGCGACGCGAACGCCTCACCGGACAGCGCCTTCGTGCACGTCGAGGACATCAAGGGCGCCGCGGTCCTCGCCGTGCCCTGGATCGGCCGCCCGTCGCTCTGGCTCTACCAGGGCCGCACCCTGCCGCTGGTCGCCGGCGGCATCGCCCTGCTCATCGGCCTCCGGCTCGCCCCCCGCGCCTTCGACCCCGCGTTCGATCCCTGGGCCTCGGGTGGACGGGTCAATCCCGCCGAGGTGCTCCTCGGCCGGATGGGACGCCCCGACGACCGGCGGGCGGCGCTCAACCAGCGACTGCTTCCCGAGTCGCTGCACGACCTCGTCCACGGCCGGCTCGCCGCGCAGAGCACGGCCGCACAGCGCCGCACCGTCCAGCTGCTCGAGGGTCTCTCGTGAGCCGCCGCGGCTCGACCACCTCCGATCGCCGTCCCACCGCGGAGGAGCGCCGCTCGGGTGGGCGGTCCGTCGCCGAACGCGCCTTCCGACAGATCCGCTTCGTCGCCGTGGTCCTCATCGTCATCGGTGCCGCGGGCTACCGGCCGACGATGCCCGGGGACCCGGGCAAGGACGTCGTCCTGACCCTGGCCGGCACCGCCGCGGCGGTCCTCCTCGTGGTGGCCCTGCTCTCCGGCCGCGCCGACCGTGCGCAGTCCGGCCGCCGCTCCCTGCTCGCGCTGCTGACGACCTCCGCGGACGCCGTCGTGGTGCTCGGTGTGCTGAGCATGGCCGGCCTGCCGCCCCGCTCGTTCGCGCTCGTGCTGCTGATGCTGCCGCTGCTCGAGGCCGCTCTCTGGTTCGGCCTCAGCGGGCTCGCCATGCTCTGGACGGTGTGCTCGGTGGCGACCGGCGCCTACGTCGTCGTCTATCCGGACACGGTCGGCGACGACGCGCTCGGCACCCTCGTCGTCGCCATGCCGACCCTGCTCCTGGCCACCATCCCGGTGGCCATGCTCGCCGAGCACCTCGTCGCCCAGGTGGGCCGGCTCGTGACCGCCCGCCAGGCGGCCGACGACCGGGCCCATCTGCTGGGTGACCTGTCGGCCATCACCGCCGAGATCTTCCCGCTCGACGTCCAGGAGGTCCTGACCCAGCTCGTCACCGGTGCCGGGCAGCTGGGGGCGATCAGGGCCGTCGTCGTGGACCCCACGGACGGCGATGATCGTTCCGGCCACCACGGAACTGTCAGCGGACCGGCCGACGACGACGACCCCCGATCGACGGTTCTCGACCGCGAGCTGCCGGTGCCCGGGCGCGATCCCTACCTGTTCACCGCCACCGTGACCGGGCCCCCCGAGGAGGTGGCCCGCCGCGTCGAGGCGCTGGACCTGCTCGTCGCCCAGGCGCGGGTCGGTCTGGCCAACGCCGCGCTGGTCCAGCAGCTGGAGACGCTCAAGCAGACCTATCAGGAGCAGGCGACCCGCGACCAGCTGACCGGCCTGCTCAACCGGCGCGGTCTGGTGCTCACCGCCGAGCAGCTGCCCGGCCACCTGGGGGTGCTGTTCTGCGACCTCGACGGCTTCAAGGGGATCAACGACACGCTCGGTCACGCGGCCGGTGACGAGCTCCTGGAGAAGGTCGCCCGCCGGCTGGACGGCGCGATGCGCGAGGACAGCGTGCTCGGCCGCATGGGCGGTGACGAGTTCGTGGTCGTCGTCCCCGGGGCCTCGGACGAGGACCTGGCCGGACTCGGCCGACGGATCGAGATCGATCTGGGCAAGCCGTTCCTGCTCGAGGCCGGCATGGCGCGGATCGGGGTCAGCATCGGCGCCGCGCACGCCGCCCCGGGCGAGCGCGACCTGGACGCGCTGCTCGGCGCGGCCGACCAGTTGATGTACGAGGTCAAGCGGAACCGGAAGGCGGCCCGCGCCCACGAGGACGGCGTGCCGGCCGGGGCGGACCGGTGATCGGCCGCCGAACGGTCGCGCGCGGTGCAGACGACCGGCCTGGAACTGACGATGGACGACGCATGACCGGCGCTCCGTCGGCCGCGGCCGGCCGGCCGAAGCGGCGCCGTCGCCGGTTCTCGCTCAACGGCCTGGCGATCCAGTTGTCGGCCTTCGCGCTCTCCTTCACCCTGGTCGCGCTGCTCGTCGTGTCCGGGTCCCAGGCCGCCTTCGTCGAGGAGAACGACAGCGTCACCGACTACGTACCGATCGGTGCCCCGGCCGACGGGCGCACGCACTCGGCCGGGCGGGCGCCCGCCGCCGTGCATCCGGTGGCATCCACCCCGCCGCCCGCCCCCGTCGAGGCGCCGATCGTGGAACCGGAGGCCGACCCCACCGAGACCCCGGCCATGGCGGTCCAGCTCACCGACAGCGACGCGGGGAGCGCGATGTTCCCTGCTGGTGCGGCCCTCGCGCCCGGGATCTCGCTCGACCGCTGCATCGACGTCACCTATGCCGGGAGCGGCGAACCGCAGCCGGTGCTGCTGTACGCGGCCGCGACCGGGGGCGACCTCGCGCCCTACCTGGACCTCACCGTGCAGGTCGGCGAGCAGGCGCCGGATTCGTTCGGCACCTGTGAGGGCTTCGCGTCCACGGGCACGCTCTACAGCGGCACCCTGGCCGACTTCGCGACCGGGCACGCCGACTACGGCAGCGGCCTGACCACGTGGGAGCCGGCCGGCACCCAGGACACCCGCAGCTTCCGGTTCAGCGTGGCCGTCCGCGACGACCCGGCCGCATCCGGCCGGTCCGTCTCGTTCGGCTTCACCTGGGAGTTGCGCGGGGCCTGAGCCCGTCGCGGCTCAGCAGCCTGCCGGGCGACTCAGCCCGGGAGCGGGCCGTCGGCCCGGTCGGTGACCTGACCCGCGCGCGCCGTCGTGCGGGGTGCGACGTCCTGGTCGACGACGATCTGCTCGCGCTGGACCTGCTCGGTGATCGTCTCCTGGCCCTGCACCACCTCGGTCCGCAGCCGCACCCGCTCGGTGGGGACCACCTCGACGGTCACCACGGGCCGCTCGGTGTGCAGGATGATCTCGTCGGGCAGCTCACCACTCGTCGGTCCGCCCGCGCCGCCGCCGGCCATGCCGTCCGTTCCGCCGTCCGCCCACCCGGCCGACCGGTCCTCCGCCGACAGCAGGGACTCGCCCGGCCCGACGTCGTCGACGGCGTCGAGCGGTACCTGCTCCACCCGGATCTCCTCGCGCCGGATCGGCACGGTGATCTGGACCTCCTCCGTGACCACGTACTTCACCAGCCGGGCACGGGTGGTGGCCACCCGTTCGGTGCCCACCCGCAGCCGCTCCTCGCTGCGCGTCATGGCGCCGTCGGCGGGGCCACCCGTGCCTGCCGGGGGGACCGGAACGGGCGGCTGGACGACGCGCATCTCCTCCGTGGGCGCCTCGGCAGGTACCCCGGCATGGACGTCGGCAACGGCAGAGGTGCCGGCGTCGAGCCCGTAGTGCCTGCGCAGCTCGGCCTCTTCGCCGGGATCGAGGTGGTCACCGGCGACGTGTGGGGCGGACTTGACCGCGTCCACGCTCACCGGCAGCCGCAGGCCGCCGTCGTCGAAGCTCGCGTCGACCGCCGGGACGACCGAGTGGCGGGTGCCGAAGAGACCGGTGGTGACCGCCACCCAGGTGGGCGCACCCGTCCGGTCGTCGACGAAGAAGTGCTCCACCGTGCCGATCTTGTCGCCGCTGCCGTCGTAGGCAGTGGTCCCGACGGCGGCTGACAGCTCGCGCTCGCTCAACATGGACAGGCTCTCCTCCCGCGCCACCCCCGGTCGGGTGCCACTGCCATGCAGCGTGCCCACTGGCCGCGGTGGGCGAACATCGACTCGCGTTCCTACCGGGGCAGGACCAGGTCGGCGACGAGGGCGAGGTGGTCGCTGCCGGCCACCGGCACCAGTTCGACCGCCCTCACGGCGATGCGCGGATCGACGAGCACGTGATCGAGGGTCAGCCGCGGATGTCGCAGGCGCAGCGGACGCCAGGTCCAGTCCAGGGCCCGTCCGGTGACCCGGGCGGCGTCGACGTACCCGCGCCGGAGCACCCTGCGCAGAGCCGCGTGGTCGAGGGTCGCGTTGAAGTCGCCGGCGAGTACGCGCAGTACGCCGGGCTCGGTGCCGGGCAGCGCGGCGAGGTCCCGGGTCCAGTTCCGCACGGCGGCCGGCGACGTCGAGGGCGGCGGCGTGTGGACGGCGGTCACCTCGACGTCGGGCCCACCCGACGTCGCCAGCCGGACCCGCGGCTGTTCGAAGCCGCCGGGCACCGATCCGCGCGATCGCACCTCCCGGCGCGTCCAGACCGCGCCGGATGCGCTCGGCGCGGATCCTCGCCGCGCCGCGATCACGTGGGACGAGGGCAGCAGGTCGTCGATGCCGGCCGCGCGCAACGCGCGCTCCGCGGCAGGGGTGAGCTCCGCGACCGCCAGGACGTCGACGTCGCACCGGCGGACCAGGTCCAGCACGGGTGCGGCCGACACCAGCCCGAGCCGCAGGCTCACCGTGGCCACCCGCAGCCGGTCGCCGTCCGGAGCGGGCGCCGAGGGCCGCCTCCCCGCGCGGGACAGGACCGCCCCGGCGAGGACCGTCCCCGACGCGCCGGCGAGCAGCACGGCAGCCCTCGACCGCGCGCGCAGGGCACCACCGAGGGGCAGCACCGCGGTCGCCGCCGCGTACGGGACGAAGGACAGCGCCGGAACGAGGGGGTAGCCGCGCTCGGTGCCGGTCAACCGCAGGGCGGCGGCCACCGCCCAGGGCAGCGCGGCGGCGACGGCCGACCGGCCGCGGGAGGTCGGGCGCGACGGAGGCATCGCCGGTCACCGTAGCCAGCGCCAGGACGGCAGCGCCGCTGGTCTGGCCGCTCGCCGGTTCCCCGCCTACCGTCGGCCCGTGGTCGGTGAGCACCTCGAGGTGGAGCGGAAGTACGACGTCGACGACTCGTACGCGCCGCCCGCCGCATCCGCTCTCGCGGAACTCCCCGACGTCGTCACCGTCGACGAACCGGTCGAGCACCTCCTCGAGGCCGCCTACTTCGACACCGCCGATCTGCGGCTCCAGCACGGACGGGTGACGCTGCGTCGCCGCACCGGGGGCCCGGACGCCGGCTGGCACCTCAAGCTGCCCGCGGCCGACGGCGCCCGCCGCGAACTGCACGCGCCCCTCGGCCGGGCGGTACGCAAGCCGCCGGCGCCCCTCCTGGCGACGGTCGCGGGGCTGCTGCGCGGGGCTGCGGTCGGTCCGGCGGCGACCCTCCGGACCCGGCGTCTGGTCACGGCGCTCCGCGACGGCGACGGCCGGGTCCTCGCCGAGCTCGCCGACGACACGGTGTCCGCCACGGTGCCCCGTACGGGGGAGACGACGGTGCTCGTCTGGCGTGAGGTCGAGGTGGAGCTGGTGGAGGGTGACGCGGCGCTGCTCGACGCCGTCGGCGAGGTGCTCGCTGCGGCCGGCGCCCGTCCGTCGGCGTCGGCCTCGAAGCTGGGCCGGGCGCTCGCCCTGGCTGCCGGGAGCGGCGGCCGAGGCATGGAGAAGCCGGCCAAGGGTGGCCCACGTGCCGGCGACGTGGTCCTCGCCGCGGTGCGGGAGCAGGTGGCGGCCCTGCAGGCGGCCGACCTGCTGCTGCGTACCCGGCAGCCCGACGCCATCCACCAGCTGCGGGTGGCGGCCCGGCGGCTGCGCAGCATCCTGGCCGACTTCTCCTCGGTCCTGGGCGACGCCACGCCACCGCTCCGGGAGGAGCTGACCTGGCTGGGGGGCGAGCTCTCGACGGCCCGCGACGACGAGGTCGCCCTGGCGCACCTGCGGGAGCTGCTGGCCACGGAGCCGGTCGAGCTGGTGATGGGTCCGGTGGCAGCGCGACTGCAGCAGACCGCGCTGCGTGCGGGCGCCTCGGGCCTGGCGGCGGCAGACCGGATGGTCGCCGACCCGCGGTACCTCCGCCTGCTGGACGGGCTGTACGCCCTGCTGGACGCCGCGCCTTCCGGCGACCGGGCCGGTGATCCGGCGGCCAGGGTCCTGCGTCGGGCGCTCCGGCGGGCGACGAAGCGCCTGGACCGTCGGGTGGTGCGGGCCGGTCGGATCGGCGGGGACCAGCGGGACGACGGCCGCTACGACACGGCACTGCACGACGTCCGCAAGGCCGCCAAGCGGTTGCGATACACCGCGGAGGTCACCGCGGACGAGCTCGGCCGGCCCGGCCGGCGCTCGGTGCGCGCGGCCAAGAAGGTCCAGAAGGCGCTGGGAGACCGGCAGGACACGGTCGTGACACGGGAACACTGCCGCCGGATGGCGATCGCGGCGAACGCGGCCGGCGAGAGCGCCTTCGCCTACGGACGGTTGCACGCGCTGGAGCAGGCGCGGGCGGAGCGGGCCGAGGCACGCTTCGAGGCGCTCCAGCCGACCCTGCATCCGCTGCTGGCGGCGGCCCGGAAGAAGACCTGACCCGGGTCCGACCCCTGACGCCTGGTCCTGCGGGCGGCCGGACCACGCCCTCGTGTTCGATCGACCCGCCAGCCCGCGTCCACCCGGAGGTCGTCGTTGTCCCTCGTCGGCCTGCTGGGCTTCGGCACCGTCGTCCTCACCGCGATGCTGCTGCTGCACGGCTACCTGTGGTGGCGCCTGGTCCGGAGCACCACGCGACCCGGTCGACCCCGTCGGTGGCTGACGCTGCTGGTCGTCGTCCTGGGCCTGCTGCCGGCGCTGGCGGTGATGTTGCGTCGGGCGTTGTCCCTGGACGCCGCCGCCCCGCTGGACTGGGTCGCCTA
Organism: Blastococcus sp.; assembly: GCA_025965795.1. Classification (GTDB taxonomy): domain Bacteria; phylum Actinomycetota; class Actinomycetes; order Mycobacteriales; family Geodermatophilaceae; genus Blastococcus_B. The sequence goes on from JAOPWH010000240.1 coordinate 10,702, forward strand.
CAGCTGGCTCGGCATCGCCTTCTACGCCGTGCTCACCCTCCTCGCCCTGGAACCCGTCCGGCTGCTCCTCCGGTGGTGGGTGACGAGAGAATCCGAACGCAGCCGTGACGACGAGCTCGAGCGGAAGGCACCAGAGCCGACCGACGGCGTCGCGCCGAGTGGGGCCCGGAGGGTCCCGCGCAGGCACGACTCAGCGGCTCGACGCGAAGGGGGAACGGCTCCTGGCCGCAGTGCCGTCCGGCAGGACGGCAGTGTTACAGCCTCCCGGCGCCTGTTCCTCTCGCGGGGTCTGGCGGTCACGGCGGGCGCGGTGGCGCTGGGCACGGCCGGCACCGGCGCCTGGATCGCGAACTCCCCGCCCGTCGTCCGCCGCGTGCCCATCACGCTGGCGGGGCTGGACCCGGCGCTCGACGGTTTCCGGATCGTCACCTTCTCCGACGGCCACCTGTCGGCGACCTACGGCGGCCGGCGGTTCGAGCGGGTGGTGGAACTGGTCAACGCCCAGCGCCCCGACGTGGTGGCGATCGTGGGGGACCTGGTCGACGGTGAGGTGGCCGAACTGCGCGAGGACGTCGCACCGCTCGCCGACCTGGTCAGTGAGCAGGGGGTCTTCTTCGTCACAGGCAACCTGGAGTTCTTCGTGGTCGCCTAGGCGTGTTTGCTGCACCTGCGCTCCCTCGGCGTCGACGTGCTGCGCAACGAACGGGTCGCGATCCGGCGGGGGACGGCGTCGTTCGACCTGGCCGGGATCGACGACCGGACGGCGGCCCGATCCGGCGTCCCCGGCCACGGCGCGGATCTCGATGCCGCGCTGGACGGGCGGGACGACGCGACGCCGGTCGTCCTGCTGGCGCATCAGCCGGTGATGGTCGAGCAGGCCCGTGCCGCCGGCGTGGATCTGCAGCTGTCGGGACACACGCACGGCGGGCAGCTGTGGCCGTTCGACTACGTGATCCGCCTCGACCAGCCGTCGGTCGAGGGACTGTCCCGGTTCGGGGACACGCAGCTCTACGTCACCGCGGGAGCGGGGTACTGGGGCCCACCGATGCGCATCGGGGCCCGGCCGGAGGTCACGGTGGTGGAGCTGCGGTCCCCCGGAGCCTGACCGGGCGACGCTCCCTCATCGACCCTCGAGCGCGTCGAACGCCTCGTTGACGTGCTCCTCGAGCTTGCGCTCGCCGTTGCCGTCGGCCCAGGCCAGGACCGCGGAGGTGTACGCAGCCAGGTACGCGTTCACGACGGTCGCATCCCCCGGCCGTAGCCTCGCGCCTTCGACCGGCAGGGCGTCGGTGACCATGCCCGCGGTGGTCCGCTCGAATTCCGCTGCCCGTATCCGCAGCGTCGGGGTCGTGGCGATCACCCGCCACCGGGACAGGTGGACCTCGAGCTCCTCCGCGGTCCAGTGGGAGAGCCACAGTGGTACGGCCCGCCGGATGCGCTCCGCGGCCGGCAGACCGGCCGGTTGCCCGGCGATCAGCTGGGCGATGTCCTCCGCAGTGGGCAACTGCATGACGATGTGTTCCTTGGAGGGATAGTGCGCGTAGAACGTCGGCACCGACACCTCGGCTCCTGCGGCGATCTGTCCCACCGTCACCGGCTCGAAGCCGTGCTCCTGGAACAACCGCATCGCCGTGTCGTAGATCCGCTGATGCGTGGCGGCCCACCTGCGGCTCCGCCAGTCCGGCGAATCGCTCACCCCTGAATCCTCCGTCCCCGTCTGCCTGTCTCGGACCAGCCGTCACTCCAGATGGTCACTGGATCGTGGGTGACGCCGGCATACGGGGCGCTACCCCGTTGCCCCCGATCCATTCGGGTCCAAGGTCCCCTGATGGTGCAGGTCAGCCGGTGAAGGCGCCGGTCTCGGCCAGCCGGGACGGGCTGACCGTCTTCAGCCGAGCCACCGCCCGGGACAGCGGGACCAGCTCGATCTCGGTCCCGTGCAGTGCCACCATCTGGCCGAAGTCCCCCTTGTGGGCAGCCACCGTGGCATGCAGGCCGAAGCGGGTGGCCAGGACGCGGTCGAAGGAGGTCGGCGTCCCGCCGCGCTGCACGTGGCCGAGCACCGTCGTCCGCACCTCCTTGCCGGTGCGGCGTTCCAGCTCCTCGCCGAGCTGCTGGGCGACACCGGTGAACCGCCGGTGCCCGTACTCGTCGACCCCGCCGTCGCGCAGCGGCATGGTGCCCGGGCGGGGGGTGGCGCCCTCGGCGACGACGCCGATGACGTGGGAGTCGCCGCGGTCGAAGCGCGCGCTCACCAGCCGGCAGACGTCCTCGACGTCGAAGGGCTCCTCCGGGACGAGGGTGAGGTGGGCGCCCGACGCCAGGCCGGCGTGCAGGGCGATCCATCCGGCGTGCCGGCCCATGACCTCGACGAGGAGCACCCGCTGGTGCGACTCCGCCGTGGTGTGCAGCCGGTCGATCATCTCGGTCGCGATGCTCACGGCGGTGTCGAAGCCGAAGGTCAGGTCGGTCTCGTCGATGTCGTTGTCGATCGTCTTGGGAACGCCGACGACCGGGACGCCGGCCTGCGACAGCAGATGTGCCGCCGTCAGCGTGCCCTCGCCACCGATCGGGATGAGCGCGTCGATCCCGTGAGCGGCGAGCACACTCTTCATCTGCGGGAGTCCGGCGTGCAGCCGCTCAGGAGCGACGCGGGCCGAGCCCAGGGTCGTGCCGCCCCGGGTCAGCAGACCGTCCACCGCCGCGATGTCCAGCGGCGTCGTCCGGTCCTCGAGCAGACCCCGCCAGCCGTCGCGGAAGCCGACGACCTCGCTACCGTAGGAAGTGGTGGCCGTTCGGACGACGGACCGGATGACGGCGTTCAGGCCGGGGCAGTCGCCCCCGCCGGTGAGGATGCCGATGCGCACCGGCTGGCTCCTTAGATGGGCGAGTCCCGACCATACGTCATAACGTCCTGATGACATGTGGAAGCGCCGCCTCGACCGCCGACGTGACCGGTCCCATGGGACGTCCCATACGACATGACGTCCAGACGTCTTGCGATCCCGTACCTTTGAGCCGTGGTCAGCCCCGTCTCCGGACCCAAGTACCTCGCGGTTCGCGAGCATCTCCGCCGTCGGGTGACCGCGCTTCCCGAGCAGACACTGCTCCCGCCCGAGCCGGTGCTCTGTGCGGAGTACGGGGTCAGCCGCATCACCCTGCGGCGCGCGGTCGACGGGCTGGTCGCCGACGGGCACCTGGTCCGCGAGCAGGGCCGGGGCACCTACGTGACGCGGCCGGCCATCCGCCACGAGTACCGGGAGAGCTTCGTGCACCGCATCGCGGGCTTCAACTCCGTGATGAGCGAACAAGGGGCCCAGGTCGGCACCGAGGTGCTCACCCAGCGGACCGTCCCCGTGCCCGCCGCGGTGGCCGTCGAGCTCGCGCTCGACGCCACGGCCGACGTGGTCGAGCTCGAGCGGCTGCGCAGCGTCGACGGCGAGCCGAACCACGTCGCACACAGCTTCCTGCCCGCGACGCTGTTCGGCGGTGCCGTCGAGGCGGACTTCAGCTCCGGTTCGCTGTACGACTTCCTGCGCCGCGAGTTCCAGGCCGACCTGGCCACCGCGCGGATCGTCGTCGACGTCGGCACGGCCGACCCGCAGGAGGCCGAACTGCTGCGCGTGGTGGCCGGTTCGCCGCTGCTCGTCGTCCGGACCACCGTGCGCGACACCGCCGGACGGCCGCTCGTGCACAGCTTCTCCCGGCTCCGCCCGGACGTGAGCCAGGTCGAGTTCGAGGTCTCGGTCGGCGGCCGCTGAGGTGGCAGCCGGAGCGGCCCGTGCCAGCGGCGTCCGCGAGGTGCCGCAGGGCCGTCGCGAGGTATGGCGGGCTCTCGCGGTGCTCGAGCCCTACTGCGCGGTGTGCGACGTCTCCTACGTCGTCCACGGCACGGGCCTCGGGACGACGTTCGTCTGTGTGCCCGGCCGGCTCGACGGGTCGCCCGACCCCGGCGCCCCGCGGGGGGAGATCGTCGTGTGGAAGCCAGGGCACAGGGTGGACACCCGACTCGACCTCCCCACGGAGGCCTGGACGACGAGGATCGAGCTGGCCGACACCGACAGCGGCGGCACGCGCGTGACGATGACCCTCGCGCTGGAGCCCCGCGAGGCCAACCGTCTGGTCCAGCGGCTGCAGCGGCGGACCCGTCAGCGACTGGTCCAGCGCACCCTGGACGCCGAGCTGGAGAAGGTTCCGGCCCACGTCGACCTGGCGGCCTCCGCCGGCTGACCGGTGGAGAGCCCCCGATCGGGCGACGCGTGCATCAGAGATCCACTTCGGGGGTACGGAGGCACTCATGCCCCGGCGGCACACCCGGCACCGTGCCGGGAGCGCGCACGCCGGGCAGGCTATCTGAGGAGTTAGGCAATGGAGATCATCGGGCTGCTCGTCGCGGGCCTCATCATCGGCCTGCTGGGGAAGTTCGTCGCCCCCGGCGCGCGGGACAACACGCCCCTCTGGCTCACGGTGCTGTGCGGTATCGGTGGGGTGCTCATCGGGTACTACGTGAGCGGGGCGCTCGGCGTGAAGGACACCAACGGCATCGACTGGATCCGGTGGATCATCTCCATCATCGTCGCCGCGGTTCTGGTGGTCGCCGCCTCCACGCTCACCAACCGCAACAACCGCGCCGTCCGCTGACGCGTTTCCCCGGGGGACAGGGGCGGGCTCAGAGCTCGACCGTGTCCCCCGGGGCCAGCCGGCTGTACGGCGTGGGCGTGCCGGGCCCCCTCTCGCCCAGGAGTCCCGCGACGCCGCCCAGCCCGATCTCGTTCAGCAGTCCGTCGTGGACTGCGAACGCCCGGTCGGCGCCCACGGCGCGCACGTAGTCGATGACATCGGCGGTGCGTGACCACGGCGCGTGCACCGGCAGCAGCAACGTGGCCACCGGCTCTTCCGGGACGGTCAGTGCGTCACCTGGGTGGAAGACCCGACCACCGATCAGGAAGCCCACGTTGGCGATCCGCGGGATCTCCGGGTGGATCTCCGCGTGCAGCTCCCCGTGCACGCGCACGTCGAACCCCGCCGCCGAGACGGCGTCCCCGTCACCGACGGCGTGCACCCGCGACCCGAAACCCGCCAGCTGCCCGGCGACGGAGCCGTTGGTCCACACCTCCAGCGCTGGGTCGCCCTCCAGTGCAGCCCGGATCCGGTCCGGCGCAAAGTGGTCCGGGTGCTCGTGGGTGATCAGCACCGCGGTCGCGCCGTCGAGCGCGCCCGGATCGGTGTACGCCCCCGGATCGATCACCAGGCGACGCCCGTCCTCGTCGAGGGCCACGCACGCATGACCGTGCTTGGTGAGTTCCATGGCGGGGATCCTGCACCGCCTGGGTACCCGCCGTGGCCTCCCCCCTGCGGGGGAGCCGGGGGCCGCCACCCGTAACCAGACACCGGCGTTCTGCCGACCTTATTGCCATGACCGTGCAGACGCTGTCCCCGACCGTCTTCGTCGCCGCGCGCAGCCGCGCGCACGGGCCGACCGTCGCGCTGTGGCACGCGGTCGAGCTGCACCGTCTCGAGGCCGAGCTGGACGGCGCGTGCGAGCTGACCGTCTGCGGCGCCCTGGCCCGCGTCGAGCCCGACCAGCACTGGCCGCTCGCCGCGCGCGACGTCTGCCCGGCCTGCGCCACCCTCACCCGCTGGTGAAGGACCTCGCTGCATCCCGCCGCCGGCAGGCTCGCGGCGGAACCCCGCAGCGAGGCCGAAGACGCCCTGTCGCCGGGTGAGGACTCTCGCCCCGACGGCAGGTGCACTCGTGCAGGCTTCGCCCGTTCAGTGGCCGGTGAACACCGGGGGGCGCTTGGCCAGGAACGCCTCGACCGCCTCGTGGTGGTCGGCAGTACGACCCAGCTCCGTCTGCAGCCGCGCCTCCAGGGCGAGTGTGTCCTCCAGTGAGTCCGTCGCCGCCGTGGCGAGCACGGTCTTCACCGCGCGGTAGGACGCGGTCGGCCCCTGGGCCAGGCGCGCGGCGAGCGCCTGGGACTCGGCCGGCAGCTGCTCCGGCGGGACGACGCGGTGCACCAGGCCCCACTCCGCCGCCGTCTCGGCCAGGAATGGCTCGGGCAGCAGCAGCAGTTCGGCCGCCCGGGAGCCGCCGACGCAGTGCACCAGGCGTGAGGCCAGCGCGGAGTCGCTGGACAGCCCGATGCCGGTGAACGCGGTCGTGAACTTCGCCCCCGCCGCCGCGACCCGCAGGTCCCCGGCCAGCGCGATGCCCAGGCCCGCACCAGCGCAGGCGCCGTTGATGCCGACGACGACCGGCACCCGGAGGGCCGCCAGCGCCAGGATCAGCGGGTTGTACTCCTCCTCGACCACCGACAGCGAGGTCGCGGCGTTGCCCCGCAGCGACTCGACGTGCTCGGCGAGGTCCTGACCGACGCAGAAGGCTCTGCCCGAACCGGTCAGCAGCACCGCGCGGACCGAGTCGTCGACCGCGATCTCGCGGACCACGGCGAGCAGGTCCGCGCGCAGGGCGGAGGACAACGCGGGCCGCTGCAGGGTGACGGTGGCCACCCCGCCGGCGTCGTCCCTGGTCACGGTGCTGGACGTGATGGTGTCGGGCATCGTCGTCCTGACTCTCGGGGTCTCGTCGGGGTCACCCTGTCACGGCGGTGGACGGGCGAGACCGCGCAGCCGGGGGACGACCCCGCTGCTGCGCAGGTGAGGACTGCCTCACCGATGTCGGGCCCGGGTCGCGGGAGCAGGTCGGATCGGGCGATCCTCGCCGGCTACCCGATCTGCCTTCGTGCGCGCTCTTCCGGCTGATCACTGGGGCGTGCACACGTGCGCACGCGGTGCAGTCGCCGCGCCCTCGATGGGTGGCGAGTCCCCGCTCGCGAGCCACGACCTGCCGCCAACCATGCCGCTCCAGCACCATGACCGCCACGCCTCGGCCCCGCCGACGGGTCCGGGGGTGGGTCGTCGGGAGGAAGCGTGCGGCGAGGCGGACGGCGCGACGACCGGAAGCGAATGCGGGCGGCCGCTCCGCTGGCCGGTCTCATGATCGGCACTGCGCTGGCCGCCTGTCTCCACCAGGGCCTGGCCGGACTCACCGGCCGGCCCGCGACGACCCCGGTGGCGCAGCGCGCCGAGCTGTCCGCCGCTGCCTCCGGCGACGACGTCGCGGCGGGGCTGCGCGTGATCCGGTGGGAGGGTCCGACGCTCGTGCCGGCTGCCTCGAGTTCGCCGGGACCGGCCACGACACCTGAGGAGCCCGCCTCACCGCTCGTACGCGCCGTCCTGGACGGTGAGTCCTGGTCCGGTGGGGCGTCTCTGGTGGCGGCCGCCGATCCAGCCGGACCCGACACCGCCGTGGCACCGTCGGCACCGGCGCCCGTGCCGGCCTCTCCGGCGGTGGACCCCGCCCCGCCGGCCGACGGCCCGGTGGATCCCGCCGCACCGACCGACCCCGCCGCACCGACCGACCCGGCCGCACCGACCGACCCGGCCGGTCCGGGCGCCCCGCCTGTCCCCGTGGATCCGCCCGTCCCCGTCGATCCGCCCGTCCCCGTCGATCCGCCCGCCCCCATCGATCCGCCCGCCCCCGCCGATCCCGGGAACCCGCCCGACCCCGGTGGTGGGGAGCCGCCGCCACCACCACCGGACTATCCGCCCGGCTACGGGCCGCCCGTCCCGGCGGACCCTCCGCCGGCCGACCCTCCGCCGGCGGACCCTCCGCCGGCCGACCCTCCGGGACTGAGGGAGTGAGCAGCGCTACCCCGGGTCGATGTGTAGACGACCCCGGATTTGGTCATCGAGGAGCAGGGGGCGAAGCTGGAGCGCTCCCGGGCGGCATCGTGGCGGCCCGCACGTAGCCGAACCGGACAGGACGAGGAGTGACCCCCGTGGTCGAACCAGGGCGGCGGTGCCTGGGCGACCGGTACGAGTTGCACCAGCTGATCGCCGCCGGCGGCATGGGCCAGGTGTGGCGCGGCGAGGACCTCGCGCTGCAGCGTCCGGTCGCGGTGAAGGTGCTGCGCAGCGAGTACACCGGCGACCCCACCTTCCTCGCGCGTTTCCGGGCCGAGGCGCAGAACGCCGCGTCCCTCAGCCATCCGAACATCGCCGCTGTCTTCGACTACGGCGAGGTGACCGCCCAGGACGGCACCGGCGAGACGCTGGCGTACCTGGTGATGGAACTCGTAGCCGGCGAGCCCCTCTCCGCGCTGCTGGCGCGAGAAGGGGCGCTCGACACCGCGACCACCCTGTCGGTCCTGCGGCAGACCGGGTTCGCGCTCGGCGAGGCGCACCGGGCAGGCATGGTCCACCGCGACGTGAAACCGGGGAACATCCTGGTCTGCCCCGACGGGCACGTGAAGATCACCGACTTCGGGATCGCGTGGTCCGCGCGCAGCGTGGCGCTCACCCGCACCGGGCAGGTCATCGGCACGCCGCAGTACCTCTCGCCCGAGCAGGCCGAAGGACGGCTGGCCAGCCCGGCCAGCGACGTCTACGGCCTCGGGCTGATCGGCTACGAGTGCCTCACCGGACGTCCCGCATTCGAGGGCGACAACCCGGTCACCATCGCCCTGAAGCAGGTGCGGCAGTACCCCGAGCCGCTCCCGAGCCAGCTGCCCGCCGGCGTGCGCACCCTGGTCACCCGAGCGCTGGCGAAGGACCCGGCGGCCCGTTTCGTCGACGGTGCCGCCTTCGTGGCCGCCGTCGAGGACGTCCTTGCCGGCCGGGAGGTTCCCCCCGCCCCGACCACCCTGACCGTCGACGTCCCGGTGGCGGCCGTGCCTTTCCCGGCCGCCGAGGACGCGCGGCCGACGCAGGTCACGGGTAGGGGTCGCCGCGCACCGGCGCCCCGACGGCGCAACAGGCTCGCGATGGTCCTGCTCCCCCTGCTGGGGCTGCTCGCCGGGGCCGGCATCGCGGCCGCTCTGCTCCAGGCGCTGACCTCCGGTACGCCGTCCTCTCCGGCGGCCGCCGCCGAGCCGCGGACCGGCGAGAGCATCGTCCTGAACGCCGAGGACTACATCGGCCGCCCGGTGGACGAGGTCGCCACCCAGTTGGCGGCCTTCGGCCTCACCGTCGACCGCCGCGCCCAGGAGGCACCGGACGCGGTTCCCGGGATGGTCACCGACGTCCGTCCCGCCGGCACCGCGCTCTCCGCCGGGGACACCGTGGCGGTGTACTTCGCCGAGCCAGGGTCCGCCGGGAACGGCAGTGACGGCGGTGGCTCGGGGGTGACCGGAGCGGCGGTGGGCATCGGCGGCGCCAGCAGCGCGTCGGAGGCGACGAGCACGGCATCGGCCACGTCCGCGGGGCCGACGGGATCGCAGTCGTCGGACGCGCCCACGCTGTCGGCCAGCCCGACGACGTCGTCCGCGCCGGCCGGGACCAGCACGCCCGCGGAGACGACCACGAGCGAGGCGTCCACGCCGACGTCGGACACCAGCACCCCCACGGAGACGACCGCCACGACCACGACCGCCAGCAGCGCCCCGCCCAGCGCGAAGAACTGAACGTCGGCCCCCGTGAGGGGACTCGGCTCAGGCGCGGGTGCGGGGTCCGATCCAGAGGGCACCGCCGAGGCACGCCAGGGCTGCGGTGAGCACGAAGCCACGGTCGGTGTCGACGCGCGGCAGCACGACCAGCAGCCAGAAGACGGAGAGGCCGACCATCCCCGCGGCGGCCACCTGCCACGCCGGCCCGGACCGGAGGCGCTTGCCGGAGAGGTAGCACGCGGCGAAGGCGAGCAGCCCGAGCAGTGCGCACAGCACGGCGAAGCCCGACCAGAGCGGCACGACCGACCAGAACGAGTCCCCACCGACGTCCAGCGTCAGGCCGATCAGCAGCAGTGCCACGGCCAGTGCGGTCAGCCCGATCCCGACCAGCGCCGAACGGTCTCCCGGGCCCAGGGAAGCGCGTGGCTTCCGGGGGCGCTCCTGGGCATGTCCGTCGGCGTCCAGGGTGTCGGGCCATACCGGCCCCTGGACGGCGGTCGCAGCCGCGGGCGCGGGAGGGGGAGGGGGAGGGGGCTGGGGTGCGCGCTGAGGCTGGACGGGTGGTGCCGGTGACGACGCCGGCGGTGGAACCGGAGGGGCACCGGCGCCGGGCAGGCCGGGCATGAAGTCGACGGGACCGGTCGGCTGCGCGGCTGCCATCGGAACCGGCGCCGGCAGGGCCGCGTCCGGGTGCGGGGGGAGTGCCTTTCCCGTGGCCGTGGCGCCGGTCGGGGTGAAGACCGGGATCTCCTCGGTGGACGGTGGCCGGCCCCCGGCCGGGCCGGTGGACGGCTGGGGCTCCATCGGTGTGCTCACGGATCCTCCTTGCGCGCTGGGAACCCCCGCGGTGGCCCGCTCGGTCCGACGGTATCGGCGGGGTCGAACGCCGTCGGCGAGGCGCGCCCCGCGGCCCCGTCCCGAGGCTCGCGCCGATCCTGCGAGGTGGGGTGGCCGGGCTCCTTCTTCTAGGGTCGGTCCGTGAGCACGCGGGCGGGCATCGTCGTCACCGGCACCGAGGTGCTGACCGGCCGGGTGGCAGATCGCAACGGTCCCTGGTTGGCCGACCAGCTCCGGGTGCTCGGCGTGGACGTCTCACACGTCGTCGTGGTCGGCGACCGTCCGGCGGACCTGCATGCGGCACTGACGTTCCTGGCGGCCACCGACGCGTCGCTGGTGATCACCTCCGGCGGGCTGGGTCCCACGGCCGACGACCTCACGGCCGACGTCGTCGGCGAGTTCCAGGGCCGGGCCTCCGCCGTCGACCCCGCGCTGGAGGCGCGGATCGCCGTGATCGTGGACGACCTCGTGGCCCGCCGTGGCTGGCGGACCGATACCGCGGCGACCGCCGCCGGGGTCGCGAAGCAGGCACGCGTGCCGCACGGCGCGACGGTGCTCGAACCGGTCGGCACGGCCCCCGGGCTGGTCGTCCCGCCGGGTGAGGGACGGAGCGGGCCGACGATCCTCGTGCTGCCCGGGCCTCCCCCGGAGCTGCAGGGCATGTGGCCCGCCGCCGTCGCCGCCGACGCGGTTCAGCGTGCGCTGGCCGGCCGCAGCGAGCTCCGGCAGGAGACCATCCGACTCTGGGGCACTCTCGAGGCGCAGCTGGCCGTCACGCTCCGCGAGCACGAGCGGGAGCTGGCCGATCTGGAGATCACCACGTGCCTGCGGGACGGCGAACTCGAGATCGTCACCCGCTTCGCGCCGGCCGCGCAGCCCGCCTACGACCGGCTGGGCGACCTGATCAGCGAGCACTACGCCGACACACTCTTCTCCACCGGACCCACCCTCGACGAGCTCGTCGCCATCGCCTTCGCCGACCGCGGGCTCACCGTGGCCACGGCGGAGTCCTGCACCGGCGGCCTGCTCGCGGCCCGGCTGACCGCGTGGCCCGGATCGTCGGCCTGGGTGCTGGGGGGCGTCACCGCGTACGCGAACTCCGCGAAGGAGCAGCTGCTCGACGTGCCCGGGACGATGCTCGCCGAGCACGGAGCCGTCAGCGCCGAGGTGGCCGCCGCCCTGGCCGACGGCGCCCGGGTACGGCTCGGCGCCGACGTCGGCGTCGGGATCACCGGGATCGCCGGTCCGGGGGGCGGAACGCCGGAGAAGCCGGTCGGCACCGTGCACCTCTGCGTCTCCGGCCCCGAGGGACAGGAGGCCCGCTCGCTGGTCCTGCCGGGGTCCCGGACGGCGGTGCGGGAACGGTCCGTCACGAGGGCCATGCACCTGCTCCGGCACCTCCTCGCCGGCGGACCACCTGCCTGATGTCGATCAGGTGACCTGATCACCATCGCCCGACGGTCGGGCTAGCGTCGGCGCATGAGCGCCACGCACGAGGTGAGCAACCAGGTTCCGCCGCTGACCGGTCACGATCCGATCGCCGGCGACGCGGCGCTGGCCGAGGCCTGCCTGCGCCACGCCGACGCCGCCACCCTCGGGTCGCTGGCGGGCCTGGGGCGCCTGGCCGGCAGCGAGCAGGCGCACGAGTGGGGGCGGCTGGCCGACGAGAACCCGCCGAAGCTCCGGACACACGACCGCTACGGGCACCGGGTCGACGAGGTGGAGTTCCATCCGGCCTGGCACGAGCTGATGCGCACGGCGGTCGAGCACGGGCTCGCCGGCGCGCCGTGGGTCCAGCCGTCCCCCTCCGCCCACGTGCGCCGAGCGGTCGGTTACCTGGGGTGGACCCAGGTGGACATGGGCCACGGCTGCCCGGTGACCATGACCTACGCCGCCGTCCCGGCCCTGCGCCGTACGCCGGAGCTCGCCGCCCGGTACGAGCCGGGGCTCACCGCGACCGCCTACGAGTTCGGGCTCGCCGAGCCGACCGGCAAGAGCGGCCTGATCGCCGGGATGGGTATGACCGAGAAGCAGGGCGGCTCCGACGTCCGGGCCAACACGACCCGCGCCGTCCCCCAGCCGGACGGGTCCTACCTGCTGACCGGCCACAAGTGGTTCACCTCCGCCCCGATGAGCGACCTCTTCCTGGTGCTGGCCCAGCTGGACGAGGGGATCTCCTGCTTCGTCGTCCCCCGTGTCCTGCCCGACGGCAGCCGCAACGTCTTCGCCCTGCAGCGGCTCAAGGACAAGCTGGGCGACCGGTCCAACGCCTCCAGCGAGGTCGAGTTCGACGGGACGGCGGGCTGGCTGGTGGGCGAGCCCGGGCGCGGGGTTCCGGCGATCATCGAGATGGTCAACACCACCCGCCTGGACTGCGTCCTCGGCTCGGCCGCCACCGTGCGGGCGGCCCTCACTCAGGCGATGCACCACGCGCGGCACCGCCGGGCGTTCGGGGCACTGCTGGTCGACCAGCCGCTCATGGAGAACGTGCTGGCCGACCTGGCGGTCGAGAGCGAGGCGGCGACCGCGCTGGCGATCCGGCTGGCCGCGGCGCTCGACGCGGGGGAGTCGGCGTTCCTGCGGCTGGCCGGTGCGGCCGCGAAGTTCTGGGTCTGCAAGCGCACTCCCGGCGTCGTCGGCGAGGCCATGGAGGTGCTGGGCGGCAACGGCTACGTCGAGGAGTCGGGGCTCCCCCGGCTCTACCGGCAGGCCCCCCTGAACTCGATCTGGGAGGGGTCGGGCAACGTCATCGCGCTCGACGTCCTCCGCGCGATGGGCCGCTCCTCCGACACGTTCGCCGCGGTGAGCGACGAGATCGAGCTCGCGCGGGGAGCCGATCCCCGGTTCGACGACGCGGTGAAGAGGCTGCACGGCGAGCTCGGCGACCCCGACCAGCTGGCCGTGCGGGCGCGCCGCATCGCCGGACTGCTGGCCCTGTGCCTGCAGGGCTCGCTGCTGCTGCGGCATGCCCCCGAACCGGTCGCGGACGCGTTCTGTGCCTCCCGCCTCGGCGGCGACTGGGGCGCCGTGCTCGGCACCCTGCCGGCGGGCGTGGCGGCACGCCGGATCGTGGACCGGGCTACCGTCGGGGGTGTCTGAGCATGTGCCCGAGGGCTTACTCTCTGAAGTGACAGGGGTGTAATTCGCGTCGGACACGGCACTCGTGCCCGTGTCGTAGCGTGCGCCAGGCGGAGGAACGAACCGCGGGGGATGGAGAGCGGGACGTGCCATACGAGGACGACGACGGGCCGGCCCAGGCTGGGCCCGCCCTGTTCGCCTCGGTGCCTGACGCCGTCTACCGCCTGGATCGCGGTGGCCGCTTCACGTACCTGAACGCGGCGGCGGAGACACTGCTCGAAAGGCGCGCGGAGGAGCTGCTCGGCCGCGTCGCGCTCGAGTGCTTCCCCGAGGCCCGCGGCTCGCTGGTCGAGGAGAACTACCGCGAGGTCCTGGCCGACGGCCACCCGCGGATGTTCGAGTACTTCTCGCCCACGCTGGACCGCTGGTACGAGGTCCGCGTCCTTCCGGACCCCTCCGGTGGGCTGGCGATCTTCTTCCGGGACGTCGACGCCCATCGCCGCACCGACGAGCAGCGCGACGCCCAACTGCTGGACCTGGCCGCAGTGCTGGAGGCCCTGCCCTCGGCGACCGTCCTCGTCGACGGGAACGGCCGGATCCTGAGCGCGAACCGGGCGTGGACCGCCAACGGCGAGCTGCTCCGGTCCTCGAGCATCGTTCCCGGTGGGGTCGGTGACGACTACCTGGCGTCGATGTCCCATGGGCTGAGCCGGAAGGACCACGACGCGATCAGCGACGGTCTGGGCAAGCTCTGGGCCGGCGCGGGGAACGGGCCGACCGCCGCCTTCGAGCACGAGTACTCCGCGCAGCTCGGCGCCCGCGTCTCCTGGTTCCAGTTGCAGGCCGCGAACGTGGCCTCCTCGAGCCGCATCGTGGTCACCCACGTCGACATCACCGAACGGGTCCGCGGCGAGCAGGCGCTGGCCTGGCAGGCCGCGCACGACGACCTCACGGGCCTGCCGAACCGCACCGCGCTGCTGCGGTCCATCGCCGGCGCCCTGTCCGGCGGCGCCGACGGGGAGGCGGCGCTGCTGGTCCTCGACCTGGACGCGTTCAAGACGATCAACGACTCGCTGGGCCACGAGCTCGGCGACGCACTGCTGCGCCAGGTCGGTACCCGGCTGACCGAACAGGTGCGACCGGGAGACGTCGTCGGCCGCCTCGGGGGTGACCAGTTCCTGGTGATCGCGCGGCGCTGCGAGGCCCCGGAGGCGGCCGCCCTGGCCTTCCGGCTGCAGACCTCGTTCTCGCTGCCGTTCACCGCCTCCGGGATCTCGGTGCCGTTGTCGGCGAGCATCGGTGTCGCGGTCTCGCGGCGCGACCAGTGCGACGCCCACCAGCTGCTCAGCGACGCCGACGCGGCGATGTTCGCGGCCAAGGGCTCCGGGCGGGACCGCGTGCACCTGTTCTCACCGGTGCTGCGGGAGGCGGCGCGCTGGCGGCTGGAGGTGGCCACGCGGTTGCGCGAGGACGCGATCGACCAGCTCGTCGTGCACTACCAGCCCATCGTCCGGCTCGACACCGGCGAGGTCGAGGGTGTGGAGGCGCTGGTCCGCTGGCAGCACCCGGAGCGGGGGCTGCTGCCCCCCGACTCGTTCCTCTCCGTGGCGGAGGAGACCGGTCAGGTCATCCCCATCACGCGGTGGCTCCTCCGGGAGACGACGCGGCGAGCCGCGGAGTGGTCGGCCCAGGGGCTGAAACTGCGGATGTCGGTGAACGTCAGCGCGCGGCACTTCTCGGCCGAGACGCTGGTGCGCGACGTGCGGGTGGCCCTGCGCGACTCCGGGCTGCCCCCCGACCAGTTGATCCTGGAGCTGACCGAGACCAGCCTCGCCGAGGACCCCACGCGGGCCGAGGACCAGCTGACGGTCCTGCGCAGCTTCGGCGTCCGCGTGGCGATCGACGACTTCGGCACGGGCTGGTCCTCACTCGCCCAGCTCTTCGCCCTGCCCATCGGCACGCTCAAGATCGACCGGTCCCTGCTGACGGCGGCCGAGCGGGCCGGCGCCGGCGAGACCGGCGCGGTGCTGACGGCGATCGTCGGACTGACGACCACCCTCGGCATCAAGTCGGTGGCCGAGGGAGTGGAGACCGTCGAGCACCTGAAGATGGTGCGGGAGGCCGGCTGCGACCTGGCCCAGGGCTGGCTGCTCGGACAGGCCATGCCCGCCGCGGAGGTCCCCGGCTGGGTCCGCGGGGTGCAGGAGGCCGGGGGTGACCTGTGCGCCCTCGCGATGGCCCGGGAGCTGGGTCGCGAGGTCGTGGCCGAGTCCCGGTGACCACGCCGCGGTGACGCTGTTCTCGTGACCTGGTCGGTGTCCCGGTCGGGGGCATCGACCGCGCCGGAGGGACGCCGCGCCG
>JAOPWH010000273.1 GCA_025965795.1 Blastococcus sp.
CGGCGTCCTCGAGCACCTTGAGATGCTTGGACACCGCCTGGACGCTGACGTCGTAGGGCTGGGCCAGCTCGTTCACGGTGGCGTCGGCGAGCGTGAGCCGGGCGACCATGTCCCGCCGGGTCGGGTCGGCCAGTGCCGAGAACACCCGGGAGAGCGGATCGGCTGCCATGTCGTCCTCCTGTGTTCAACCTTTCGGTTGACTAGCACCGTAGAGCCGCGTGCTCGACGTTGTCAACCTCCTGGTTGAGAAAGGTCCGGAGGACTCTTCGGCCCCCGTGTGCCAGGGTCGGTCCTCGTGGTCGCCGTCCTCTCCATCCAGTCCCACGTCGCCTACGGGCACGTCGGCAACTCCTCGGCCGTGTTCCCGCTCCAGCGCCTCGGCATCGAGGTCTGGCCGGTCCACACGGTCCAGTTCTCCAACCACACCGGCTACGGCGAGTGGACCGGACGGGTCTTCGACGGGCAGGCCGTCGAGGAGGTCGTGCAGGGCATCAGCGACCGCGGCGTGCTCCCCCGCTGCGACGCCGTTCTCTCCGGCTACCTCGGATCGGCCGACATCGGGCACGCCGTCGTCCAGACCGTGGGCAAGGTGCGGGCGGCCAACCCCGACGCCGTCTACTGCTGCGACCCGGTCATCGGCGACGTCGGCCGGGGCGTGTTCGTCCGGCCGGGCATCGAGGAGTTCCTGCGCGACGTCGCCGTCCCCACCGCGGACCTGGTGACGCCCAACCACTTCGAGCTCGACCTGCTGTCGGGGCGTACGACCCGCTCGCTGGCCGACGTCAAGGACGCGGTCGCGGCGGTGCACGACCTCGGGCCGCGGGTCGTGCTCACCACCTCGCTGATCACCGACGACACCCCGGACGACGCCGTCGACCTGCTGGCCTCGGACGGTGGCCGCCACTTCCGGGTGCGCACCCCGCGCCTGGACGTGTCGGTGAACGGCGCCGGCGACGCCATCGCCGCCCTCTTCCTCGCCCACTGGCTGCGGACCCGCTCGGCCGCCGACGCGCTCGCCGGCGCCGCGGCCTCGGTGTTCGGCCTGCTGCAGCGCACCGAGGACGCGGGGTCGCGGGAGATCCTGCTCGTGGACGCCCAGGAGGAGTTCGTCGCCCCGACCCGCACCTTCGAGGTCGACGAGGTCTGACCCCGGCTCAGTCCGCCGCGGCGATCAGCGCGGCCACCGCCGCGGCGGTGGCCGGCTGGACCGGGAGGTGGGGAAGCACACCGCCGATCTCCTCGACCTCCAGCCCGGCGTCCAGCAGCTCGACGAGGAGCCGCTGGGCGTCCGCCGCCGGCACCGGCAAGGGCAGCGCCGTGGCCGTGAGCGCGGCCTCGGCGAGGAACAGTGCCCCGGCGAGCGCGTCGTCGTCGGCAACGGCAGCCGGCTCCGCGGCCGCTCCGCGGGTGACCTGCTCGGCGGCGCGCACCAGCGAGAGCGGCAGCCCCTCGGCCTCCACCTCGATGAGCGGGACGCCGCCCAGAGCCGCCAGGACGAGATGCTCGGCGTCGATCCGCAGCGGGGCCTCCCATCCGCCGGCGCGCACGACATCGGCGAGGTCGGCGGCGTCCTCCCCCACGTCATCGGCCAGCTCCGACCAGTCGGCCGGGCGAGTCCGACGGGCGCGGTCGGCGGCCCGCAGACAGGTCTCGAGCACGAACGGATGCAGCAGCTCCTCGTCGAAGCGGTCGGCCTGCAGCCGCCCGTCCTGCCCGACGCCGTTCAGCGCGTCCTGGAAGCTGCCCGGGCGGGCGTCCCCGAGATCGAGCCGGCCGTCCTCGTCCCCGCTCAGCGCGAGGCCGGTCAGCGCCCGCTCTCCCACCGTCGTCCCGGTGCCGACCAGCCGACCGCCCGACCGCAGGTGGTGCGGCTGGTCGGACATGCCGACCGCCCAGGCACACGCCTCCGCGATCAGCTCGGCGGTGCGCTCCCGGAGCACCGTGCGGGTGAGCAGGCCCATCCAGTCGACGTCGAACATGCCGGTCACTCCGAGGCGGCCGCCGCGGTGTCGCCCTCCCCCTGCTCGCTGCTGGGCGGGCCCACCCACACCGTCTTGGCGTTCATGAACTCGCGCATGCCGAGGTCGGTCAGCTCCCGCCCGTAGCCGCTCTGCTTGACCCCACCGAAGGGCAGCTCGGGATAGCTGGTGACCATGCCGTTGATGAACGCCATCCCCGCGGCGATGTCGCGGACGAACTGCGCGCGCTCGTCGGCGTCCTCGCTCCAGAGGTTGGACCCGAGCCCGTAGGGGTGGCCGTTGGCGATCTCGATGGCCTCGTCGAGGCTGCCCACCGTGAACAGCGCCGCCACCGGCCCGAAGACCTCCTCGGCGTAGAGATCCATCTCGGGCGTGATGCCGGTGAGCAGCGTCGGCGGATAGAACCACCCCGGCCCGTCGGGGCGCTGCCCGCCGACGACGACGGTGGCCCCCTTGTCGACGGCGTCCTGCACGTACTTCTCGACGTCGTCCCGGCCCGACTCGGTGGCCAGGGGGCCCACCTCGGTATCGGGGTCCATGGGGTCGCCCACGGTCAACGCCCCCAGCTTCTCGGCGAACAGCCGGGTGAACTCCTCGGCGACGTCGGCGTGCACGAAGAACCGCTTGGCCGCGATGCAGCTCTGCCCGTTGTTCTGGCACCGGGCCGTGGTGGCGACCTCGGCGGCCTTGTCCAGGTCCGCCGACGGCATGACGATGAACGGGTCGCTGCCGCCCAGCTCCAGCACGGTCTTCTTCAGCACGTCCCCGGCGATGGCGGCGACCGACTGCCCGGCCGGCGCGCTTCCGGTGAGCGTCGCCGCCGCCACCCGGTCGTCGCGCAGCACCCGCTCGATCTGCCCGGAGCCGATCAGCAGGGTCTGGAAGACGTGATCGGGGAAGCCGGCGTCGACGAAGAGTTCCTCCAGGTAGAGGGCGGTCTGCGGCACATTGCTGGCGTGCTTGAGCAGGCCCACGTTCCCCGCCATCAGCGCCGGGGCGGCGAAGCGC
>JAOPWH010000281.1 GCA_025965795.1 Blastococcus sp.
GTCTCGACGACGGCTGGGACCGCGACACAGACGCCGCCATCGATGCACCCGACGTCGGCGGCCCCGGCCGGAGCCGCCGACACGGCCAGCAGCGTTCCGGCGCCGAGCACGAAAGCCACCACCGCCTGTCCGATCCGTCGTCCGCTGGATGACCGATGGCGTGCGGCTGCGCTCATGGCGGCTTCCTTCTTCTGGGCCCGGTCTCCACCGGCTGGCCGCAGCATGCTCGCAGTGGGCATGAAAAAGGGAGGATGCGATCGGCCTGTGCGCTCCCGGGCGCCGGGCCGCGGTGGCACATGGGGATGCCGGCGTCGGCGGCTGGTGCTCCGATCCGGAATCGGGACCGGACGCGAGGAGTTGCCCACCCCCATGGAGCCCATCGTCCGGGACGTCCCGGAAGCCGACCGCTACGAGATCCGCGACGGCGAGCAGGTCCTCGGCCTCGCCGCCTACGAGCGCCGCGGGGACGTCGTCGTCTTCACCCACACCGAGGTCGACCCCGACGCCGGCCAGTCCGGTCTGGGCAGCACGCTGGTCCGCGCGGCCCTCGACGACGTCCGCTCCCGGGGTGGCTCGGTGGTACCACGCTGCTCCTTCGTCCGCGGCTGGATAGAGCGGCACCCCGAGTACGCCGACCTCGTCACCGATCCCGACCGGTGAAGGAGCACGTCCGCGGGGCGCCCGACGCCGCGGTCACGGTCGTCGAGTACGGCGACTACGAGTGTCCGTACTGCGCCGCCGCGGCCCCGGTGCTGCGGCAGCTGGTCGACGGATCGCAGGGCCGGGTGCGCCTGGTCTTCCGCAACTTCCCCTTGGCCGACAAGCACCCGTACGCGCTGACCGCGGCACTGGCGGCCGAGGCGGCCGACGCCCAGGGCGCCTTCTGGCCCATGCACGATCTGCTCTTCGAGCGTCAGGACCGGCTCACCGACGTCGCGCTGCGCGCCTACGCCGACTCGCTCGGCCTGGACGGCGGGCTCGTGGTGGGGGAGCCGGCGCAGGCCTTCGGTGACCGGGTGGAGGCGGACTTCGCCGAGGGGCTGGCCGCCGGTGTCGAGGGCACGCCGACGCTGTTCATCGACGGCGTCCGTTATTCCGGACGGTTGGAGCTCGACGCGCTGCGCCGTGCCGTCGGCGGCGGCCACTCAGCTGCCGGGAGCGCGCCAGGGCCGGGGCGGCAGCGACGGTGGTCCCTCGGTGTCCGGCGAGCACAGCGGGAAGCGGTCGCCGAGCAGCCGCAGGACGACGACGCCCACGACGGCGGCGGTCACTGATCCGCCGAGGATCCCGATCGTCGCCTGCTCCTTGAGGTGCTCGTCGGAGAAGGCCAGGTCGGTGATGAACAGCGAGATCGTGAAGCCGATGCCGGCCAGGGTCGCGCCGGCCATGAGGTGGGACCAGCGGACCGCGCCCGGCAGCACGCCCCACCCGGTCCGCAGCGCCACAGCGGTGCCCGCGGTGATGCCGAGCGCGTTGCCCAGCACCAGGGCGACCCAGATGCCGATCGTCACCGGGGAGGTGGCGGCCGCCCGCAGGGTCTCGGCGTCGAGCGAGACCCCCGCGTTGGCCAGGCCGAAGACCGGGACGACGCCGTAGGCGGTCCACTTGTGCAACGACTGCTGGAGCCGTGCGTTGGCCGGCACGGTGGCCGCGGCCGCGAGCCCGGCGAACCGGGCGCGCGCTGCGTCGGGTTGCTCGCGCAGCGCCCGGCCGTAGCTGCGGGTGCGCTCCAGCTGCTCCGGTCCTGGCTCCTTCGAGGGCAGCAACAGCCCGACTGCGACGCCGGCCAGGGTGCCGTGCACCCCCGACTCGTGGACCGCCAGCCACAGGGCGATGCCGACGAGCACGTAGGGGGTCAGCCGCCACACCCCGGCCCAGCGGAGGCCGAGCAGCACGGCGACGAGGACGGCGGCGACCACCAGCGGGCCGACGTTGAGGTCGCCGCTGTAGAACAGCGCCATCACGGAGATGGCGCCGATGTCGTCGACGATGGCGAGGGTGAGGAGGAACAGCCGCAGACGGTCCGGGCAGCGCGGCCCGAACAGCGCGAGGATGCCGAGCACGAACGCGGTGTCGGTCGACATGACGACTCCCCAGCCGGCGGAGGCCGGACCGGAGGGGTTGAACGCCAGGTAGACCAGCGCCGGGACGGCGAGGCCGCCGAGCGCGCCGAGGGCGGGAGCGGCCACGTTCCGCCGGTCCCGGAGCTCCCCGACGCTCACCTCACGGGTGATCTCCAGCCCGACCACCAGGAAGAACAGGGCCATGGCGGCGTCGTTCACCCAGTGCCGCAGGTCCAGGGTGAGCTCCGCGCCGCCCACGCCGATGGATGCCGGGGTGGTCCAGAACGACTCGTAGGCGCCCGACCAGGGCGAGTTCGCCCACGCCAGCGCAAGCACCGTGCCGAGCAGCAGGAGCGCCGAGCCGCCGGCCTCCGTGCCCATGTAGAGCCGCGAGGACGGCGAGAGGGTGGGCAGGGAGAGGCGCGCGGCCGGACCCGGACGCGGTGGCTGGGTGACCGGCTGCGGGCTGTCGGAGGCCGTGCTCACGAGGCGGACGCGGTCAGAGGACGTGCTGCCCGTACATCTCACCGAGCGGATCGGCGATGAGTTCGATCCGGGCGCCGTCCGGGTCGCGGAAGTACACCGACACACCGCTGTGGACGACGTGCTCGATGCCGGCCTCGGTCAGCCGCCCGACCAGCTTCCCCCAGCGCTCCGGGTCGACGCTGATCGCCATGTGGTGCAGCCCGCCGAGCACCTCGGCGTAGGGGCCGACGTCGAGACCGGGGAAGTCGAAGAAGGCCAGCAGGTTGCCGTGGCCGATGTCGAAGAAGAAGTGCGAGGACCCGGGGTAGTCGCGGTTCTCGATCAGCTCGGTGAGCGGGAACCCCAGCACGTCCTGGTAGAAGCGCACCGTCCGCTCGACGTCTCTGCTGATCAGCGCGGTGTGGTGCAGCCCGCGGGCGGTGGAGGAGGGACGCTCTCCGGCGGGCTTGAGGTGCGCCTCCCGGATCCGGGCGCGCTCTGCCTCGATCGCCGCGAGGTCTCGGGTGCTCTCGGTCGTGCTCACGGGGGGATCCTCTCGCTCGGTGCGGCTGCTGGCGACAACCCACGGAACCGGCCCGTGCTTCCCGCGCCTCAGACCACCACCACGGTCGCCTTGGGCAGACCGTTGAACTCGCAGGCCGTCACGCTGGTGTAGGCCCCCATGAAGGGCGCCACCACGAGGTCGCCGACGTCCAGCGCCGGGAGCATCGCACCCGTCGTGATCACGTCGGTGCTGTCGCAGGTCGGCCCCGCGAGAACACTGGGGACGACGTCCCGCTCCACCGCGTCGTCGGCGTAGATCGTGTCGTAGGCGTAGATCGTGGGGTGGACGTGGTCGCTCAGCACGTTCGAGAAGCTCCCGTACAGGCCGTCGTCCAGGTAGTACCAGGGCATTCCCCCACGCCGGCCGACGCCTACCACGGCGGCCACCGCCAGCATGGCGGGCGCCGCCACGAACCGCCCGGGTTCGGAGATCACCCGGATCCCGCGTCGGGTCAGCGGGCGGATCTCCTCCTCGATCGCCGACACGAAGCTGTCCACGTGCGGCACCGCGCCGTCGTAGGGCACGGGCAGACCGCCGCCGATGTCGAGGACCTCGATCTGGATGCCCACCTCGGCCAGGCAGTCGATGAGCATCGCCGCGTGCCGGATGTCCCGGAGCAGCGGTTCGACGCTCGCCAGCTGGCTGCCGGGGTGGAAGGACAGCCCGGTCACCCGCAGCCCCCTCCGCGACGCGGCGCGCAGCAGATCGAGGGCGTCGTCGGGTCGTGCGCCGTACTTGTAGGACAGATCGATGAGTGCGTCCGGCGTGCGGTACTCGAGCCTCAGCATCAGCTCGACCCGGTCCTCGACACCGGCGAACTTGTCCAGCTCGCGCTCGTTGTCGAAGACGAACGTCCGGATGCCGGCCCGTACCGCCGCCGCCACGTCCGCGGCCTTCTTGACGGGGTGGGTGTAGATGCAGCGGTCCGGCGCCACGCCCAGCCCGCCGACCAGCGCGACCTCACCGGGCGACGCCACGTCGAAGAATCCGTCCTCGTCGCGGATCGCGGCCAGCGCCGCCCGGTGCGACAGGGCTTTCACCGCGTAGTAGGGCCGCACGTCGGGCAGCGCCCGTCGCAGGACCCGGTACTGCTGGGCGACCCTGGCCGGGTCCAGCAGCAGCAGCGGCGTGCCGTGCCGCTCGACGAGCCGCGGCAGATCGATCGCGGCCAGTTCACCGCGCAGCTGGACGGGAGTCGGCACGGCCCACGTGGACTCGATGACGGTGGTCATGACAGCGGCGTCCGGCCGAGGAGGTAGATGCCCAGCGTGCCCGCCAGGATCAGCCCCAGGCAGACGTACTGCGCCGCGGTGATCGTCTCGCTCAGGAAGATCCGGCCGAGGAGGAGCACCAGGACGATGCTCGCCCCGGCCCAGACCGCGTTGGCCAGGCCCGCGGGGATCGTCCGTGTCGCGTAGGAGAACATGACGAAGCCGAGCAGGAGGGCCAGCACCCCGGCGAGGAGATGCCCCGGCCGCTCCAGCCCCCGGGCGCTGCCCAGCAGGACGACGCCCGTCACGTCGGCCACGACCGTGACCACCAGGAAGCCCATGCCGGGATGAGCGTCGGCCGCCGGCCGCGGATACAGCCGGACGCGCGCCGGTCCCGCCGCCGGTCCGGACCGTCAGCTCAGCTGCTCGGCCAGGGCGACGAGGATTCCCCCCGGACCGCGGACGTAGCAGAGCCGGTAGCTGTCCCCGTACTGCACCACGTCTCCGACGAGCTCCGCGCCGTGGGCCCGCAGGCCGGCGACGGAGGCGTCGACGTCGTCGACGGCGAACATGATGCTGCGCAGGCCCAGGGTGTTCGGCGGTGCCTTCTCCGGCTCGGCGCGGACCGCTGCCGGGGCATGGAACTTCGTCAGCTCGAGCCGGCCGTGGCCGTCCGGCGTCCGCATCATCGCGATGTCGACCCGGACGCCGTCGAGCCCGTTGAGCCGGTCCACCGAGGGTCCCTCGATCGGCGCCGTCCCCTCCAGTTCCATGCCGAGTTCGGCGAAGAACGCGATCGCGGCCGCGAGGTCGTCGACGACGACGCTCACGTGGTCCATCCGCTGGATCGCCATGGTGGTCCTCCTGCCTGAGGCGGCTGGACTCCGACTATCCGAGCGCGGAGTCCAGATCGGCCAGCAGGTCCTCGACGTCCTCGATGCCGACCGACAGCCGTACCAGGTCCGACGGCACCTCCAGCGGCGAGCCCGCGGCGCTGGCGTGCGTCATCCGCCCCGGGTGCTCGATCAGCGACTCGACGCCGCCGAGCGACTCGGCGAGCGTGAACACCTGCGCGCGCTCGCAGACCTTCAGCGCGGCGTCCTCGACGTCCCTGTGCCGGAACGAGATAATGCCGCCGAAGCCGGACCTCTGCTTCGCCGCGACGTCGTGCCCGGGGTGGGTCGGCAGCCCCGGGTAGAGCACGCTCGCGACCGCCGGGTGGTCCAGCAGGAACTCCGCCACCCGCGCCGCGTTGGCGCAGTGCCGGTCCATCCGGACGCCGAGGGTCTTGAGGCTGCGCAGCACCAGCCAGGAGTCGAACGGGCTCGCCACCGCGCCCATCGCGTTGTGGTTGTAGGCCAGCCGCTCGCCGAGCCCGGTATCGCGGACGACCAGCGCGCCGCCGACGACGTCGGAGTGACCGCCGAGGTACTTGGTCGTCGAGTGGACGACGACGTCGGCACCCAGGGTCAGCGGCCGCTGGAGGTAGGGCGAGGCGAAGGTGTTGTCGACGACGAGCAGCGCGCCGGCCTCGTGCGCGACCGCCGCGGTGACCTCGATGTCGGTGATGTTCAGCAGCGGATTGCTCGGCGTCTCGCACCAGACCACTCGCGTGGTGGGGCGGATCGCGGCGCGCAGCGCGTCGGGGTCGTCGAGGTGGGTGGGCGTGTACTCCAGACCCCACTCCGACAGCACACGGGAGATCAGCCGGAACGTTCCGCCGTACGCGTCCCCGCCGAGGACCACGTGGTCGCCGGGCCGGCAGGCGGTGCGCAGCAGGGTGTCCTCCGCGGCGAGGCCGGACGCGAAGGCCAGTGCCCGCGTGCCCTCCTCCAGCGCGGCGAGCGCCTCGTGCAGCGCCGTCCGGGTGGGGTTGCCGCTGCGGCTGTACTCGTAGCCGCCGCGCAGCCCGCCGACGCCGTCCTGCTTGTAGGTGGTGGTCAGGTGCACCGGCGGGATCACCGCGCCGGTGGCCGGGTCCGGCTCCTGCCCGGCGTGGATCGCCCGGGTGTTGAAGCCGCTCGTCGGTCCGGTCATCGGGTCACCCCCGTCAGGTGGCCGAGCACGTCCTGGCG
>JAOPWH010000292.1 GCA_025965795.1 Blastococcus sp.
GCCGCCCGCGCGAGCTATCCCGTACCGGCGCCCACCGGGCTCGCCGGGGACTACCGCCCGACCAGCGCACGGACCGACGCCGGAAACGCCCGCCAAGGCGACGCGGTCACGCTGGAGATCGGCTACCTGACGCCCTCGGAGGAGTTCGCGGGTTTCGTGGTGAGCGACAACCCCCGGGCGGCTCCGCTGGCCGCCGTGCTCGACGGCGCCACCGACAACGGAACGGTGCGGATCGGGGGCGCCACCTGGACCCGAACCACCACCGCACGGGACGAGGCAGCCCTGGTGCGGAAGGACGGCGGTGTGACCGTCGTCGTCACGGGTTCGGCGACCGACGACGAGCTGGCGACGGTCGCGGCGTCGGTCAAGCCCTACTCGGGCTGATCCGGTCCGCTGGACGCGGCCGCCACACAATTTGCTGTGGCCAACATCACGACCTGATATCAGGTGGGTGCGTCGCGTGTCGACCCGCCGCGTATCACGGGACGCTTCCGCCCCACCAGTCACGCGGGTCACTCGCACAGCTTCGGAGAGTCACTCGCACACCGCTCCAAGGAGCCCCCATGCCCCCTCGTGTTCTCTGCCCCGGCGGCGACCACCGGCCACCCGCTTCCGGCGGTTCGTGTGCCTGCGGGATGGTGACCCGGGTGCCGTCGCCACGGCCTCCGGTACGCCCGGGGCCGCTCGTGCCGCCCGAGGTCCGCGACATGCTCGCGCGCTGCCTCTACGACGGCCCGGGCGACCCGCTCGCCCCCGACGTCAACAACCACCGACTCGCCGACATGCAGATCTCCCGCCTGCTCCGCCTCCGGGCCGACAAGGTGCTCGCCCTGCTGTCCGACGCGGGTCTCGTGGTCACCGCCGACGGAGTGCTGCCGCGGGCGGCCTGACGCGCTGCAGACGACGCCGGGTCAGTTCCGCCCGGCGTCGTCGGCCGGCGCCGCGGCCGCCAACCGCTCGCGGGCCCGGTCGAGCCAGTGCTGGCAGAGCTGGGCCAGCTCCTCGCCGCGCTCCCACAGGCCGAGCGACTCCTCGAGCGTGAGCCCGCCTGCCTCCAGCCGGCGGACGACGTCGGCGAGTTCCTCGCGGGCCTGCTCGTAGGTCGTCGTCGGCTCTGGGGTGCTCTGCTCGGCGCTCACGGGTTCTCATCCTTCCCGGTGGCGGTCCGCTCCACGCGCACGGGGAACCTGCCGCCGGCGACGCGCACCTGCAGGCGTTCGGCGTCGGCCAGCGCTGCCGGGTCCCGCACCAGGGAGCCGTCGGTGCGCTGGACGACGGCGTAGCCGCGCTCCAGGGTCGCGGCGGGGGAGAGCGCCGCCACCCTGGCACGGGCGTGCTCGAGGTCGCGCTCGGCGCCCTCGACCCGGTGGACAAGGGTGCGCCGAGCGCGGGTGCGCAGGCCCAGGACGTCCTCCTCACGACCGTGCAGGAGGCGGTCGGGGGAGGCGAGAACCGGCCGGGTGCGCATCGAGTCGAGCCAGCGGACCTGTTGGTCCAGCCGGCCGGTCAGCACCTGCCGGGCGCGGGCGCGCAGGCCTTCGACCAGCCCCCGCTGCTCGCCGATCTCCGGCACGATCCGGTGCGCGGCATCGGTGGGAGTAGCGGCGCGCACGTCGGCGACGTGGTCGACGAGGGTGGTGTCGGTCTCGTGGCCGACGGCGGTCACCACCGGTGTGCGGCACGCGGCAATGGCCCGCACCAGGCCTTCGTCGGAGAACGGCAGCAGGTCCTCGACCGACCCGCCACCGCGGGCCACCACGATGACCTGGACGGCGGGGTCGGCGTCCAGCCGGCGCAGGCCGTCGATCACCGAGGCGGCCGCGGTCGGTCCCTGGACGGCGCAGTTGTGCATCTCGAACCGGACCGCCGGCCAGCGCCTGCGTGCCGTCACCAGGACGTCGCGCTCGGCGGCGCTGTCGCGCCCGGTGATGACGCCGACCACTGCGGGGGCGAAGGGCAGTGGCCGCTTGCGCGCGGGATCGAAGAGGCCCTCGGCGGCCAGCAGTTGGCGGATCCGCTCGATCCGGGCCAGCAGCTCACCGAGGCCGACCGCGCGGATCTCCGTCGCCCGCAGCGAGAAGGAGCCCCGTGCGACGTAGTAGTCGGGGCGGGCGCGGACGATCACGCGGGCGCCCTCGGTCAGCTCCAGCCCGGGCCGGTCGGCGACGTCCCGGTGGCACGTCACGGGCACCGACATGTCCGCCGCCGGATCGCGCAGGGTGAGGAAGACGGTGGCCGCGCCGCCCCGCCGGGAGAGCTGGGCGACCTGGCCTTCGACCCAGACCTCACCCAGGCGGCCGATCCAGTCGGCGACCTTCCGCGCGACGGTGCGCACCGGCCACGGCGACTCGGGGGAGGACGGTGCGGTCACGCCCTGGAGAGTGCCATGCGGGCCCGATGCGCCCGCTCCTCACGTCAGCCGCGCGGCGCCAGCGGGCTGCTCTCGACCGCCTGCTCCTCGAGCTTCTCCAGCCGGTTGCGCAGCATCCGCAGATACGGCTCGCGGGACCGGGTCGCCTGCTCGTAGCCGAACAGGTCCTGGACGGTCTTCAGCTGGTAGCCGCGCAGCCGACCGCGTAGTTGGGCGATCGAGAAGGCGTCGTAGCCGTCGATCGGAGCCGCGCCGACGGCTGCCCCGTTCCCGGCCGGAGGGGTCGCTTCGGCGACCGGGCTGCCGCTCTCGTCGACAGCGGTCGCCGACCCGCCCGAGGTGGTCTCGGGGGCGGTGGTCTCGGGGGCGGTGGTCTCGGGTGCGGTGGTCTCGGGTGCGGTGGCGATGCCCTCGTCGGTGACCGCGGCGTCGACCGTGGCGACGTCGCCCTCAGCGGTCAGCACGTCGACGGTGGTGGCGAGGTCGGCGGTCAGGTCGGCGGGCTGGTCGGCGTCGGTGGCCCCGGAGGAGTCGTCGGACTCGAGCAGCGCCGTCTCGAGTGCGTCGGCGTCCGCCGTGGGCGCCGTCTCGGCCAGGGTCGGGGCCTGGTCGACCAGCTCGTCGATGGCGATCTCGTCGAGGATCTCCTCGGTGCCCGGGGCCGTCTCGGCCAGCTCCTCGATCGTCTGCCGCCCGTCCTCCACCTGCTCGGCCAGCTCGTCCACGACGGAGGTGACGGCGTCGGCGGCCGGGTCGGCGGGCAGTTCCTCGACCTCAGCGTCGGTGAGGGTCTCGTCGACGGTGCTGGAGGAGTCGGCGCGGTCGAAGGCGGACTCCCGGAAGCCGCCGCCGGGCGCCGGCTCCACGTCGTCGTCGTCGAAGGTGGCCAGACCTGGCTCGTTCTCGCCGCGCAGCCCGGTGAACAGTTCGTCGCCCCGTGCGACCAGCCCGGCGTACTGCTGCTGCACCTTCATGGCCTGCTGCATGGCCAGCCCGATGACGCGCACCGGCAGCCCGGGCAGCGTCTCGGGAAGCTTCTGCACCTCGTCGAGCACGGTGGCGGCCAGCCCAGCGGCGG
Source organism: Blastococcus sp. (assembly GCA_025965795.1). Classification (GTDB taxonomy): domain Bacteria; phylum Actinomycetota; class Actinomycetes; order Mycobacteriales; family Geodermatophilaceae; genus Blastococcus_B. Next base: position 3,450 of record JAOPWH010000292.1, read on the forward strand.
CGCGGACAACTTCGGGGATCTCACGAGCCATGACCACAGCCTGCCCCACAACGGCGGACCCGACACACCATGTGTCCAGTTCCACCCGGGAGAGGAGCTTCGCCGGCCCCCTGCAGGGCCCCGGGCGACGTGCGAGCGACGGGGGGCAGGGGGTCTTTCAACTACCATTGCGGCCATGGCTGATCAGCGCGGACGCGTCCTCCTGGCCGACCCCCGGGGG
>JAOPWH010000315.1 GCA_025965795.1 Blastococcus sp.
TCGGCGGTCACAGGCTCCAGGCAATGTTCGTCTGGGGCGGGGCGGGACACGTGCGGCTCGAAGTCGACCACCAGCTCGGGCAGCCCACGGGCCCGGTACAGCCAGCCGCTCAGCCGCGCCTCGAGCAACGACACACCGCCGGGCGGTACAGGTTGCCTGCCTTCGAACACGTGTTCGATGGTAGCCACTGCTCGCCGCTCTGACCAGCGGAGACCATCCCTGTGGACAGCCCACACCGGATGTGGACAGCGGCTTGGAATCTGTCGGTCAGACGGGGGCCACCGCCGACCAGCGCACCGTGACCTCGCCGTGCTTCCACCGTCGCGTCGATCCGACGAGCGGCCAGCCCTGCGCACCGAGTGCCTCCACCGCGGCCACCCAGCGCTGCCGTGGACCGAAGGGCGTCAGCCCGGCCGCTGCCGCCCAGGACGCGTCGAACGCCTGCAGGAACTGATGGATCGGCTGCCCGGGCACGTTGTGGTGGATCAGTGCCTTGGGCAGCCGCTCGGCGAGATCCGACGGGTTTCCGATGGTCGACAGGCGAGCGGAGAACGTCAGGGTGAGCGGTCCGCCGGCGTCCAGGGCCACCCAGGCCGACCGCCGTCCCCACTCGTCGCACGTGCCCTCGACGATCACGCCACCGGGCCCCAGGGCGGCGCGCATCGTGTCCCACGCCTGCGCCGCCGACTCCTCGTCGTACTGGCGCAGCACGTTGAACGCCCGCACGACCACCGGCTGGAGTCCGCCCAGCTCGAAGCCGCCGACCCGGAAGTCCACCCGCGGCGGATCGCGGTCGGCCTCGACGGCCGCCACCCGCGCCGGGTCGATCTCCAGGCCGACGACCTCCAGCCCGTCGACCTCCGGTTCCAGCCGGTCGACGAGTTCCAGCGTCGTCACGGCGGAGGATCCGTAACCCAGGTCGACGACGAGCGGCCGGGCGGAGTCCCGCAGGCGCGGCATCTGGGTGGCGAGCAGCCAGCGGTCCACCCGGCGGAGCCGGTTCGCGTTCGTCGTCCCCCGGGTGGGCAGGCCCAGCGCGCGGGCTCGGCCGGCGGCCAGTCGGGGAGCCTTCCGAGCGGTCTGCGGGGCCAGCGATGCCCGCCGCTTGTGCTCGCTGCTCGCCTCGCTCACCGGTCCGGAGGGTAGCCCCGGCTAGCGTGGAGTCGTGCAGGTTCGACACGACGTCCGACTCGCCGACCTCACGACCCTGGCCGTGGGCGGTCCGATCGAGCGCCTCGTCGAGGTCACCGATGCCGCCGAGCTGGTCGCCGCGGTGCGCGAGGCGGACGAGGCCGGCCGCTCCCTGCTGGTCCTCGGTGGCGGCTCCAACGTCGTCGCACCGGACGACGGCTGGCCCGGGGACGTCGTCGCGGTACGCAGCCGCGGGATCGAGCGCACCGGGAACCGGTTGACCGTCCAGGCGGGACACGACTGGGACGAGCTGGTCGCCCACACCGTCGCGAACGAGCTGGCCGGGATGGAGGCGCTCTCCGGTATCCCGGGCTCGACGGGCGCGACGCCGGTGCAGAACGTCGGCGCCTACGGCCAGGAGGTCGCGCAGACGATCACCGCCGTGCGGATCTACGACCGCGCCGAGAAGTCCGAGCGCACCCTCGCGCCCGGCGAGTGCGGGTTCGCCTATCGGGACAGCCGGCTCAAGCGGGAGCCGGGCCGGTTCGTCGTCCTCGAGGTCACGTTCGACCTGGACGAGAGCCCGCTGTCGCGGCCCGTGGGGTACGCCGAGCTCGCCCGGAAGCTGGGCGTGGAGAGCGGGGCGCGGGCCCCACTGACCGAGGTCCGGACGGCGGTCCTCGAGCTGCGCCGCGGCAAGGGCATGGTGCTCGACCCGGCCGATCCCGACAGTCGCAGCGCGGGGAGCTTCTTCACCAACCCGATCGTGCCGGAGGACCGGGCCGTGGAGGGGTGTCCGAGCTGGCCGGCCGGCGACGGCCGGGTCAAGCTCAGTGCCGCCTGGCTCGTGCAGTCCGCCGGCTTCGGCCGCGGTACGCGGCAGGGCAACGTGGGGACGTCGTCCCGCCACAGCCTCGCGCTGACCACGCAGCCCGGTGCCACGGCTACGGAGCTGCTGGCGTTCGCCGGCCGGGTCATCGACGCCGTGCAGGAGCAGTTCGGGGTCGCCCTGATTCCCGAGCCCACCGCCGTCCGGCCCTAGTGCGCGGTCAGGTCCAGGTACATCACGTGCAGGCCCACGAACCCGTGGTCAGGGTGATCGAAGGCCCCTGGGACGGTCGCCAGGGTGCGGAATCCGAGGAACTCCCACAGGCGCACGGCCGCCAGGTTGGTCTCGACGACCGCGTTGAACTGCATGGCCCGGTACCCGGCGGCGCGCGCCCACTCCACCGCGTGCTCGCCCAGGAGGCGACCCACTCCCCGGCCCCGGGCGCCGGGGTCGACCATGAAACCGGCGGTCGCGACGTGTGCGCCCTGACCGGGTCGATTGGGCCCCATCTTGGCGGTGCCGACGATCGCCCCGCCGTCGAGGGCCACCACCGTGCGACCCGGCGGCGGCTCCATCCAGAGCGACCGCGCCTCCTCCTGCGACAGGCCCTCCGGATAGGCGTACGTGCGGCCGTCGGCGACGACGGTGGCGAAGATCGGGAAGAGGAGCGGCCAGTCGTCCTCGTGGGCCTCGCGGATCAGCACCCGGGTCAGCTCTCCCGCGCGACCTTGTGCGCGGCCGCCTGGGCGAGCGGGCGGACGACCATCAGGTCGATGTTCACGTGGTGCGGCCGGGTGACGGTCCAGGCGATGCAGTCGGCGATGTCCTCGGCGACGAGCGGCTCGCGCACCCCGCGGTAGACCGCGTCGGCGGCATCCGGGGAGCCGAGCCGGTTCAACGAGAACTCCTCCGTCCGCACCATGCCCGGCGCGATCTCGATCACCCGCACCGGCTCCCCGTTGAGCTCCAGCCGCAGCGTCTCGGCCAGCGTGTGCACCCCGTGCTTCGCCGACGTGTACGACGCCCCGCCCTCGTAGCTGGTCAGGGCCGCCGTCGAGCTCACGAACACCACGTCGCCGGAGCCGGAGGCCCGCAGCGCCGGCAGCAGCGCCTTGGTGAGTCGCACCGTGCCCAGCACGTTGACGTCGTAGCTGCGCGACCACGAGTCCAGGTCGGCGTCGGCGACGGGTCTCGCGTCGAACGCGCCGCCGGCGTTGTTCACCAGTACGTCGACGCGGTCCAGCGCCGCGGCGAACGCCTCGACCGAGGCAGGGTCGGTCACGTCCAGCGGCACCGCGCGGGCCCCGATCGAGGAGGCCAGGGCGGTCAGCCGGTCGATCCTCCGCGCGCCGACGACGACGTCGAAGCCCTCCTCCACCAGCCGGGCAGCGGTGGCCGCACCGATCCCGCTCGAGGCGCCGCTGACGACGGCGGTGCGGCCACCGCCGCGCAACGGGCGGCGGGGGCCGGGGGAATGGGAAGCGTCGGTACCGGGCATGAACACCATCCTGACGCTGTTGCAGGATGAGGATCCACAGGGGGCGGTCAAGCCCTCGATCCGAGCACCGCCGAGCGGGGAGGACACACGTGCCCGCTCGCCGTCCTTCCCGCTCCCGTACACCGCGGCGGGTGGCGACGCTCTCGGTGCACACCAGCCCCCTCGACCAGCCCGGAGCCGGCGACGCCGGGGGCATGAACGTCTACATCGTCGAGGTCTCGCGCCGGCTGGCCGCCCGGGGCATCGCCGTCGACATCTTCACCCGCGCCACCTCCAGCGACCTCCCCCCGGTGGTCGAGATGAGCCCCGGGGTCACCGTGCGGCACGTGAGCGCCGGTCCGTTCGAGGAGCTGGGCAAGGAGGAGCTCCCGGCCCAGCTCTGTGCCTTCACCGCCGCGGTCCTGCGCGAGGAGGCGCAGCACGAACCGGGCTTCTACGACGTCGTGCATTCGCACTACTGGCTGTCGGGCCAGGTCGGCTGGCTGGCTCGCGACCGGTGGAGCGTGCCGCTGATCCACACCGCGCACACCCTGGCCAAGGTCAAGAACGAGGCCCTCGCCGCCGGAGACCGCCCCGAACCGCGCGCTCGGGTGATCGGTGAGGAGCAGGTCGTCGCCGAGGCCGACCGGCTGATCGCGAACACCGCGGAAGAGGCCCGCCAGCTCGTGCGCCTCTACGGCGCCGACCCGTCCCGGACCCTCGTGGTCCCCCCGGGCGTCGACCTCGACCGGTTCTCCCCCGGCGACCGGGCCGCGGCCCGACGCGCGGTCGGCATGCCCGAGGACGCGCTCGTCCTGCTCTTCGTCGGCCGCATTCAGCCGCTCAAGGCGCCCGACGTCCTGTTGCGCGCCGCCGCCGAGATGCTGACCGCCGATCCGGCCCTCCGCAGCCGGCTCCGGGTGCACGTCGTGGGCGCCCCCAGCGGCTCCGGCCTCGAGGCCCCGGAGCAGCTGCAGAAGCTCGCCGGCGATCTCGGCATCGCCGACGTCGTCACGTTCTTCCCGCCGCAGCCGCCCGAGCGGCTGGCGCAGCACTACCGCGCCGCCGACGTCACCGTCGTCCCCAGTCACAACGAGTCGTTCGGGCTGGTCGCGCTCGAGGCGCAGGCCTGTGGCACTCCGGTGGTGGCCGCCGCCGTAGGCGGGCTCCGGACGGCGGTCCGGGACGGCGTCTCGGGCGTCCTCGTCGCCGGACACGACCCCGTCGACTACGCCGGCGCCGTGCGGACCGTCATCGCCCGCCGCGAGCTGCTCGCCGCGGGTGCCCGCCGGCACGCGGGCCGGTTCTCCTGGGACCGCACCGCCGACGCGCTGGTGGCGGCCTACTCCCGCGCCGCCGAGGAGATGGGAGCCAGGGAGATGGGGGTGCCCTCGATGCCGGTGCGGCCGCGGCTCATCGGACCGGCTCGGGCGCTGCCGGGCATCCAGGTGGCGCGGTGACAGCAGGCGCCGACGCCACCAGCGACCGGACGGTCGCCGAGCTCGACGCGGTCATCGAGGCGACGCTCCGGGACAGCGACCTCGTCTCCGAGCACCCCGCGCCCGGCCGCTGGCTGGTCGACCTGCCGGGCAGCAAGAAGCTCAAGACCGTCTGCGGGCTCCTCGTCGGTGAGCACGCCCTGCGGGTGGAGGCCTTCGTCTGCCGCGCGCCCGACGAGAACCGTGAGCAGCTCTGGACCTACCTGCTCCAGCACAACGCGCGCATGTACGGCGTGGCCTACTCGATCGACGGCGTCGGTGACGTCTACCTGACCGGCCGCCTGCCACACGCCGCG
>JAOPWH010000009.1 GCA_025965795.1 Blastococcus sp.
AAGCGGCTACCAGCGCGCCCGCGCCCGCTCCTGCGGAGGCGCCGGGCGGGTCGTACCAGGACTACGCGCTGTCCCAGCTCGTCGGCGACAGCTGTCAGTTCTCCTGCCTGGAGAACCTCTGGGGCAAGGAGAGCGGCTGGAACCCCGATGCGCAGAACCCGAGCAGCAGCGCGTACGGCATTCCCCAGTTCCTGGACTCGACCTGGGCCGGTACCGGCATCGCCAAGACCTCCGACGGCTACCGCCAGATCGATGCGGGCCTGATCTACATCGACAGCCGCTACGGCTCGCCCTGCGGCGCCTGGAGCCACTCCCAGTCGACCGGCTGGTACTGAACAAGGACCCCGTCCTCCGCACCACCCGGAGGCTCGCGGCGAGCCTCTGGACGGGGGCCTCGGTTGGGTAGTCGGCTGCCGTGACCGTGCACATCGGGACGTCGGGGTGGAGCTACGACCACTGGGACGGCGTGCTCTACCCGCCGGGGACCGCGTCCGGCGACCGGCTGGCGTACTACGTGCGCCGGTTCGCCACGGTCGAGCTGAACGCCAGCTTCTACCGGTGGCCCCGCAACACCACGTTCGCCGGCTGGCAGCGTCGGCTGCCGCCCGGCTTCCAGCTGTCGGTGAAGGCGCCTCGCGGACTCACCCACGCCAAGCGGTTGTACTCGCCGGAACCGTGGCTACCGCGACTCACGTCGGCCTGGCACGAACTGGGGGACCGGCGCGCCGTCCTGCTGTTCCAGCTGCACCCGGCACACGAGCGCGACGACGCCCGGCTGGAGTACCTGCTCGCGCGGCTCCCGTCATGGATGCGGGTCGCGGTGGAGTTCCGGCACCCGAGCTGGCACGACGACGCGGTGTTCGCCCTGCTGGAGCGATGGGGAGCCGCCTACTGCGTGATGAGCGGCGCGCGGCTGCCCTGTGTCCTCCGGGCCACGGCGCCGTTCGTGTACGTCCGCATGCACGGGCCAGACCGCGACCACCTCTACGGGGGCTCCTACGGCGACGGCGATCTGACGTGGTGGGCCGGCCGCATCGGGGAGTGGTCGGGGTCGGGCCGGGACGTCTACGTCTACTTCAACAACGACGGACACGGGCACGCCGTGCGCAATGCCGAGCGACTCCGCGAGCTGGTCGGCGCCTGACGTCATCCGGGCGGCAGGAGGCCCGCCCGTGCCTTGGCCAGCAGCGCAGTGCGGACCGCGGCGTCGACCGTCCCGGCGAAGCCGGGATCGTGCCGGCTCCCGCGGACGACCTCGTCGATCATCGCCGGTACGTCGTCCGGCCGGACGGTCAGGATCATCGTCCCGCCGGCCTTCAGGAAACGCAGCGCCCGCTCGTCCGGCGGCACGGCCTGCACCGCCTCGGCGTTGCCGACGTCGTCGGAGACGATCACGCCGTCGAAGCGGAGCTGCCCGCGCAGCACGTCGGTGAGGACGACGGAGGAGAACATCGCCTGGTTGCGCGGATCGATACGGGCGTAGGTCGCCGAGGAGACCATCACGAACGGCGCCGACGCCGACCGGGCGAGGGTGCCGAAGGCCTGCACCTGGTCGTCCCCGGCGGTGGTGACGGTATCGGTCACCGCGGCCGCGCTGTCGGTGTTCCGCTCGACCCGGCCGAGGCCGGGGAAGTGTTTCAGCGTCGCGGTGACCCCTGCGTCCGCCAGGCCCTGCACGATCGTTGCGGCAGCTTCGGTCACCGCGCCCGCGGTACTGCCGTACTCCCGCTCGTAGGCGCCGATCGGTGCGTTGGCGCGCTCGGTCCCGGCGGGGACGACATCGACGACCGGCGCGAGATCCAGATTGACCCCCGCGCTGTCCAGCGCCTTCCCGAGACCGTCGGCGAGCGCGGCCAGCCGGTCCGCGGGTAGGCGCCCCTGGGCCAGGGCCGAGGGCATCGGCTCGAAGCCCGGGCCCTTGAGCGACTGGACCTGTCCGCCCTCCTGGTCGGCGGCGATCCAGAGACCCGGCCCGGGGGCGTCGGCCTGCCACTGCGCGGTGACGGCCGCCAGGTCGCCGGCCGACGCCTCGGACCGGCCGGCGAGGAATAGCCCGCCGATCCCACTGCGGGCCAGGGGGGCGCCGCCGTCGAGGTCGTCGAGCGGCACTCCCACCAGGAACAGCTGGGCCACGCGGGCGCGGAGGTCGAGGTCCTGGAGCGCGGCGTCGACGGCGGCCTCCGCTCCGGACGCGGGGACCGGCGGAACGGAGGTGGACGGGGAGGCGGAGGACGAGGTCGCGGACGTGTCGGGGCTGCGGGACGTCGTCGTCCGGCCGCCCCGGTCGGCGCCGCCCGGGGCCGACGAACAGGCGACGAGCAGCAGGCAGAGCAGGCCGCCGGAGGTCCGCAGGCGGCGCCGTGGACACCGGCCGATGCGAACCTCCATCGCTGCATCCTCGCCCACCCGATCCGCGGCGGGCACCGCCCGGGCGCGTCTCGCCGGTATCCGTCCCTGGCCCTACGGTCGTGGAATGGGTGATCAGCCGGACGACAACGGAGACCGGACGGGGCAGGCAGACCCCGGCAGATCAGATTCCGCGCCGCAGCCCGGCGGCCTGGTGGGCCGCTCCATCGACGAGTTCGTCTCCCAGCTGCGCGGTTTCACCGACCGTGCGCGGTCCGTGGCCGGGGCGGTTCCGGCGCGGCTGTCCCTGCCGGCGCTGCCCAGCCCGCCCGGTGCGCTGTCGGCGGCGCAGCTGGGCTCGATCGCCCGGACGCTCGCCGCGCAGCGGCAGTCGATCGCGGCGATGGCGGCCCAGTTGCAGGCCTTCGACGAGCAGCTGGCCGTGTTCGAGAAGATCCTCGATCCGCTGGTCGAGTGGAGCTCGAGCTGGGCGCGGCTCGAGGAGGCCGTCGGCGACCTGGTGCGGCGGGACGGGACCGACGGGCCGGCGTCCGGACGCTGACCGGCCCGACGGGTCAGCCCGGGTCAGTCCTCCGGCGGCCAGGCCGCGTCGTCGTCCCGCGGGCGCCGGCGCAGCATGCCGGTGACCGAGCCGACGCGGGTCTGCGCCTGGCGCAGACCGTGGATCAGCGGCATCAGGTCGTCGTGGATGCGGCGCAGCGTCTCCGGCACGGTGTCGACCGCGGGGTCGTCGAGGACCTTCCCGACCCGCTCGAGCCCGGGCCGCAGCGCCCGCACGGGCTCCTCGAGCTCATCGACCAGGGCCTCGAGCCGTTCGGCGATCCGTTGTGCCGATTCGATCGTCTCGCGGGCCGAGGTCGTGGCCGCCGTGAGGTCACGCACGGTGCCGTTCAGATCGGACAGCGTGCGGGGCAGCTGGGCCAGTGCCTCGGTCTGCGTCTGCAGGAGGGCGAGCAACTCGCTGAGGCCGGGGATGCGGGGCATCCCGAGCCCCCGGAAAGGATCCACGTCAGCAACCGTCCGGGACGGCGCCGTCCGGCGCAACCCGCGCGCCGGACGTCACAGGGCGCGCAGGATGTCCTCCACCCGTTCGCGGGCGTCGCCGAACAGCATCCGGCTGTTGTCCCGGAAGAACAGCGGGTTCTGGACGCCGGCGTACCCGGTGTTCATCGACCGCTTGAACACGATCACCTCGCCGGCCTCCCACACCTTGAGCACGGGCATGCCGGCAATCGGGCTCGTGGGGTCGTCGGTCGCGGCCGGGTTCACCGTGTCGTTCGCGCCGATGACCAGCACGACGTCGGTGCCGGCGAGATCGTCGTTGATCTCGTCCATCTCCAGCACGATGTCGTAGGGGACCTTCGCCTCGGCCAGCAGCACGTTCATGTGCCCGGGAAGGCGGCCGGCCACGGGGTGGATGCCGAACCGCACGTCGACGCCCTTGTCCCGCAGCTTTCGCGTCAGCTCCGCGACCGCGCCCTGCGCCTGGGCCACGGCCATGCCGTATCCCGGCGTGATGACCACCGACCGCGCGTCCGTGAGCAGTTCGGCGGCCTCTGCCGCCGTGATCTCACGGTGCTCGCCGTAGTCGACGTCGGCGGCGGCGCTGCCCTCGTTGCCGAAGCCACCGGCGATCACCGAGATGAACGACCGGTTCATCGCCGTGCACATGATGTAGGAGAGGTAGGCACCGGAGGAGCCGACCAGCGCACCGGTGATGATCAGCAGGTCGTTGCCCAGCAGGAAGCCCGACGCCGCCGCAGCCCAGCCCGAGTAGCTGTTGAGCATCGAGACGACGACCGGCATGTCCCCGCCGCCGATCGAGGCGACCAGGTGCCAGCCGAGGGCCAGCGCCAGCGCCGTCACCAGGGCGAGGAGCCAGAGCTGGGGGTCGCGCACGAACAGCACCGTGAGGACGGCGAAGGCCGCGAGCGCACCGAGGTTGAGCAGGTTGTGCGCCGGCAGCATCAGCGGATTGCTCTTGATCCGCCCGGACAGCTTGAGGAACGCCACGATCGACCCGGTGAAGGTGACCGCGCCGATGAAGACGCCGATGACGACCTCGGCCGAGTGGATGCCGGCCTCGGCGCCGGGCAGCAGCGCGCCGTCGGCCGCCGCCTCGACCGAGAGGTAGCCGTTCCAGCCGACCAGCACCGCGGCGAGGCCGACGAAGCTGTGCAGCATCGCGATGAGCTCCGGCATGCCGGTCATCTCGACCCGCCGGGCCCGCCAGAGCCCGATCGCGCCCCCGACGACCATCGCGGCGACCAGCAGGGCGATCGCCGCGGCGGAGAGGCTGCGGGCGGCCAGCCCGACGGTTGCCGCCAGCGCGATGGCCATGCCGCAGATGCCGAAGGCGTTGCCGGACTTCGCCGTCTCGTGCCGCGACAGCCCGGCCAGGCTCAGGATGAACAGCAGGCCGGCGACGATGTAGGCCGCGGCGGCGGCCGTGGTGGCGGTCATCGGGCAGCGTTCGGGGTCGACGGGCCGCGGGTGAACATGCCCAGCATCCGGCGGGTCACGGCGAAGCCGCCGAACACGTTGATGCTGGCGAGGAGGACCGCCAGCGCGGCCAGGGTGGTGACCACCGCGTCGTCGTGGCCGATCTGCAGCAGGGCACCCACCACGATGATCCCGGAGATCGCGTTGGTCACCGACATCAGCGGCGTGTGCAGGGCGTGGTGCACGTGGCCGATCACGTAGAACCCGACGACCACGGCGAGGGCGAAGACCGTCAGGTGCTGGGTCAGCTCGGCCGGCGAGAAGGCGCCGACGAGGAACAGCAGGGCCGCCCCGAGCCCGACCAGCGCGAAGGTCCGGCCGGGCCGCGCGCGGTGCGGCGCCGCCTTCTCGATCGCGGCCGCCGGAGCGGCCGCGGCGGGTGGCGCGGCGGACACCTGCACCGGAGGCGGTGGCCAGGTCTTCTCGCCTGCGTGCACCACGGTCATGGACCGCTGCACGACGTCGTCCAGATCGAGGACGAGGCTGCCGTCCTTGCCGGGGGTGAGGAGCTTCATCAGGTTGACCAGATTGGTGCCGTAGAGCTGGGAGGCCTGGGCCGGCAGCCGGCCGGGCAGGTCGGTGTAGCCGATGATCGAGACCCCGTTGGCCGTCCTCACGATCTCGTCGGCGACCGACCCGGCGACGTTGCCGCCCTGGGCGGCGGCCATGTCCACGATCACGCTGCCCGACCGCATGCTCGCGACCATCTCCCCGGTGATCAGCAGCGGGGCGGGACGCCCGGGGATGAGTGCGGTCGTGATGACGATGTCGACGTCCTTCGCCTGTTCGGCGTACATCTCCGCGGCCCGCCGGTTGAAGTCCTCGGACATCTCGCGGGCGTAGCCGTCTGTACTCACGGAGAGCTGGCCCCCCTGCTGTTCCGCGTCGGGCACCGCGACGTACTCGCCGCCCAGCGAGCGCACCTGCTCGGCGACCTCGGGCCGCACGTCCGTGGCCCGCACGATCGCGCCCAGGCTGCTGGCCGCGCCGATCGCCGCCAGCCCCGCGACGCCGGCGCCGACCACGAGCACCTTCGCCGGCGGCACCTTCCCCGCGGCGGTGACCTGCCCGGTGAAGAACCGGCCGAAGGTGTGCGCCGCCTCGACCACGGCACGGTAGCCGGCGATGTTGGCCATCGAGCTGAGCACGTCCAGCGACTGGGCCCGGGAGATCCGGGGGACGGCGTCCATCGCCAGCACGGTGATCGGCCGCCGGGCCAGTGCCTCGACCAGGTCGGGGTTCAGCGCGGGGGAGAGCAGGCTGATCAGTGTGGCGCCGTCCCGGAGGCGGGCGATCTCCTCGGTCGCCGGTGCGTTCACCCGCAGGACGACGTCGGCCTGCCACGCCTCGTCCGCCGTGCCGACGGTCGCACCGGCTCCGGCGTAGGCGTCGTCCGGGAAGCTGCTGGCCGCCCCCGCCCCCGACTCGACGACGACGTCGTAGCCGAGCTCCGTCAGCTTGGTCACCGTGGCCGGGGTCGCGGACACCCGGGTCTCCCGGGGCCTCGTCTCGCGCGGAACTCCGATACGCAACAGGGTGCTCCCTCTTCTTGCCGGGGAGGCGTCGTCGCCCGCCCGCGGTGGCTGCCGTTCGCTCGTGCACGTGATCCCGGGGGATCATGCCTGGTACCGGGGACGGATCCCGCTAGGGTCCGCCGATGTGACCGGCAATCCGGGTGACGCGCCGCGGCGGGACGGCCTCGAGGTCCTGAGCCGGATGCCGGCCGACGACACCGGCCGGCCGCCGATCCTCTTCGTGCACGGCCTGGGGCACGGCGCCTGGTGCTGGGAGCACTGGCTCGACGCGGCCGCGGCCGCGGGACACCCGGCCTACGCAGTCTCGCTGCGCGGCCACGGCAACAGCCCCGGTCGGCTGCGGACCGCGTTGCTTCGGCAGTACGTGGACGACGTGGTCGCTACGGCGAGCGCGTTGCCCCGCCCCGCCGTGCTGGTCGGGCACTCGATGGGCGGGCTGGTGGTGCAGCAGGCGCTGGCGCGCTATGCGGCCCCTGCCGCCGTTCTCGTCGCGTCCGTGCCGGCGCACCCGGCCATGGCCTCGCTGATGTCGATCGCCCGGCGGCACCCGACCGACGCCCTGCGGATCGTGCTCGGCGGATCTCTGCCGCTGCGCCCCGACTACCTCGTCCACGAGCTCGACCGGCCGTCTGCCGATGCCGTCTCGGCGCGGTGCGGCGGGGAGTCGGCGCTGGTCCAGTACCAGCTGCTCATGCACCGGCCGGCCCGGCCGCCGCTCGGCGCCCCTCCGGTCCTCGTCCTGGCCACTCCGGACGACCGGCTCGTGCCCGTCCGAGGCCTGCGGTCCACCGCGGCTCGCTACGGAGCGACCGTGGTCGAGTTCCCCGGGATGGGGCACGACCTGATGCTCGACGCCCGATGGCGGGAGCCGTTCCACGCGATGGCCGCGTGGCTGGACCGGGTCGGCGGGCGCTGAGTTCGGAGGGCTATCGCTTGGTCGCGAAGGGTGGCGGCGGCGACCCGTTCCGCCGGGGGAGGACCAACCCGATTGACGCCCCTCCCGGATGGCCCGAGCATCGCGCTCCATCGGCACCCGGGAGTTCGTCCTCCGGACGGGCCCGGGAGGTGCCCGAGGGGGAAACGTCATGCCGCTCATCCCGTCGGCGTTGATCAAGCCGATCGGCGTCGCCGTCGACGTGCTGCGGCACGTTCCCTTCGGGCCGAGGCTGGTGACCTCCGGCTTCGTCTCGCTGCTCGCCAACTCCACCGCGCCGCGCCCGCGCCCGCTGACCATGGTCGGCGACTACGCCAGCTGGATCAGCCTGACCGACCGCACCTTCAGCGGCCGCCACCTGCCGCCCGCGCCGGCCGACCGGCCGCTGCCCACCGAGGCTCAGGTGCTCGGGCTGTTCCGGCGCCCACCCGGCGGGGAGAAGCCGTCGGACGACACGACGCTGATGTTCGCGATGTTCGCCCAGTGGTTCACCGACAGCTTCCTGCGGACCGAGCGCAGCGACTGGCGGAAGAACACCTCGACCCAGGAGATCGACTTCTGCCAGATCTACGGGATCTCCGAGGCGCGTTGCCGGATGCTGCGGTCGATGGAGGGGGGCCGGCTCAAGTCGCAGCACATCGACGGCCAGGAGTACCCACCCAACCTGTTCGAGCGGACCCCCAGCGGCCGGTACGCGGTCAAGCCGGAGTTCAAGGGCCTGCACGACGAGGACTTCCTGCTCGACGTGCTGCTCGCCGGGGTCGACGACCGGCAGAAGGACCTGTTCTTCGCCGTCGGCCTCGAGCACGGCAACTCCACCGTCGGCAGCACCGCCCTCGACGTCCTGTTCGTGCGCGAGCACAACCGGATCGCGGGGGTACTGGCCGAGGAGTACGCGCAGGGCCGCGAGCAGCCGGCGTGGGACCCCTCGATGAGCCCCGCCGATCTCGACGAACGGATCTTCCAGACGACGCGGATGATCATGATCGTCCTGGAGCTGAAGATCGTGGTCGAGGAGTACATCCGGCACATCGCCCCGTACGACGCGCCCCTCCGGGTCGTGCCCGGGGCGGCGGCGAAGAAGAAGTGGAACCGCCCCAGCTGGATCGCCGTGGAGTTCAACCTGCTCTACCGGTGGCACATGCTCATCCCGGACCAGGTCACCACCGACGCCGGCGTCGTCAACTCCCGGGACTTCCTGCGGGACAACAACCAGCTCCTGCTCGACAAGGGCATCGAGTGGCTGATGGCGCAGTGCTCCCGCACGCGTGCGGGGAGGGTGGCACTGTTCAACACCCCGGCGTTCCTCACCGACCGGCGCTCACCGGAGTACCCGGCGGTCGAGGAGCGCTCCATCGCGCTCATGCGGTTCGCGCGGCTGGAGACCTACAACGCCTACCGCCGGCGGTTCGGCCTGGAGCCCAAGACCGACTTCGCCGACCTGACCTCCGACGTGGAGGTCCAGCGACGCCTCGCCGAGCTCTACGGCGACATCGACCACCTGGAGTGGTACGTCGGCATCTGGGCCGAGGACCACCCGGGCGACCAGATGATGGGTGACCTGCTCACGGCCATGGTGGGCTACGACGCGTTCACCCAGGCGCTGACCAATCCGCTGCTCGCACCCCAGGTGTTCACCGAGGCCACCTTCACCCGGGCCGGCATGCAGATCATCAGGAAGACCAGGTCGCTGCAGCAGATCCTCACCCGCAACGCCGCCGATCCCGCCCGGGCCCTCGTCCGTTTCACCTACGGCCCGGAGCGTCGCTCCTGGCTCCGCCGAACGTCCTGAGGCCGGCCGGACCCCGTTCCCGAGCTCGGTCCGCGTCCGCGGGCCGGGGATACGGGCTTCTCCGCCCGGGTCACCCCTAAGGGGGTGGTCGCTCACGTTCGGGTGAAGGCGCGGCCCCCTGGCAGCCGACATAGTCCCCGAGCGCCGCTGATCGGGCGGCCCGGGACCAGCAGGGCGAGGGGAGGACCGTGTCCGTCACGAGCAGCGTGGCTGACGACGACATGGTGTCGCCGGAGGTCGTCTCGACGATCTTCTACAGCGCCACGGTCAGCGACAGCCTGTGCATCCTGGTCGCCGAGATCGTGCCCGGCGGCGGCCACCGCCTCACGTGGGGCAACGAGGGCGCCGAGCAGTTGCTGGGCTACGGCGTCGACGATCTCTACGGCGTGCCGGTGGAGCAGCTGTTCCCCAGCCTCGGCGGCGGCGAGCTCAAGCTCCTGCTGCGCCGCGAGCGCTCCGCGCGCATGACCCTGCCGGTCCGGACGGCCAGCGGAGCCACCATCGAGTCGGTGGTGATGACCACGCCGTCGCCCGGCGGCCGCATGTGGACCGTCCGGCTGCTGTCGACCGCGAACGCGCAGGAGCGGGCGCTCCGCGCGACGGCCGACGCCCACGAACGACGCTTCTCCGCCCTCACCGAGCGTTCCCCCATCCCGACCCTGCTCTCCGAGCAGGGCATGCGGCTGGCGCACGTCAACGACGCCTTCTGTGCGCTGGTGGGCCGCCGGGCCGAGCAGCTGCTCGGGACCGGCTGGATCGACACCGTGCACGAGGAGGACCTGGACGGCGTCATCGAGCAGGTCGCCGCGGCCCTCGACGGCGGGGAGGTCGACATCCAGGCCCGCCTGGTCCGTGAGGACGGCGAGGTGCGCATGACGATCATCCGCTTCGCGCACCTGTTCACCCCCGGCGTGGGCGCCGGCTTCGTCGGCACCATCGAGGACATCACCGATCGGCTGGCCTTCGAGACCAAGCTCGCCCACCAGGCCAACCACGACCCCTTGACCGGCCTGCCCAACCGCACGCTGCTGGCCCAGTACGTCGCCGACCGCTTCACGCCCGGCACCGACGGTCTCGCCTGCCTCTTCCTCGACCTGGACAACTTCAAGGTCGTCAACGACTCCCTCGGTCACACCGCCGGCGACCAGCTGCTCATCGAGGTGGCCACCCGGCTGCGGGCGACGGTGCGGCCGAACGACCTGGTCGCCCGCTTCGGCGGCGACGAGTTCGTCGTCGTCTGCGAGAGCGTCAGCGAGGATGTCGCGGTCGCGCTGGCCGAGCGGATCTCGATCGCGCTGGCCGAGCCCATGCACCTCGGCGGGGTCGACATCCGGCCCTATGCCAGCGTCGGCGTCACTGTGCAGACCGCGGAGCACACCGCGTCCGAGGACCTGATCCGCGACTGCGACATCGCCATGTACCAGGCGAAGGCGGGCGGCAAGGGCCGGATCACGGTGCTGGACCAGCGGGCCCGTGCCGAGGCACGGGACAAGCTGCGGCTGGTCGCCGACCTGCGCGACGCCATCGAGCGTCGCGAGATCACGCTCTACTACCAGCCGATCTTCGACACCCGGAACGGTTCTCCCGTGGCCGTCGAGTCGCTGGCCCGCTGGGAGCACCCCGAGCGCGGCATGATCAGCCCGGCCACGTTCGTGCCCCTCGCCGAGGAGAGCGGCCTGATCTCCGGCCTCGGCCTCCTCGTGCTCGACGAGACCTGCCGTCAGCTGGCCGAGTGGGACCAGCTGCTCGGCAGCGCCGCGCCCGCGCGGGCCAACGTCAACGTCTCGGCGCTCCAGCTCGACGACAACCTCGCCGTCCAGGTGGCGTCGGCGCTGCGCCGGCACCGGCTGGCCCCGTCCCGGATCTCGATCGAGATCACCGAGTCCGCCCTGATGAAGGACCCCGAGTCGGCCCGCGACATCCTCGAGGAGCTGCGGCACCTCGGCGTCGAGCTGGCGATCGACGACTTCGGGACCGGCTACTCGTCGCTGGCCTACCTGAGGCACCTGCCGGTCGACTGCCTGAAGGTGGACCGCTCGTTCGTCGCCGAACTCTCCGAGGGCCACAACGAGATCGCCTCCGCGGTCATCGCCCTCGCCGGCACCCTCAACCTCTGCACCGTCGCCGAGGGGGTCGAGACCGAGGAGCAGGCCGCGGAGCTCACGCGCCTCGGTGCCTCCTTCCTGCAGGGCTTCATGCTGGCCAAGCCCATGACCGGTGGCCACACCGCCGCCTGGTTCGCCGCCCGAGGAGCCGACGCCCGATGAACGTGACCCCTTTTCCCGGAATGACAGGCGATCTGATGCTCACCGCAGTGGCTCCGGCCTTCGACATCGAGCGCATCCTGGCCAGCATCGACACGATGGCGGCGCAGCGACCGGTGGCGGCGCAGATCGTCTCGGTGGCGAACTCGGACGACACCAGTGCCAAGGTGCTCTCGAAGATCCTCGCCTCCGACGTCGCGCTGGCCAGCCGCGTGATGAAACTGGCGAACTCCGCCTACTTCGGGATGCGCGGGCGGGTGACGTCGCTGCAGTTCGCCGTCACCGTCGTCGGCTTCACCACGGTGCGCACCATGGCGACCGTGGCGCTGACCGACCTCGACGACGAGTCGCGCCTGCCCGACGACTTCTGGACCGTGACGACGAGCCTGGCGCTGGCCGCCTCCACGCTGGCGCCCCGGTTCGGCGAGCGCCCGCAGGACGCCCTGTGCATCGGCCTGCTCGCGCAGATGGGCGCCGCGCTGCTGCACCACAACGATCCCGGGGGCTACGCGGAGATCGTGGACGCCGAGCCGACCTACGCCGGCCGCCGCGCCGCCGAGACCCGCCGGTACGGGCTGAACAGCCTGCGGCTCACCTCGGTCGCGCTGGAGCAGTGGGGCTTCCCGCACAGCATGACCGTGCGCCTGAAGGAGGTCGACGACTACCACTCGATGGAGGGCGCGCTGCTGCGCGCCGCCTTCGAGGTGGCCGCCCGGCTGACCACCGAGGACTACGAGAACGTGCCGATCGTGCGCCTGACCTGCGGCCAGCTGCGCGAGGACGACCTCGTGCCGGTGCTGGACCAGGTGCGGGCCGACGCCGACGAGCTGCGCCGGGCGATGCTCGGTGACGCGGGCGAGTCCGACGAGCTCGGCGACTGGATCCACTGAGAACTTTGCCCGACCGTGTGCGCTGACGCCCCCTTCCGGCGGGGCGGCCATAACCACCCGTCAGCGCACACGCTCGGGCCCTGAACCCTGCGCGGAACAGGGGTCAGCAGGGGCCGGGGACCACGTTCTCGCCCATGCCGTCGGCGGACAGCGTGAGGCACACGACGTCCTGGTCGACGGCCACCTGGATCTGCGCGCCGACCGCCGTGATGGCCAGGCCGGGTGCGATCCCGTCGTAATAGGGCAGCACGGTCGGCAGGTAGTCCACCGACGGCGTGCCACCGTCCTCGGTGGCCGAGCTGGCGATGTCCTGGTCGACCCAGGTGGCGATGGTGGGCGCGTCCAGGTTCTCCCCGCCCGCCAGCGCTGCATCGCCTCCAGTGGAGGCGTAGGCCGTGCTCGCAGCCGCGATCGCCTCGAAGTCGAACTCGACCGCGTCCGACGGGGCGGTGATCTTCTCGGCCGGCAGCACGTCGGCGCGCAGCAGCAGGTGACCGGCGGGCTTGTCGAGGAACTGGGCGACGTCCAGCTCGACCCGGGTCAGGTCGCCGTCGCGCACCCAGAACGACACGTCGAACTGCCTGTCGGGGATCTCGTCGACCGGCGGGAGCTCCTTCTCCGCCGAGTCGGCCATCTCGCCGGTCAGCAGTCCGGGGAGATCCGACCGCAGCTTGGCGTAGGCCTTGCGCAGGTCGACGGATGCCACCAGGTGGTCGCCGAGCTCCTCGTCGGCCGTCTTCCGCTCGACGCTGGTGACGGCGTCCTTCAGGGCCGCGCCGAACAGGTCGCGCGCCTTGGCGGCTGTCTCCTCGGAGAAGCCCATGCCTGCGGGGTCGGCGCCTTCACCGGCGCTCATCTCCTTCAGCTGGTCGATGTAGGCCTGCAGGTTCAGCGAGATCCAGTCGCCGTCGAGCAGCGCGGTGGCCGGCGCGACCAGCTCCTGAGGCATGGCGGCGTCGCCCTCACCGGACAGCCCGGCGCGGAAGGAGTCGAGGCCCTCCTGCATCTCGGGGAACTGCTTCGCGAGCCCGTCGAGGTCGACGCGCGCGTACGCGAAGTCCCCGACGGCGACGAACTCACCTGCCTCGAGGTCGCCGACGTTCACGACGAAGCGGGCGGCGTCGTCGCTGACGTCCTTGCGGTCGGCGCCGAGGTCGTATCCGTAGCCGAGGGACGAGGAGAGCAGCGTCGCGAGATCCTCGTCGGCCATCGCCGTCTCGCCGGTGGACGAGTCCACGGCCGCCATGAAGGCGTGGACCTCGTCCGCGGAGCTGGCTATCGACAGCTCCAGGGCGCCGGAGCGACCCGCAGCGAAGTTGCTCGCGGCGTCGCGCAGCGCGATCTTCGGCTCGGCGGCCTGCATCCCGCAGGCCGCCGTCCCGGTGAGGAGGGCGACGACGGCGCCGCCGGCCAGAAGACGGGGCAGATGCAAGGCAGGCTCCAGGGGTGCGTCCCGGGCCGGACCCGGGTCGATCACGGACGGCGCGAGCCTGCGTGCTGGGAGTTCCCTGCCAGTTCAGGCGACCGCGCGTGTCGGAAATCCTGGGACGGCTGGGTCAGCTGTGGGCTCACCGTTACCGCAGCGTGCCGTAATTCCGGTTCGGGGACGGGGACGTGCTTCAGGCGTACGGGGCACCCAGCGGATCGACCGTCTCATAGCTGTCCACGGCGGCCGCCAGCCTGGCCAGAGCCCAGTCGCCGTCACCGAGGAGGTGGTCGATCGCGGTGAGCCGGCTCGTGTAGTGACCCACCGAGTACTCGGCGGTCACGCCGATCCCACCGTGCAGCTGGATGGCCTCCTTGCCGATGTGCCGGCTCGCTCGGCTGACCTGCAGCCGGGCGCGGTCCGCGGCCTGGACGACGTCGCCACCGGCGTCCTGCACCATCGAGGCCCAGAGCGCCATGCTGCGCGCCTGCTCGAGCGACACGTACATGTCCGCGGCCCGGAAGGTCAGGGCCTGGAACTTGTTGAGCGTGACCCCGAACTGCTTGCGGGTCTTGAGGTACTCCGCCGTGGTGCGCAGCGCGGTGTCCATGGCCCCGAGGGCTTCGTGGCCGTAGGCGATCCGGGTCTCGGCGAGGGCCCGCTCGACGGCCGCCGTCCGGTCCCCGCCGGTCCCGAGCGCCACGGCCGGGGTGCTCTCGAACCGGACATGGGCCGCGCGGGTCCCGTCGTGCGTGCGGTAACCGGTGCGCGTCAGGCCGGATGCGTCCCCCCGGACGAGGAAGAGGCCCGTGCCGCCGCCGTCGACGACCGCGCTCACGACGAGCACGTCGGCGCGGGCACCACTGGGCACCGGCTCCTTGACGCCGGTCAGCGTCCAGCCGTCCCCGCTCTGCGTGGCGGTGACGCCGGCGGCCGTCGGGGACCACCGGGTGCCGGGCTCGGCGTGGGCGAAGACGGCGATCGTCGTCCCCTCGGAGATTCCGCCGAGGATCTCGCCCCTCTGCTCGACCGTGCCGACCGCGGCGATCAGCCCGCCGGCCAGCACGACCGTCTCGATGAACGGCTCGGGTGCGAGCACCCGGCCGATCTCCTCGGCGACGATGGCCACCTCGATCGGGCCGGCGCCCATGCCGCCGTCCTCTTCGGCGAAGGGCAGACCCAGCAGGCCCATCTCGGCCAACCGCGACCAGGTCTTCTCGTCGAAGCCGGGCTCGGCCTTGACCACCGCGCGGCGCTGCTCGCTGTCGGCGTAGGCGCGGGCGAGGAGGCCGCGCACCGCTTCCCGGAGGTCGTTCTGCTCGCTGTCGTAGTCGAAGTTCACTCAGGTCACAACCCCAGGATCGAACCGGCGATGATGGTGCGCTGCACCTCGTTGGAGCCTCCGTAGATGGAGACCTTCCGATAGTTCAGGTAGTGCGGTGTCGCGGCGCGGGCCCAGTCGGGCACGTCGGACCCCTCGCCGGCGAACGAGGCCAGGGAGAGCGGACCGGCCAGGTCCACGATCAGCTCGGTCGCCGCCTGCTGCAGCTCCGAGCCCCGCAACTTGAGCACCGACGACGCCGGGTGGGGCTTGCCGTCGGCGGAGTTCGCGACCACGCGGAGCGCGGTCAGTTCCAGCGCCACCAGCTCGTTCTCGATCTCGGCGATGCGCGCGGCGGTGCGCGGGTCCTCCGCCAGCGGGCGGCCGTCGGCCGTGATCTGCCGGGCATGCTCCTTGGCCTGCGCCAGCAGCCGTTTGGTGGCGCCCACCCGCGCGATGCCCACCCGCTCGTTGCCGAGCAGGAACTTGGCGTAGTCCCAGCCCCGGTTCTCCTCACCGATCAGGTTCTCCGCCGGCACCCGGACGTCTTCGAAGAAGACCTCGTTGACCTCGAAGCCGCCGTCGATCAGCTCGATCGGCCGCAGCGTGACGCCGGGGGAGTCCATCGGGAAGACCAGCAGTGAGATCCCGCGCTGCTTCTTCTCCGCGCCCGGATCGGTGCGGACCAGGCAGAAGATCCAGTCGGCGTGCTGGCCGAGCGTGGTCCAGGTCTTCTGCCCGTTGACCACCCAGTCGTCGCCGTCCCGGACGGCGGTGGTGCGCAGCGAGGCCAGGTCGGATCCGGCGTCGGGCTCGGAGAAGCCCTGGCACCACCAGATGTCGAGGTTGGCCGTCTTCGGCAGGAAGCGCGCCTTCTGTTCCTCGTTGCCGAACGCCGCGATGACCGGGCCGATCATGGACGTGTTGAAGGCCAGGGGCTCGGGAACGCAGGCCAGCTGCATCTCCTCGCGCCAGATGTGGCGCTGCAGCGGCGTCCAGTCCTTGCCGCCCCACGCCACCGGCCAGTGCGGCGCGACCAGCCCGGCGGCGTTGAGGACCCGCTGGGCCTCGACGTACTGCTCCTTGCTCAGCTCCCGGTGGGCGGCGACCCGCTCGCGGATCTCCAGCGGCACCTGCGTGGTGAAGAAGGTCCGCATCTCCTCCCGGAAGGCCTCGAGCTCCGGGGACAGCCGCAACCGCATCGGTCCTCATTCCTGACGGAAGCACTCGTCGTCGTGCGCACCGTCTCGACGTGTACTCGGACGATCCCACATTCCGTACCGGTGGGTAGCTCCGGGCCGGGACCGGATCGGCCCCCGCACGACGTGTCCTGCTGTTACCTGCGGCGCTGCGGGGGCATGGTCTGCGGGTGATCCCGCTCGGCACGCGAACCCTGTCGTCGCTCTCCGCGTCGGTGTCCAGGCCGTCCTACGACCGAGGACTCGCCCGGACGGGCATCGTGCACCTGGGCGTCGGTGGTTTCCACCGCTCGCACCAGGCGATGTACCTCGACCGTCTGATGGAGGCGGGGCAGGCGCTGGACTGGGGGATCTGCGGCGTCGGGGTGCTGCCCGCCGACCGCGCGATGCTCGAGGCGATGACCGCGCAGGACTGCCTGTACACGCTGGTGGTCCGGCACCCCGACGGCTCCTCGGACGCGCGGGTGATCGGCTCGATGGTCGAGTACCTGCTCGCGCCGGACGATCCGGACGCCGTCGTGGAGAAGATGGCCCACCCCGAGACCCGGATCGTCTCGCTCACGGTCACCGAGGGCGGCTACAACGCTTCCGCGGTCACCGGTGAGTTCGACGTGACCAACCCGGCCGTGCTCTCCGACCTCGAGCCCGGTGCCGCGCTCCGGACGTCGTTCGGACTGGTCACCGAGGCGCTGGTGCGCCGCCGGGCCCGGGGGGTGCCGCCGTTCACGGTCGTCTCCTGCGACAACATCCCGGGCAACGGGCACCTGGCCCGGAGCAGCTTCGCCGCCTTCGCCGGCCTGCGGAACGCCGAGCTGGGGGAGTGGGTTCGGGCGGAGGTCCCGTTCCCGAACTCCATGGTCGACCGGATCACGCCCATGACCACGGACGCCGACCGTGCCGACGTGGCCGACCGGTTCGGGATCGAGGACCGCTGGCCGGTCGTCTGCGAGCCCTGGACGCAGTGGGTGCTGGAGGACTCCTTCGCGTCCGGCCGCCCGCCGCTGGAGGAGGTCGGCGTCCAGCTGGTGGACGACGTCGCCCCGTACGAACTGATGAAGCTGCGGCTGCTCAACGCCGGGCACCAGGTGCTGGCCCAGCTCGGTCGGCTCGCCGGGTACCGGTACGTGCACGAGGCATGCCAGGACCCGCTGTTCCGCCGTCTCCTTGCGGGCTACCTCGACGAGGAGGCGACGCCCACGCTGGCGCCGGTCCCCGGCATCGACCTCGCCGCGTACAAGGCCGACGTCGTGGACCGCTTCGCCAGCCCGGCGATCGCCGACACCCTGGCCCGGATCTGCGCCGAGGCCTCCGACCGCATTCCGCAGTTCCTGCTGCCGGTGCTTCGGGCGAATCTTGCGTCGGGTGGCGAGATCCGGCGGTCGGTGGCAGTCCTGGCGGCGTGGGCCCGGTCGGCCGAGGGCACCGACGACGACGGGCGGCCGATCGAACTGGTCGACGCCCGGGCCGGGGCGCTGGTGTCGCGAGCCCGGTCCGGCGAACCGCTGGCCTTTGTCTCCGACCGGGAGCTGTTCGGCGACCTGGCCGACGATCCGCGGTTCGTCGAGTGCTTCCGCGACGTGTCGGCGTCCCTGCGCGCCCACGGCGCCCGCGCGACCGTGGAGGAGCTGCTCTGACGGCCCTCAGAGGTCCAGGGGGAGGCCGGTGTAGTTCTCGGCCAGCTCGCGGGCGGCCGCCTCGGACGACGCGACCCGCCGCAGCTGGGAGAGCTGGAGTTCGGCGTCGAAGTCGTCGCCGGACCGGTGCAGCATCGACGTCATCCACCAGCTGAAGTGGGTGCACCGCCAGACCCGGGCCAGCGCGCGGTCGGAGTAGCTGTCGACGAGGTCGGTGCGCCGCTCGGTCAGCAGCCGGACCAGGGCCGAGGCCAGCAGGGTCACATCGGCGACGGCCAGGTTGAGGCCCTTGGCGCCGGTGGGCGGCACGATGTGCGCGGCGTCCCCCGCGAGGAACAGCCGGCCGCGGCGCATCGGGGCACTGACGAACGACCGCATCGGCAGCACCGACTTCTCCGTGATCGGCCCGGTCTCGAGCGTCCAGCCGTCGAGGGCGAAGCGGGTGGCCAGGCCTTCCCAGATCCGGTCGTCGGACCAGTTCTCGATCTTCTCGTCGGGAGCGACCTGCAGGTAGAGCCGCGACACCGACGGCGAGCGCATCGAGTGCAGCGCGAACCCGTCGGGGTGCCAGGCGTAGATCAGCTCGTCGGTGGACGGCGCGACGTCGGCCAGCACCCCCAGCCAGGCGTAGGGAT
The DNA here is from genome assembly GCA_025965795.1 of Blastococcus sp. Lineage (GTDB taxonomy): Bacteria > Actinomycetota > Actinomycetes > Mycobacteriales > Geodermatophilaceae > Blastococcus_B. Next base: position 18,500 of record JAOPWH010000009.1, read on the forward strand.
AGGTGCGCTCCCACACGCGGCCGCCGACCTCCTGGACCACCGGGCGGGACACCCCGTGGAAGCCGTCCGTGCCGGCGATGACGTCGCACTCGAGCACCTGCGCGACACCGTCGGCATCGGTGAAGCTGAGTCTCGGGGCGTCGCCGTCGACGTCGAGCGGGGTGACGTCGGAGACCTCGAACAGCAGGGGCGGGCCGCCGTCCAGCTGCGCCTTGATGAGGTCCTTGGTCACCTCGGTCTGCCCGTAGACCCACACCGTCCGACCGCACAGCGAGGGGAAATCCAGGGTGTGCCGGGTGCCCGGGTACTGCAGGTGGATGCCGGAGTGCTCCAGGCCCTCCCGCTGCAGCCGGTCGCCGACGCCGGCGGCGATCAGCGTGTCGACGGTGTGCTGCTCGAGGATGCCGGCCCGGATGCGCGCCTCCACGTAGGAGCGCGAGCGGTTCTCCAGGACGACGGAGTCGATGCCCTGGAGCGTCAGCAGACGCGACAGCAGCAGACCGGCCGGACCGGCCCCGATGATCCCCACCTGGGTGCGCATGCCGCGAGTGTCGCTGTGGCTGCCGTCGCTGGGAACCGGATCCTTCCGGTCAGCGGAAATCGCGGGTCCGTGCCAGCTCGCGGCCGATACCCCGCGCGGCGACCTCCAGGACCGGCACGAGACGGGGGAGGTCGCGCCGGTGCGGGGGGACGACGATGCCCAGTGCGGCGACCACCGCAGGTCCGCTCCGCCGTTCCACCGTGACCGGTACCGCGAGGGAGGCCGCCCCCGGCGACATCTCCTCCGACGTGCGGGCGTAGCGGCGGCGCCGCACCTCGGCGAGTTCCCGCCGCAGCCGGCCCGGGTCGGCGACGGTGTACCGGGTGATCCGCGTCAGCGAGCGCAGCACCTCGGCCTCGACCTCCGGCGGCGCCGCGGCGAGCAGTACCTTGCCCACCCCGGTCGCGTGCAGCGGCAGCCGGCTGCCCACCGAGCTGACCACGGGCACCGACTCCCGGCCCGAGACGCGCTCGACGTAGAGCGCGCTCAGCCCGTCGCGCACGGCGAGGTGGACGGTGTCGCGGATGGTGGTGTGCACGTCCATGAGGAACGGGGCGGCGACCTGGCGCAGCTCCAGCTGGACCGGGGCGAGCAGGCCCAGGTCCCACAGCTTGGAGCCGATCTCGTAGCGGCCGTCGGTCCGGCGGGCCAGCGCCCCCCACTCGGCCAGCTCGGCGAGCAGCCGGTGTGCCGTGGTCAGCGGGGTCTTCGACCGCTCCGCGATCTCCGACAGGGACAGCCGTGGGGACGTCGCGTCGAAGGCGTCCAGGATCGCCAGGGCCCGCGAGGTCACCGACCTGCCAGGCGCCGCCGCACGGCCCGCCATCCCGACCCTTTCGCCCAGTGGAAGTCCCGGCTTGGGAGCCTAGCCGGGCCGCCGTACGGTCCGGGCATGACCGGGACCACATCGGAGAGCGGACTGCACCTGCCGCGGTACCTGCGCGAGGACCCCGCCCTCAGTACGCCCGTCGGCTTCGCGGGCTACAGGAGCACCGGCCTGCGGGCTCCGCTCCGGACGCCGGTCGATCTGCCGCACCGGCTGACCGAGATCACCGGCCCGGTTCTGGGCGAGGACCGCGTACGGCCCGGGGACGCCGACCTGACGCTGCGCAACGGCGGCGAGGCGGTGGGGCAGCGGATCCTGGTCTACGGGAGGGTGCTCGACAGTTTCGGCCGGCCGGTGCCCGACGCGCTCGTGGAGGTGTGGCAGGCGAACGCGTCCGGCCGGTACCGGCACGTCGTGGACACCTTCCCGGCACCGCTGGACCCGCACTTCGACGGGCTCGGCCGCGTGGTCACCGACAGCCTGGGCCGGTACGAGTTCATGACCATCAAGCCGGGCGCCTACCCCTGGGGCAACCACCACAACGCCTGGCGCCCCGCGCACATCCACTTCAGCCTGTTCGGCCGGGCATTTCCCCAGCGACTGGTCACCCAGATGTACTTTCCGTACGACCCGATGTTCGGTCAGGACCCGATCTTCAACGCCATCCCGGCGGCGGCGCGGCACCGGGCGATCAGCCGCTACGACCTCGAGCGCACCCAGGACAACTGGGCGCTGGCCTTCGAGTGGAACATCGTGCTCCGCGGCACGGATCAGACCCCGTTCGAGACCGAGGACGACGGAGACGTGGCCTGATGAGCGTGAACCCGCTGGACGTTCCCGACCCCACCGGTCCGTACCAGCCGCGTTCGGGCCGGCGGGGCACCGGTTTCCTCGACGGACCGTTGCAGCTCGGGCCCACCCCCAGCGCGACGGTCGGCCCGTACCTCGCGATCGGCCTCACCTGGGAGGACGGCCCGTACGTCGTCGCGCCGGACACTCCGGGCGCCATCTGGATCCGGGGCACGGTGTCCGACGGCAACGGCGACGTGGTCCCCGACGCGATGATCGAGACGTGGCAGGCCGATCCGGACGGCCGGTTCGACCACCCGGACGATCCCCGGGGCGCGGTGGCGCGGCCGGGGTTCCGCGGCTACGGACGCTCGTACACCGCCGACGGTGGGCGGTACGGGATCTGCACGCTCAAGCCCGGCCGGGTGCCCGACGGCGACGGCGGCCTGCAGTCGCCGCACGTCGACGTCTCGGTGTTCGCCCGGGGCCTGCTCGACCGCGTCGTCACCCGGATCTACTTCGCCGACGAGGCCGAGGCCAACGCGGAGGACGCCGTCCTGCGGTCGCTGCCCGACGACGCGGCCCGGCAGACGCTGCTCGCCACCCCCGGCGCGGACGGCTACACCCTCGACATCCGGCTGCAGGGTGAGCGCGAGACGGTGTTCTTCGCGGTATGAACGCCCTGTGATCTCACTGCGGACGTTCCGGGCTCCCGCGTGAGCGGACTCTTCGACGGCACCTTCGCCCGCGGCGGGGCGGCGGCCGCGGTCTCCGACGACGCCTGGTTCCGGGCGCTTCTGGAGGTCGAGGCCGCGCTCGCACGGTCCGCCGCCGGCCTCGGGCTGGTCCCGACCACGGCCGCCGACGCCGTGACCGCGGCCTGTGCCGAGCCGGCCGGACTCGACCTCGCGACCGTCGTCGCGAAGGCCGCCGACGCCGGTAATCCGGTGCCGCCGCTGGTCCGGGTGCTGCAGGACGCGGTGGGGGAGCGCGACGCCGTGGCCGTGCACGTGGGCGCCACCAGCCAGGACGTCCTGGACACCGCGCTGGTCCTGCTGGCCCGCACCGCCATCGGCTCGATCGACGCCGACCTGGCCGCGGCCGCCGAGGCTGCGGCCCGGCTGGCCCGGCAGCACCGGGACGACGTCGTCATGGGACGCACCCTGATGCAGCAGGCGCTGCCGACGACGTTCGGGCTGAAGGCCGCCGGCTGGCTGGCCGGCCTCGACGGCGCCCGCCTCCGGCTGGCCGAGGTCGTCGCCGGCCTTCCGGTCCAGTACGGCGGCGCGGCCGGAACGCTGGCCGCCAGCAGTGGGTCGGGCGTCGCCCTGCGCACGGCGCTGGCCGCGGAACTCGG
>JAOPWH010000019.1 GCA_025965795.1 Blastococcus sp.
GGGCTCATCGCCTCCGGGTGCGATGTCGTCACCGTGCAGCGGGCCCTCGGGCACGCCTCTGCGACCACGACGCTGAACACCTACGGCCACCTGTGGCCCGACGCGGAGGACCGCACCCGAGCCGCCACGGACGGTCCGATGACCGCAGCACTCGACGATTCTGCGGACTCTCTGCGGACCGGACGACGCTGACAAGGGTCTGACCTGTGGGTTCAGGCGGGGTCAGACGTTGAAGCGGAACTCCACGACGTCGCCGTCCTGCATGACGTAGTCCTTGCCCTCCATGCGGACCCAGCCCCTGGACTTGGCCTCGGCCATCGAGCCGGCCTCGATCAGGTGGTCGTAGGACACGATCTCGGCCTTGATGAAGCCACGCTGGAAGTCGGTGTGGATGACGCCGGCCGCCTGCGGAGCGGTGGCGCCCACCGAGATGGTCCAGGCGCGGGCCTCCTTGGGCCCTGCGGTCAGGTAGGTCTGCAGCCCGAGGGTGGCGAACCCGACGCGCGCCAGCTGGTCGAGGCCCGGCTCGTCCTGACCGATGCCGGCCAGCAGCTCGGCCGCCTCGTCATCGGGCAGCTCGGCCAGCTCGGACTCGATCTTCGCGTCCATCAGGATCGCCTCGGCGGGGGCGACCAGGCCGCGCAGCTCGGCGATGAGCTCGTCGTTGCCCAGCTCCTCCTCGTCGACGTTGAAGACGTAGAGGAACGGCTTGGTCGTCATGAGGCCCAGCTCGCGCAGCGGTGCGGGGTCGATGCCGGCGGAGAAGAGGGTGCGCCCGGAGTCGAGCTCCTGCTGCGCCTCCACGGCGGCCGCGTGCAGGGAGGCGCGCTCCTTGTCCTTGCGCATCTCCTTCTCCAGCCGCGGGATCGCCTTCTCCAGCGTCTGCAGATCGGCGAGCAGGAGCTCGGTGTTGATCGTCTCGATGTCGTCGGCCGGGCTGACCTTGCCGTCGACGTGCACGACGTCGGGGTCGGTGAACACCCGGATCACCTGGCAGATGGCGTCGCTCTCGCGGATGTTGGCCAGGAACTTGTTGCCCAGCCCGGCGCCCTCGCTGGCGCCGCGCACGATGCCGGCGATGTCCACGAACGACACGGTGGCCGGGATGATCTTCTGCGAGCCGAACACCTCGGCCAGCTTCGCCAGCCGGGGGTCGGGCACGCCCACCACGCCGACGTTGGGCTCGATCGTCGCGAACGGATAGTTCGCGGCCAGGACGTCGTTCTTGGTCAGGGCGTTGAAGAGGGTCGACTTGCCGACGTTGGGCAGGCCGACGATCCCGATGGTGAGGCTCACGGGAGTTCAGCGTACGGGCCGTGGATGCCGCCGACGGACGACGACGGGCGCGGGCCCGCCCCCGTGGACCTCGCCGCCGTCCTCGCCCGGATCGCCCAGCCGTGGCGGCCCCGCACGGTCGCCGTCCTCAACGACTTCGACCTCCGGGTCGTGCGCGCGCAGGGCGAGTTCACCCGGCACAGCGACACCAGGACCGACGAGGTGCTCCTCGTGCTGCCAGGCTGAACACCGGAGACAACCCGGGCGAGCTCACAGCCGAGCGCCGCATCGTCTGAGGAGGACATGCGACTCAGCCCGCCAGGGCGAGTGGTTCCCGGAGCACGATCTGGGTGTCGTCCGGGCGGTAAGTGTGCCAGCGGCCGTCGGATTGTCGCTCCACCCGGAACCCATGGTGGACCTTGGTGTGATGGCGTTCGCACAACAGCGCCGAGTTCTCGAGGTCGGTCTCCCCACCGTCGATCCAATGGACGAGGTGGTGGACGTCGCACCAGTACGAAGGTGCGGCGCAGCCGGCGAATACGCACCGCTCGTCACGTAGCTCGACTGCCTTGCGCAGGTGGTGGGGCACGACCCGGTGGGTGCGGCCGAGGTCGAGAGTGTGCCCGTCGGGGCCGAAGACGACCCGGCTCACATTGCCGTCGCAGGCCAGCCACCGGGCCCGCGCCGCCGATATCTGCGCGCCGAACCAGGTCTGCGCGGAGCCAGGGCCGCCTGCCGGGTCGATCAGGTCATCGAGGTCCACCCGCACGATGACGTGGGGTTTGACGGTGCGGAGGATCGGCGCCTGCCCCGCCGCCAGCGCGTTGTCGACCCCCTGCACCAGTGCGTCGGCCAGCTGCTGGGCGCGGGTGCGGGTATCGCCGGCCGGCCGGTTGGCCTGCAGCAGCGCTTCCAGCCATGCCTCGAGCTTCTCCCCGCCGACCGCGTCGAGCTCACCTCGGAAGGACCGGCTGCCGTCGGGATGCCTGGCTATGGACAGCAGCCGGCCCTCCGTGGGGTCGGGTTCAGTGCCGTCCGGGCGCAGGCGGGACAGGAAGTGCTGCACCACCTTGCCCAGCTCGGCATGCACGTGGGTGGTCGCGACCCCCGCCAGCGTGACGTCGATGACGGCGAGGTCGACGCCCTGGCCGACCGCCTCTGCCTGCACGTCCACCGCGGCCACCGGAGCAACCACGGCGAGCTGGTCGGCGGTCACCGCACCCGCCGAGAAGGCAGCCGCCACCGCGGGCAGCTGTTCCAGTGCTCGCCCGTTCACTACGAGCCGGTGGGCCTCCCGCGCCGACAGCCGCGCATGCCCTTGCAGCCACGAGCGCATCGACTTCAGGCCATCGCGCTCCGGTGCCTGCATGTTCTCTGCCTTGCGCACGGTCCGGGTCAGTTCGGCGTCCAGGCCGTTCCGCACCGTCACGAGCAGCGCCGTCCGGTCGAGCACCTGACCGGCGGTCACCATGCTGTCGAGCGGCCCGTGATTCAAGGCGTCCAGCAGAGACTGCAGCAGCTCCCGCATGACACCTCCCCAGCCGCTCGAACGTGTGAGCGAACAATACCGGGGAGAACCAGCCGAGACCGGGCGAATCCCCAGCTCAGCGGGGTATCCACATCTTCACGAAAGGCCTTGACAGCCCGAGGACCGCCGAGGGCTGCCTCGTCTGAAGGGCGGCTCCCGAGACGGCCGTTACAGCCACTGCAATCTCCGGCTCATGAGCAATGCTCGCGGGCCTCACCGCCCCAGAGACGGTAGGAGGCCACGCTCGACCGCCACCAGCACGGCCCGGGTGCGGTCGTCGACCCCGAGCCAGGCGAAGCCCCGCAGCAGGTGCGCCCTCACTGTTACCTCGCCGATGAGGCGCTCGCGGCCGAAGTCGGCGTTGGTGAGGCTCCGCGCCACGCCGGCCGGCACCTCGCGCTCCCG
>JAOPWH010000074.1 GCA_025965795.1 Blastococcus sp.
ATCCACACCGCCGAGGGCGCCATCGTTGGGGAGGTCAAGAGCCTGAAGGGCCGCCACGACGCAGAGGCCGTCATCGCTCAACTGCTGAAGGGCGGCCCACTGGCCGCCAGGGGCCCTCGCCGCCGGCGCTTCGGGGCGAAGCACCCTGGCCAGGAACGACTGCCGAGTTGACGAAGACCTCGTGTGAACAAATCGCGACCTTGATGTGATGGCCGCCTGGGGAAGATCAACTACGACTCGCTGACCTGCGTGGACGCATTTCAGGGAAAACCCCACCACCCCTGTTGTCATGAGAGCCCCGGTCGGGTCACCGACCGGGGCTCCCGTGCGTCCGGGTGTGGACGACGGGTCGCTCGGCTGTCCTGAACTCGACCTTCTCGGTGATCATCCGGTCGGCCAGGTGGAGGCAGGTCCCGACCCCCGCTCGACCCGGTAGTCGGGCGATCCTCCTGCGAACCGAGCGACAGCGGCCATCGCCTCTCACGCGCCCCGGTTCGGGGCGACGCATAGGGTCGCGGATCCAAGACCGGCGGGGAGAGGTGCAGACGCGGACCATGGCAAGCCTGCAGATGAGAGTGGTCGCGGCGTTCCTGCGGCTGGCCTACAAGCCCCGGATGGCCACGCCGGAGCGGGGCCGCAAGCGCGTGGCGGCGGCGAAGGGGAGCTCTGAGCCGCCCTCGCGCCTGCGCAGGCGCCACGACGTGAGCACCCGCCAGGTCGCCGGCTTCGACTGTCACACGGTCGCTCCGAAGGGTGAACCCGCCGAGCGGGCGGCGGTCTACCTGCACGGCGGCGCGTACATCAGCGAGATCGCCCCGCAGCACTGGGCGCTGATCTCGAAGATGGTGGACGCCGGCGTGCGCGTGGAGGTGCCGATCTACGGTCTCGCGCCGCAGCACACCTACCGGGACGCCTATCCGTTCGTCACCGCCGTCTACCGGCAGTTGCTCGAGGACGTCGACGCCTCCGCGATCGTCGTCGCCGGTGACTCGGCCGGCGGCGGCCTCGCCCTCGGGTTCGCCCAGACCCTGCCCCGGGCCGGACTGCCGCAGCCGCGGCGGCTGATCCTGCTTTCTCCCTGGCTCGACCTGACGCTCAGCAACCCCGACCTGCCCGCGGCCGAGGAGGACGACCCCTGGCTCAGCAGCGCCGGTCTCGCCGAGGCGGCCGACGCGTGGGCCGGCGGCGACGATCCCACCGATCCCCGGCTCAGCCCCCTGAACGGGTCCTTCGCGGATCTGGCCCCGATGGACGTCTACGTCGGCACCCGGGAGATCTGCCTGCCCGACGTCCTCCTGCTGCAGGACCGCTGCCGCGCCGAGGGCGTGAAGCCGCGGGTGACGGTCTGCGACGGCGCCGTCCACGTCTATCCGCTCGTGCCGGCACCCGAGGGCCGGGCAGCCACCCGGACGATCGTCCGGAGCACCACGACGTAGGCCCTCAGGCCTGGTGGCGCTCGCTCGGCCGGTCGAGCGGTGCGGGAGTCACGGCCCAGCTGGCGAGCAGGCCCAGCGCCTCGGCCGACGGTGACGCGGGCTCGGCGCCGTACACGTGGATCGTCAGCCCCGGGTCGGCCGGCAGCTCCAGCGCCTCGTAGGTCAGCTCGAGGTCTCCGACCACCGGGTCGTGCAGGCGCTTGGTCCCGGTGCGGTGCAGCCGGACGAGGCCCCGTCGGACTGGGACGGTCTGTTGCCGTCCTGCGGCCCGATCCGGCCGGGGGACTGGACGCCGCCGGTGATCCGGACACCCAGCCTCCTCTCGACGGCGAACCCGAGGCCGTCCAGGCTGATGTCGCTCGCCTCTCCGCACGTGACCGAGGCGACCGCGATCCGGAGGTGAGCTGATGCACGGCTTGGAACTGGTCGTCGTCCTCGGGGCGGCGCTGCTGTGCGCCGGGATCGTCGCCCGCCGCGTGCGGGTCGCGCCGCCGATCCTCCTGCTCCTCTGCGGCATCGCCCTCGGGTTCCTGCCCGCGCTGCGCGAGGTGCACCTGCCGCCCGAGGCGATGCTCCTGCTCTTCCTGCCGGCGCTCCTCTACTGGGAGAGCATCACCACGTCGCTGCGGGAGATCCGGAACAACCTGCGGGTGATCGTCCTGGCGAGCACGCTGCTCGTGATCGCCACTGCCGCGGCGGTCGCGGCCGTGGCGCACGCGCTCGGGCTGCCGTGGGGCCCGGCCTGGGTGCTGGGCGCCGCGCTGGCGCCGACCGACGCCACGGCCGTGGGAGTCCTGGCCAGGTCGCTGCCCCGCCGCACGGTCACCACCCTGCGTGCCGAGAGCCTGGTCAACGACGGCACGGCGCTGGTCGTCTACGGCCTGGCCGTCGGCATCACGGTCGGGGAGGAGAGCTTCGGGGCGCTGCACGTGTCGGGGCTGTTCCTGCTGTCCTACGGCGGCGGCGCGCTGGCCGGTGTCCTCGTCGCGTGGCTCGTGACCCAGACGCGCCGTCGTCTGGACGACCCCCTGCAGGAGAACGTGCTCATCCTGCTGACGCCCTTCAGCGCCTTCCTGCTGGCGGAGGTGGTCGGGGCCTCCGGCGTCCTCGCCGTCGTCGTGTGCGGACTGATCATGAGCCAGACCGGTCCTCGAGTGGGACGGGCCGACAGCCGCCAGCTGACCACGGCCTTCTGGACGCTCGCGACCTATCTGCTCAACGGCGCGCTGTTCGTGCTCGTCGGGCTGGAGGTGCAGTCGGCGATCCGGGGACTGACCAGCACCGATCTCACCCGCGGGTTGTTCGCCGTGGCCGTCGTGTCGGCGGTGGTGATCGGCGTGCGCTTCGCCTGGCTCTTCACGATGCCGTACGTCATCCGGGCGCTGGACCGGCGACCGCAGCAGCGGCTGCGCCGGGTCGGCCCGCGGGGCCGCATCGTCAACGGGGTGGCCGGCTTCCGGGGGGCGGTGTCGCTCGCCGCGGCCCTCGCGGTGCCCGCGACGCTGGCATCCGGGGAGCCGTTCCCGGGGCGGGATCTGATCGTCTTCGTGACCGCAGGCGTCATCGCGGTCACCCTTCTCCAGGCGCTGGTCCTCCCGGCCGTCGTCCGGTGGGCGCGGCTGCCGCTCGACACCTCCGTCGAGGAGGAGCAGCGGCTCGCCCAGACCGAAGCCACCGGTGCCGCCCTGGCCGCACTGCCCGAGGTGGCGGCGGAGCTCGGGACCGATCCGGACGTCGTCGACCGGACCCGCCGCGAGTACGAGGAGCACCTGCATCTGGTGCACCGGGACCTCGACGACGACGACGAGCCGGCGACCCGGCACGAGGAGCAGTACGCCGCGCTCCGGCTCGCGTTGCTCGGCCGCAAGCGCGCAACCGTGGTCGCGCTGCGCGATCAGCAGCGCATCGACGACATCGTGCTGCGCCGGTACCAGGCCCGCCTGGACATCGAGGAGGTGCGGCTGTCGCGATCCGAGCCGGTCGAGTGACGACCTCGGCCACGGCCAACTCCGTTGACCCCGAGCCCCGCGCGAGACCAGGCTGACCGCAGTCGGAGCGCCGCCAGGCGCGGGACGAGGCGTTCTCATGCGAGTCGCGATCATCGGAGCCGGCCCGGCCGGCCTCTTCACGGGCAGTGCGCTGGCCGGCCGCGGGCACGACGTCGTCGCGGTGGACCGTGATCCTCCTCCGCCGGCCGGGCGCTGGGCGCGCCGAGGGGTGATGCAGTTCCACCACGCGCACGGCTTCCGGCCGCAGGTGGCCCGGGCGCTCCGGCAGGAGTGGCCCGCCGCCCTCGACGCGTGGCTGGAGCTCGGGGCCGAACCCATCACCTTCGACGTGCCGGGCCTCGGCGTGGTCCCGGCCGGGCACCGGTCGCGCCGCGACACGTTCGAACGCGCCCTGCGGACGACGGCGGAGACGGTGCCGGGCCTGACCATCGCGCAGGGCCACGTGGACGGCGTCCTGTCGTCGGACGGGCGGGTGCGGGGCATCGTGGTCGACGGCACGCCGGTGGAGGCCGACCTCGTGGTGGACGCCTCCGGGCGCGCGGGCCGGAGCGTCGACCGGCTGCGCGCGCCCGCGACGGTGGGCGGCCCGTGCGGCATGGCCTACGTCGACCGCCAGTACCGGCTGCGCGACGGGGCCGAGCCCGGGCCGCTGTCCAACCCGCTCGCCTGGCAGGCCGACCTCGACGGCTACCAGGTGCTGGTGTTCCTGCACGAGCGCGGCCACTTCTCGGTGGTCCTGGTCCGGCCGACCGCCGATGCGGCCCTGAAGGACCTCCGGCACGAGGCCGCGTTCGACGCCGTCTGCCGCGCCGTCCCCGGCCTCGCCGCGTGGACGGATCCGGACCGCGCCTCGACGGTCACCGACGTCCTCCCGGGTGGGCCGCTGCACAACACCTACCGCGGACAGTCCGACCGCGACGGCCGGCCGTACACCCCGGGGCTGGTCAGCGTCGGTGACGCGGTGGCCACGACCACCCCGATCTTCGGCCGGGGCGTGGCCACCACGTTCCTGCAGATCCTCCGGCTGCTGGCCCTGCTCGACACCGAGCCCGACCCGGCGCACGTGGGGGAGCCGTTCGACGAGTGGTGCGGGCAGAACATGCGTCCGTGGGTCGCCGACCACGTGCGGATGGACGGCGACGCCGTCCGCCGGTGGGAAGGCGGGGACGTCGACCTCACACGGCACCTGCCGTCGGACCTCATCCTCGCCGCGGCCGCGGTGGAGCCCGGGATCGAGCGGGCGACCGGCGGCTACGTGTCCATGATCGAACTGCCGTCCTGCCTGGACCCCGTGGAACCACTCGCCCGAGGCGTCTACGCGTCCGGCTGGCGGCCGGCGTTCACCGACGGCCCGTCCCGCGGCGAGCTGCGCGAGGTCATCGCCCGCGCGCTGAGCACGACGGGCCTGCCGGCTCGGGCGGGACTGTCCTCGTCGACCTGAGAGCGAGCGCACCATCCCTCCCCTCGTGGGGAAGCACGTCTCGGACGAGGAGTACGGCCCCGTCGGATCGGGCCGCCGTCGGGAGCGCGGCCGGGAAAGTCACCCTGTCCGAGCTGCTCCGGCACGGCCGGTGCCCCTCGCCGAGGCCGGCCGGCGCGCCGGTGCCCCTAGCCGAGGAGGCGCCGGCTCAGCCCAGGGTCCGACGCGCGGCCGGGATACCGGTCGACGGCTCGTTCTTGAGCACCCAGATCGGCTGCCCGAACGCGACGACGTCGCCGGCGGAGTTGATCACCTGGAGGCGGTGGAAGCAGTCGACGGTCGTGTCGATCGGCAGGACGTTGCTGGTGGCGAGGTCGCTCGCCCCCAGCGTCGCGACGACGGTGGTGTTCGGATCGGGGGTGGTGGCGCCCGCTTTGTCGACGTGCCCGCGCAGGACCTGCACGGCGCCCCCCGTCGGGAGACCGGTCACGTCGATCTGCAGCGATCGGCCCGGCAACGAGCTCACCGAGACCGCCCCCATCGGGACGGCGGCGTCGACGGACATGTCGATCGTGCCGCCGAATCCGCCCAGGAATCCCACGAAGTTCCGGCCGGCTGCCAGGGCGCCGAGGAGTCCCGGCTCGTCGCGCGAGCCGGACCATGCGCCGGTGTAGAAGCGGTTCTTCTGGCCGGCCCAGTTGATGCCGCTGTGGTCGTCGGACACCCCGTTGCCGGTGAGGAACACCGCATTGCGCGACAGGGCGTCCCAGACGCCCAGGTGCTGAGCCAGGCTGCCGCCCCGGACGGCGTAGCCCACCTCGAGGATGTCCGCGCCACCCGCGCGGTTGCCGATCAGGTTGCGGGCCACGGACTGCTGGGTGACCGCCCCCGAGGAGTCACCGGGCTGGAACGGATGGTTGATGGAGGCCAGCCCACCGTGTGTGTGCACGAAGGCAGCCAGGTCGGGGAGCAGGTCACCGAAGTCGGTCTTGAGATCGAAGTAGGACCCGTGGCCGTAGTCGTACGGTGCCTGCTCGCCGCCGTACTGGTTGAGGTGCGGGCCCAGCGAGAGCTCGGTCCCGATCAGCCCCAGCACGCTGGGCACCGTGGCCGCGTACCTGTCGACGAGCGCGTGCTCGACCCCCACGGCGTCGTAGCCGGCCTGCTCGTCGAACCGGAGGTAGCTGAAGAAGAGGTCCGCGGGCGAGCGAAGGCGGCTCGTGGCGTGGAACTCGATCTCGATGAGCGAGTTGTCCCGCGCGTCGAAGTCGTTGCCCCACACCTGCGCCACGTCGTTCGCGAGGTCCACGGCGACGGTCTGCCACGAGCCGCTCGTCACGGGCACGTCGACGATGCCCGTCGTGCCCGTGCGAGTGAACGTACGGACCGTGATGTCGGTGCGCAGCCGGTACAGCATCGAGATCTGGCCGGCCGGCCTGGTGACGGAGCGGACCTGGCGGGAGAGCTTGAAGAGCATCTCGCCCCAGGCGTCCGGACCGGCGGCCGTGGGGAGGAGGTCGACCGACACGATGCGGCCGGCGATCCGGCCGCGGAAGTTCGCCCGGGAGCCGCCGTCGGCGTTGACCCGGTACCGCACCGTGCCCGCCGCGGTGCCCTTGCTGGTCGCCCGCAGCCGGAGTGAGCCCTTCGCCGGCGAGGGATCGTTCGGGCTGGTCGACGTCGTCACCAGCTGACCCGTGCTCGTCGTGGTGAGCGAGCCGATGTTCGCCAGCTTCCCGAGCGTCCACCGGCCGCCGTACGCGACGTCGTTCGCGAGGAAGTGGTACTCCGGGCGGAACAGCAGCCGCCTCCGGCGCCAGTCGTGCTCGGTGAACCACGCGACGTCGAAGCCGTTGAGCGCTGCCTGCTCCAGTTGTGCGCGCATGCTGCCGGCGCCCTCGGACGCCGAGGCGTGCAGGTGCATCCCGAGCCGGAAGGCGGTCTGCCCCGCCGCGTTCGGCGCCCGGGCGCCGAACGGAGCCGCCGCCGCCGGCCGCGGCCTCCC
>JAOPWH010000117.1 GCA_025965795.1 Blastococcus sp.
CCGCTGGGCGCGGCGAACGGCGAGTGCGGGGCGTGCTCCATCTCCCAGTGGTCGTTGTTGACGTTGCCGCCCTCGACCTGGTGGGCGGCGGTGGCGGCTCCCCAGAGGAAACCGTCGGGGAAGTTCGCGCTGGTCATCGGGAGATCTCCTGGAAGGTGGGGTGGTCGCCGACGGCGATGTTCGGGGCGCCGGCCGCGCCGACGACGGAGCGGAGCAGGGCGTCCGGATCGGGAACGGTGGTGCCGCGCCAGGCGACGTGCTGGTCGGGCCGGACCAGGACGAGGTCGGCGTCGTAGCGGGGGCGCAGTTCCGTGGGGAGGTCGAGGACCTGCAGGGGCAGGTCGGCGCGTGCCGCCGCGTCGGTCAGGCCGGTTGTGTCCACGTCCCGAGCGAGGCGGAGGAGGGTGAAACCGTCGCCGAGGCGGTCGTAGATCGACGTGCCGTCGGCCAGCCAGGCGTGCGGGAGGCGCGCACCCGGGTGCGCAGACGGCGCGTAGGTGCGCAGCGCCGGCGCCGGAACGGCTCGGCCGTCGGGGACGACGACGGGGGAGTCGGGGTAGTCGTAACCGAGCACCAGGCCGAGGCTGTGGAACTCGCTCTCCTTGACCGAGAGCCGCCGGGCGACGTCGGCCCGGAGCAGCCGGCCCGCCGTGCCGCCGTCGTCGAGGTCGGTCTCGGCGAAGGACGGCGCGAGGAAGGACTCCTGGTCGCCGGCGGCGCCGATCGTGCGCATCGCGACCGGCCGGCGCTCCGCCTCGTAGCTGTCGAGCAGCGACTCGGGTGCCCACCCGTGCAGGACGGCGGCGAGCTTCCAGCCGAGGTTGACCGCGTCGCCGACGCAGGTGTTGAAGCCGTGCCCGCCCCACGGCGGGTTGAGGTGGGCGGCGTCGCCGACGAGGAACACGTGGCTGCCGCGGTACCGGTCGACGAGCAGCATCCGCGCCGACCAGGGATCGGTGGCGAGCACCTCGACGTCGATGTCGGCTCCCGCCAGCGCGCGCACCAGTGCTGCGGGGTCGACGTCGTCAGAGCGCGTGTCGACGCCCTGGACGATGGCCCACCAGGTGCCGTCGAGATCGAGGCGGCCCATGAGGCCGCCGTGCTCCGCGCCGATGACCCAGTAGTGGACGCCCAGGGCGCACAGCTCGCGCTCCTCGAGCGCCCGGCTGCGGAAGGTGATGCTCAGGTTGGGCAGTGCACCCGAGGAGCCCTCGTAGCGCGCGCCGATCGCGGTGCGGCTGACGCCGCCGCTGCCGTCGCAGCCGAGCAGCCAGTCGGCGCTGATGCGGTGCGGCGTGCCGTCGGGCGCCTCCAGTACCGCCTTGGCCGCGTCCGGTCCGTCGAGCACCGACACCGCGCGCCAGCCGGTCAGCAGCGTGACGGTCGGGAGTTCAGCCGCGGCCTCGCGGAGCACCTCCTCGACCAGCGGCTGCGGTGCCTGCTGCCCGGCCTCGGCGGCGATCTCCTCACGAGCCGTCCAGAGGCCGAAGGCGTTCTCGAAGCGGGTGATCTCGGAGCCGAACAGGCCGGTCACGAAGACGACGTCCTGGGCGTGCTCGACCGGCAGGGGAGCGGCTGCGCGCAGCCGGTCGGCGATGCCCCAGCGGCGCAGGTGCTCCATCGTGCGGACGCTGGTCGTCTTGGCGCGGGGGCGCAGCGGGTCGAGCACCGTCCGCGGCTCGACGACGAGCACCTCGATCCCGCGCCGGCCGAGCTCGATCGCGGCGGAGAGGCCACTGGGGCCGCCACCGACGACGAGCACCGGGACGGTGGCAGGCACGGTCGTCATCGGATCTCCTGTCATGGGGCTCGTCCACGGGGACGACGGGCGGAGCGAGTGCGTGCGGACGGACCTCCGCGGTCTGCGGAACCCGTCCGGCTCGGGACCAGCATCCGTGGCGGCGGTCACTCCGACGTAGGGCGTTGCCATTGAGCGGCAGCGTGAACCGGTCCGATCGAGACCGGGCCGTCGCGGCCATCGGCGCGGGCCGTCCGGTGCTGCCCGTCTTGGCGTCTGCGCTGCTCAGGCCCGGATTTGTCGTACCCCTTCCGTAGCTTCGAGGCATGTTCCCGGGTGCGAGCTACGGCGTGGCGGTGTCGGTCACGCGCCTGCATCCGGAGCTGCCCGAGTTCATCCCGGCCGATGCCGTCGGCCGGCCGGTGCGACTCGACGAGATGCTTCCCGCCGAGTTCCTCACCGCCGAGGAGCTGGTTCGCGAGATCCAGCGGGCCGAGCAGGTCGAGGCGATGGTCGCCGCGTACAAGGCCGAGCGCATCGCCGAGTTGGCGGCCCGTAGTTCGGCGTCGACCGATCGCCGCCCTGGCACGCCGGGTGCGGCGGCGGAGCGCGACGAACGCCTGCCGGACGACGTCAGCGAGTTCTTCCCCGACGAACTGGCCATGGTCCTCAACTGCTCGCGCACCCGCGCGACGCTGCTCACCGCGACCTCGCAGACGCTGGTCTCCTCTCTTCCCAGGACCTGGCGGGCGCTCGCGGAGGGGCGCCTCGACTACCCCCGGGCGAGAGCGTTGGCCGCCGAGCTCGGCTGGCCGGCCCGTGAGACCGATCCGGTCGTCGTGTCCGCCGTCGAGGCGGCCATGCTTCCGGTGGCGACCACGATGTCGGTCAGGCGGCTGCGTGCGGCCACGCGAGCCGAGCTCCTCGCCCGTGACGCGGCGGCGGCCGAACTGAGGCGGAAGCGCGCCCAGCGGGCCGCGGACGTGAGTGTGCGGGGGATCGGCGACGGCATGTCCGAGGTGGTGGCCACCATGCCCGCGCCGCTGGCGGCCGCCACCTTCGATGCGGTCGACCGTTACGCGCGCATGGCCCGGGCAGCGGGCGACCACGCGCCTCTCGGCCAGCTGCGCAGTGCGATGTTCGCCGATCTGGCGCTGCGGCCCTGGGACACGTCCCGGCCACCGGTCACCGCTCACCTCACGGTGCTCGCGCCGCTGCCCGCCCTCCAGCAGCGGCCGGGTGCTGTGGCCGAGGTCGGCGGTGAGCCCATCACCGCGGCGCACGCGCGGAAGCTGCTGGAGTCCCTCGACGCGCTGTGCCCAGGCGGGCTGCGGTCGCCGGCCGGGGGCAGCGTGACGGTGGCGGTCACCGCGCCGGACTCCGGAGAGCTGCTCGCGGCTCCGAAGCTGCAGGAGCTGCGGAGAGTCGCCCGCCGGGGTTGCCGGACGCATCCGGACGACGAGTGCGGCTGCCCGGTGCTGGGTCGGCCACCGGCGGTCGACGGATATCCGCCCTCCGCGGGGCAGAAGCGCTGGCTCCGGACCCGCGACCGGACGTGCCGGCATCCCGGCTGTGACAACGCCGCCGGGTGGGCCGACCTCGACCACGTGATCCCGCATGCGCGCGGCGGTCCGACCGACTGCGCCAACCTGTGCTGCCTGTGCCGACGGCATCACCGGCTGAAGACCCATGCCCCCGGCTGGCGATTCGTGCTGCACCGCGACGGCACTCTGTCGGTGACCACCCCGACCGGTGTCACGCGGTCGACCCGGCCACCCGGACTGCACGCCCTGCCGGAGGACTGGCCGGTGCCCCTGCCGGAGCTGGCCGGCCCGCTCGACGACCCCCCACCGTTCTGACGATGCGGGG
The DNA here is from genome assembly GCA_025965795.1 of Blastococcus sp. GTDB lineage: Bacteria > Actinomycetota > Actinomycetes > Mycobacteriales > Geodermatophilaceae > Blastococcus_B. The sequence goes on from JAOPWH010000117.1 coordinate 3,608, forward strand.
ATTCGGTCAGGCGGTTGCGTTCCGTTCCTGCCACTGGCGCACCCAGGCTCGGCCGTAGTCGTTGCCGTGCGGCGCGCGCAGGACCGTGTGGATGTGGAACGGCTGCGGGGTGTCGTAGTCGAGGAAGACGCCGCAGTGGTGGTCCAGCTCGGCGATCAGCACCGGCGACTGGAGGCGGTAGTAGAAGACGTCGCCGGGCGCGTGCCCGCCGATCCAGGAGAACCAGGTCTCCTCGAGGTGCTCCTCGACCTCGCGCAACCGGGCGGCCCGTGGACCCTCGGGCAGCAGCCGGACGAAGGCCTCGGCGATGGACAGAGCCGCCTGCTGGGCCTCGGCCGGCAGATCGGCCACGCGGACGCCCTCGAAGGGGATCACCCGGTTGTCCTGGAAGGCCCCGGCCAGGTGCCGCTCGTCGCCCGGGTGCACGCGACCGGGCGGCATCGCCGGATCCACCATGTACTCGAAGACGACGGCGGCGCGGCGCTGCTCGGCGGTCAGGGCGGCCATCAGCGCGAGCCCGAGGTCGATGCGGTCGGCGAAGACGTCGGCGAGCCCGGCGTGCGGGCCGGCGTCGATCTCGTCGGGCTCGGCGCCGAGGAAGACCGGCGACACGACCATGCGGCCCTCGACCACCAGGCAGTTGACCGCGCAGTGGTGGCCGAACAGCTGCCAGCCCCAGGGCGCGTGCAGGTCGGGCTCGCCGTAGAGGGCGATGTTGTAGCTGAATTCGTTGAGCACCGTCTCCAGGTCGACCACCTCGCCGAGGAAGCCGTTGATCAGCATCATCGCGTGCGCCAGGTGGTAGCCCTCGGGGGAGAGCGAGGCTCGCATCAGGCCGAGCGCCTTCTCCCGCACCTCGACCGGCTGCAGGTCCAGCCGCAGGCCGGTGTCGAACTGCAGAAACTCCGGATTCGCCCAGGTCTGCCACTCGACGGCGTCCACGTCGAAGGAGATCCGCTTCCGGCCGTCGTCGTCCAGGACGGCGAGCAGCTCGCGTGCGGCGGCGACCATTGACTCGACCGGTGCTTCCTCCCCGGGACGGGCGGGCTCGAAGGGGTAGAGCCCGTCGCGGAGGGTGCCGTCCTCGGTGACCCCGCGGAACTCGTTCCGGTAGAGCGGCGTCCAGCCCTCGACGAGGCCGCCGGTGAAGGTGCCGGGCTTCCGCGAGAACTCGCCATACGTGTACGGGTCCATGCCGCGCACCTCGGCCACCCTCGGGTGGTCGTGCGGAAACAGGTACTGCCGGTACTCGCCGGACACGGTCAGGCCTTTCGCGCGGAGTTGTCGACGATCCGGTTGGTCAGCACACCGATCCGCTCGACCTCGACCTCGACGACGTCCCCGGGCTGCAGCAGCCACGGCGGCGTGCGGGCGTAACCGACGCCGGACGGCGTGCCGGTGGCCAGCAGGTCGCCCGGCCGGAGCGTGAAGGTGTGCGAGATCAGCGAGAGCGTGTCACCGACGGGATAGACCATCTCGTCGGTGCGCCCGTCCTGCACGGTCTCGCCGTTGACCCGGGTCTGCACGTGGAGGCCGTCGCGCAGGTCACCGACCTCGGCGGCGGGGACGAGAGGCCCGAGCGGGCCGGAGTTGTCGCCGTTCTTGCCGAGGATCCACTGCGACGTGAGTTTCTGCGCCCGGCGTGAGGTGAGATCGTTGAAGCACGAGTAGCCGACGACGGCGGCCAGCGCCTCCTCGGGGGTCGCGTCCACGAGCGTCGAGCCCACGAACGCCATGACCTCGCCCTCCCAGTCGAGCCCGTCCTCGTTCGACGGCACGGGAACCTCGGCGCCGTCGACCGTGAGCGACTGCGTCCAGCGGGCGAACAGCGTCGGGTACGGCGGGATCTCCTGGTCGCGGAAGCTGCCCTCGGCGACGTGCTCGAGGTAGTTCAGCCCGATGCAGATCACCCGGGCTCCGGGAAGGACCGGCGGCACGAACCGCAGACCGGCCGCCGGCACCGTCTCACCCGCCGGTTCGCGCGAGAGGAAGGCCGCCGCGTCGGACCAGAACTCCTCGAGGCAGGCGATCACGGTCACCTGCGCGCCGTCTTCCGAGAGCGAGGCGACGAGCACGTCCCCGCCGTCCCGGCGGATGCCGACGATCCTCATCTGTCCTCGTCTCTCGGTCATTCAGGCGCCCAGGCGGCGGCGCAGGCCGTCGATCGTGCGGTCGAGGGCCTTCGACGCGGCGTCCGGGGAGCCGAGCCACATGTGGTCGGCCCCCTCGTACCGCTCGAGCTCGACGTCCACCCCGGCCGCCTCCAGGAGCGCATACAGCCGGTCGCTCTGGACGCAGGGCACGAACCGGTCGTCGAGGCCGTGCAGCAGCAGGAACGGCGGGGCGCCGGGGTGCACGTGCGTGACCGGGCTGGCCTGCGCGGCGAGCTCCGGCACGCTCGGGGCGGGGGCGCCCAGCAGCTGCGCCTCGCGGGTGGACGGGTCCGCCGGGTCGGCGCCCTTGTCCGGAGCGACCGCCGCGACGTCGCTCGGCGCGTACCAGGCGACGACGGCGGACACGGCGCTGGAGATCCCGGTGATGCCGACGTCCCCCTCCAACTCCGCGTCGTCGATGGTCAGCCCGAGCAGTTCGGCGAGGTGGCCCCCGGCCGACTCGCCCCAGGCGGCGATCCGCTCGGGATCGATGCCGATCTCCTCGGCGCGCGCCCGCAGCCAGCGGACGGCGGCCTTCGCGTCGTGCAGCTGCGCCGGCCAGGTCGCCTCACCGGACAACCGGTAGTCGATGCTGGCGACGGCGATGCCGGCCTGGGCGACCCGCTCGAACGGGCCGCCGGCCGCGTACGAGGGCCCGAGCGAGTGCCGGCTGCCCATGCGCCACCCGCCGCCGTGCAGGAACACGACGAGCGGCACCGGATTCCCCGTCTCCGGCGGGAGAACGAGGTCCAGCTCCAGCGGACGGACCCCCGGGATGGCGGCATACGGGACGCCGAGCAGCAGCCGGGTGCCGCCGGAGCCGGCCCGGGCGGGCGGCAACGGGGCGACGTGAGCGGGCGGCGGCGGAAGAGCGGGCGTCACTCCGCGTCGGGCCACTCGAAGTCGCGCATGAACTGCATGTGGTGCTGCTGGGCAGCGGCCTGCATGCGCGGGAAGTCCGGGATGAACGGCGGCTGGTCGGTGGTGGGGTGGTCGGTCGGCGTGCCCATGTGCTGGAAGAACCGCTCGAAGCCGCCGGACAGCGTGCCCATCAGGCGGGCGGCTTCCTCGATCTTGTAGGCGTGCGCGAACCCGGCCGGCACGTACCCGAAGTCGCCCGGGTTCAGCAGCTCGGAGTGCTTTCCGCCGTCGGCGTCCTGGAAGAACAGCCGCACCTTGCCCTCCAGCACGTAGAACGTCTCGTGGGTGGCGTTGTGCGAGTGGGTGGGGATGATGTCGCCGGCCGGGGAGTCGGCGGTGATGATCCCGAACTGGCCCTCGGTCTCGTCGGCGGACAGCAGCACCGTCATCAGGTCGGTGAAGAGCATGGCGTGCTCGCCCTCGCCGCGGCGCAGCACGTAGGGAACGGGCCTGCCGGGCAGCTGCCCCTTCCATCTCGGGCCGTTCTCGGGGTCGATCAGGTACTCGAAGCTCATGTTTTCTCCCGGTCCGGTCGACGGTGACGGGCCTGAGCATCGGTGACCGGCGTCACCCGCTCCCACACCGATGCCATTGAGCGGCAACCGATCGCCGGTTTCTCGGGCGGTGCCGCAGTGAGCTCAGTCCACCGCGGGAACGGCGGTCGCCTCCGGCGCGGCAGGGGCCGGAGCCCTACGCCGGTCGCGCGGCATGAGCGCGACCGCGATCAGCATCAGCGCCCCCACGGCGGCCGTGGCGACGAACACCGAGTGGACCGCATCGGTCAGCGGTCCCGCCGGAACGTGCCCGGCGTCGAGCGAGGTCCCGTCCAGCACGGTGTTGACGATCGCCCCGAACACTGCGACGCCGACGGCGCTGCCGGTCGACCGGAAGAACATGTTCGTCGCCGTCACGACGCCGCGCTGCTGCCACTGCACGGCGTTCTGGGCGGCGATGACCGTCGGTACCGCTGCGAACCCCATGCCCAGGCCGATCACGAACGACGTCGCGCCGACCTGGACCACGCTCGAGTGCCGGCCGAGCAGGAGCAGCAGGCCGGTGCCGACGACGACGATGGCCGCGCCGAGCAGCGCGGTGTCCCGGAAACCGATCCGGAGGTAGAAGCGGCCGGACTGGGAGGCCGACAGCGGCCAGCCGATCGTGAGCGCGGCCAGCGCGAAGCCGGCGACGAGTGGTCCGGTTCCCAGGACGTCCTGCACATACGTCGGGACGTAGGTGGTCAGGCCCAGCAGGATGGCGCCCACGCAGACTGCCACCAGGTTGGTGGTGGCCAGGAGCCGGTTCCGCAGCAGGCGCAGCGGGACGACGGGATCGGCGGCGCGCTGCTCGATGAGGACGAAGAGGACGAGCAGGAGCCCTCCGGACGCGAGGACGCCGATGCTCTGCACCGAGCCCCATGACCATGCCTGACCGCCTTCGAGCAGGCCGAGGATCACCAGCGTGAGCGCCGTGGTGAGCACGAGGCAGCCGGCGTAGTCGATGCGCGGCCGGCGGCGTTCGACCCGCTCGTGGAACCGGAGGGCGATCATGGCCCCCGCGAGCACGCACAGGGGCAGGTTGACGAAGAAGATCCACCGCCAGCTCACGTACTCGGAGAAGACGCCGCCGAGGGTCGGTCCCACGACGGCGGACACCGCCCAGACGCTGGCGATGTAGCCCTGGACCCTGGCTCGCTCCTCGAGCGTGTACAGGTCACCGACGATCGTCATCGCCATGGGCTGGACAGCCCCGGCACCGAGCCCCTGCACCGCGCGGAACGCGATGAGCGCGCCCATGCTCCAGGCAGCGCCGCACAGCAGCGACCCGACCAGGAACAGGCCGATGCCGACGAGCATGACCGGCTTGCGGCCGAACAGGTCGGCGAGCTTGCCGTACACCGGGACGGTGACCGCCTGCGCCAGCAGGTAGATCGAGAACAGCCAGGGGAACTCCGTGAAGCCCCCGACATCCGACACGATCGACGGCACCGCGGTGGCGATGATCGTCGAGTCGATCGCCACCAGGCCGGTGGCCAGCATGACCGCGATCAGCACCGGCCCGCGCTCGGACCGGAAACCGACACCGGAGGCCAGGTCGGCCGGACGCGCGCTCATCAACGCCAGAGTAGGAGAACGAGACGCGACGCGTACGAGGGCGTTCCCGTCAGAGGGCCGCGGAGCTCAGGCCGGCACCCGGGCCCGCACGAGGGTCGCGGCGACCACGTCGGCCATCAGGTCGAGCGCCCGGTCGATCGGCTCGATCCCTGCGTGCAGGTTCAGGAAGCCGTGCAGCATCTCCCGGACGAGGACCTGGCGGACGTCCACCCCGGCCACGGCGAGCTGTCCGGCGAAGAGCTCGGCCGAGGCTCGTAGGTCGTCGTACTCGGAGTTGAGCAGCAGCACGGGGCACAGGCCCTCGAGCACCGCGCCGCCCGGCATGGCGTAGCCGTCGGCCCGGCTGGCCGGGCCGCCGAGGTAGTTCTCGGTGATGCCGCGACGGTCCTCGGGCAGGAAGCGCAGCAGCCGGGGGATCTCGGGCAGCAGCGGCGCGAGCCCGGCCGACGCGGGCGGGACGACGGCGTGGAACGTCGTGTACGCGAGCAGCAGGGCGGCCGGCACCCAGCCGTCGTCGTCGCGGAGGCGCAGCGCGGCACCGGTGGCCAGGTTGCCGCCGGCGCTGGCACCGCCGAGCGAGATCCGGTCCGCGTGGACGCCCAGCGGGACGGCGTTGTCGCGGGCCCAGCGGACGGCGGCGACGACGTCGTCATGGGGCACCGGGTAGGTGACACCGCCCACGCACAGCCGGTAGTCGACGCTGACCACGACGGCGCCGGCCCGTTCGCAGATCTGACGGGCCGTCCAGTCGGCCTCGGGCATGTCCAGGTCGCCCATCCGGAACGCGCCGCCGTGCAGCCACACCAGGCAGGGCAGGTCGGTGCCGCCGTCCACGGGTGTGTAGATCCGGACCGGGATCCGGCCGTGGGGTCCGTCTGCGGCGTCGTCGCGGACGTCGACCGACGGGGGCGCGGGTGCGTCCGGAATCGACATGAACTCGTCGAGCCGGGCCCGGGTGGTCGGATCGGCCAGCCCCTGCTCGAAGGACTCGATGCCCTCCAGCAGGGAGAACTTCGATGCGACGACAGGGTGGATCGGCACGCGGGCTCCTCGGGGGTGTGCTGCGACGGTCGACCCCGTGGCGGGGAGAGCTCTCGCACCCGCCACGGGCGCTCCGCGAGCCTCGCCCGGCCCATGCCCTGGGTCACACCACGCTGCCATTGAGCGGCACACGGATCAGGAGGAAGTCGTCCCGGTATGGCCGATGGAGCGCCGGGCGCCGAGGCCACGGGAGATGGAGCGGGCCGCCGTCCGGACGGCCGGGCCGAGCAGCCGGGGCTCGGCGTTCTCCTCCGGGACGACGACCGACAGTGCGGCGGCGATCTTGTCGTCTGCCCCGAAGACCGGTGCGGCGACGCTCACGAGGGGCTGCGGTGAGCGACGTCGGATCGTCGCCAGGCCTTCCCGGCGGATCTCGGACAGAGTGCGGCGCAGCGCGGCGGGGGAGACAGCGACCTTCTCGGGCAGGTGGACCAGCGGCTGGGCCAGCATCTCCTCCTGGAAGTCCGACTCCGCGTAGGCCAGCAGGACCAGACCCACGCCGGTCGAGTGCAGGGGGAGGCGCCCGCCTACCCGGTAGAGCACCTCCATCGCACCGTGCCCGGACAGCCGCTCGACCATCAGCGCCTCGTTGCCCTCCCGGACGGCGAGCAGCACGTGCTGGCGGGTGACCTCCTCGAGGTCGCCCATGAACGGCAGGGCCACCTGCTTGAGGCCCTGCCCGCGGGGGGCGAGCGAGGCGACCTCCCACAGGCGCAGCCCGACCGTGAAGCGCCCGTCGGTTCCGCGCTCGAGGGCCCCCCAGGCCATGAGCCGTCCGGCCAGGCGGAGGGTCGAGCTGGTCGGGATGCCGCTGCGCCGGCTCAGCTCGCCGAGGCTCAACGAGCGGTGACCGGCGTCGAACGCGGCGAGCAGGGCGAAGGCGCGGTCGACCACCGGGTCGCCCTGTGGCGGCCGGCGGCCGCGGACGCGACCTGCCTCCGGCGCTGCGTCGCTCACGGTGGGATCCCCGGACCGGTGGTCATTGCCATTGAGCGGCATTCTGCACCCGGGACGGCTGTCCGGGATCCCTCCGAGGGGTGGCCGGAAACCGTCGGGTCACGAGCTGTTCACGATGAGGCGCGCACCACAGTTGTGTTCCATTGAACGGCAATGTGCCTGACGTCTCAGCGACGCCGCCCGCATCGTTGCCGCCAAGCCGGGCTTTCCCGCATCGGCCCGGCCAGGACGGCCCCCCCATGACCCCTCCGTTCTTCGGCGAAGGAGCCAGCACCATGAATCGATTCATCTCTCGGCCCGGCGTGGCGGTGACCGCGGCAGTGGCCGTCGTCTCCCTCGCCGCATGCGGCGGCGGGAACGGCGGCGGGGGCAGCAGCTCGAGCGCCACCGACACCCTCACCGTGGCCCTGAACTCGGACGCGTCGCCCAGCGGTTACGACCCGCTGCTCTATTCGCAGGGTCAGTTCCAGTTCTTCAGCGCCCTCTACGACGCGCTGTTCGTGACCGACGCGGACGGGAAGGTCCAGCCCAGCCTGGTCACCGACTTCTCGAACAGTCCGGACAACCTGAAGCTCACCCTGACGCTGAAGGACGGCGTCACCTTCGCCGACGGCTCGGAGCTCGACTCGACGCTGGTCAAGGCGAACCTCGATGCCCGGAGCGACACCGACCTGCTGATCAACGGCACCCTCGGCGCCGGTGGATCCCAGGAGATCACCGACGTCTCCGCACCCGACCCGAAGACCGTCGTCATCACCTGGAAGGCGCCGCAGGCCGAGGGGCAGAACGCCCTGGCCGACACCAACGGCGTCATCGTGGGCAAGGACGCTGTCGCCGACCGCGAGTCGCTGGCCACGGCCCCGGACGGGTCCGGTGCATACACGCTCAACGAGGGCAAGACCACCAAGGGCAGCACCTACACGCTGGACAAGAACGACAAGGCGTGGAGCGCGGACGACTGGTCCTACAAGCACATCACCTTCAAGGTCATCACCGATCCGCAGGCGCTGGCCAACGCTGTCGTCTCCGGACAGGCCGACGTGGCCGTGCAGCTCGACCAGACCACTGTCGACCTCGTCGACTCCAAGCAGACCACCACCAAGGTGGGCGGCGTGATCGTCGGCTTCCCGGTCTTCGACAAGCTCGGCTCGAGCAATCCCGCGTTCAAGGACCCCGACGTCCGCCTGGCCCTGAGCTACGGCCTGGACCGCGAGTCGATCGTCAAGGACCTGCACCCGGCGTCCAAGGCGACCGCCCAGCTGTTCCCGTCCGGCTCCAAGGGCTTCGACGCCGCGCTGAACGAGACGTACGCCTACGACCCGGCGAAGGCCAAGAAGCTGCTCGCCGACGCCGGCGCCTCCGACCTGACGATCGACCTCACGTTCCCCGGTCAGCCGACCCCCGACCTGCTGGCCGTCCAGGACCAGTGGAAGCAGATCGGCGTGACGCTGAACATCGTGCCGGCGACCTCCACCGACCAGATCTTCGCCGCGGCGGCCACCCAGCCGCTCGGCTTCGGCCCCTTCGGCGTAGGCAGCAACCCGGCCGGTTTCGTGGCCGGCGTCGTCGTCGGTGGCTTCGCGAACCTGCAGAAGGCCAAGGACCCGGCCATCGAGGGCTCGCTCGGTGCTGCGCTGGGGGCCACCGGTGCCGCTCAGGAGGGCGCACTGAAGGAGCTCAACGCCGCCCTCACCAACGACGGCTGGTACATCCCGATCTACGAGGACTTCACCTACGCCGGCTACAACGCCGACAAGGTGGCCGAGCCCAAGTGGGCCGGTACGAACAACTTCCTCGTGCTCCAGAGCCTCACGTCCGCGAGCTGACTTCCTCGCTGATCGGCCGGTGGCCGCGGTACCCCGCGGCCACCGGCCACCCGCTCCACCCCAGTCCAGCCCGGTCGACCATCCCAGACGAGGGAACCCGCATGTTCGCTTATCTCGCCCGGCGGCTGGCGCTGGCGGTCCTGACGGTGCTCGCCGCCGTCCTCATCAGCTTCCTGCTGGTGCACGCCACCCCCGGTAGCCCCGGTGCCATCAGGGCCGGTGCCGGCGGCACCGCCGCCGAGATCGCCCGGTACAACTCCGAGCTCGGGTGGGACCAGCCCCTCTGGCGGCAGTTCCTCGACTACCTCGGTCAGCTCGTCCGGCTCGACTTCGGCACCTCGCTGATCGACAGCAAGGACATCGGCGCAGACCTGGGGCAGCGGCTGCCGGTCACCGCCTCCATCGCCCTGCTCGCCACGCTGCTCTCGGGCCTCGTGGGCGTGCTGCTCGGTGTGACCGCCGCCGTCCGCGGCGGCCGGTTCGGCCGCTTCATCACCTCCAGCAGCGGCGTCGCGCTCTCCCTCCCCGCCTTCTGGGTCGGGATCCTGCTGGTCTTCGTGCTGTCGCTGCAGCTCGGCTGGCTGCCGGCGACCGGCTACACCCGCTTCACCGACGATCCGGTGGGCTGGTTGACGAGCCTGGCCCTGCCCGTGCTCACCCTGACCGTCGGCGGGGCAGCCGTCATCGCCCGCACCGCCGGCGCCGGGATGCGCGAGGCGCTGCGCCAGGAACACATCCGCACGCTGCGCGCGGTCGGCACACCCGAGTGGCGGATCCGCTATCTGCACGCGCTGCGCTACGCCAGCGTGCCGGTCGTCTCGGTGCTCGGCATCCAGTTCATCGCCCTGTTCGGCGGTTCGGTGATCATCGAGAACCTCTTCGCGCTGCCCGGACTCGGTCAGGCCAGCCAGGCGGCCTCCAGCTCGCACGACCTCCCCGCGCTGGTGGGTGTGGTCGTCATCGCCACGATCGTCGTCGTCGTCACGAACCTGCTCCTCGAGCTCGTCGTCGCGGCGCTGGACCCCAAGGTGCGCACCTCATGAGCGTCCTGCCCCTCCCTGACATGGACGGTGCGGCGGCCGACGAGGTCGCCACCGAGCCCGTCCCCCCGAGCCGCCGGCGCGGCCTGCCGCAGCTCCTCCGGCGGCCCGGTTCCGGGCTGGGCGTCGCCTGGCTCGTCTTCCTCGTGATCGCGTCCTTCACCGCGCCGCTGTGGCGACCGTACGAGGTCGACGAGCAGGACCTGGCCCATCGCCTGGAAGGTCCCTCCGGAGCCCACTGGCTCGGCACCGACCCCAACGGCCGCGACATCCTCAGCCGCATCTTCACCGCCGGCGCGGAGCCGCTGCTGGTCTCGACGCTCACCGTGCTGGTCGCCTTCGGCATCGGCATCCCGCTGGCCCTGATGGCTGCCCAGCGCGGCCGCCGGACCGAGCAGGTGACCAGCCGGCTCACCGAGATCGTCATGGCGCTGCCGTCGACCATCCTGCTGCTGGCCGTCATCGGCGTCATCGGCATCAAGATCTATCTGGTGATGGGGATCCTGGGGGTTCTGATCTCCGCCGTCGTCTACCGGATCATGCTCGGCGTCGCCCAGTCGGTGCGGCAGCGGCTCTACGTGGACGCGGCGCGGGTCAACGGCCTCGGCTCGCTGGCGGTGAACCTGAGGCACGTGCTGCCGGGCATGGCGACGGTCATCGCCGTCCAGGCCGCGCAGCTGTTCGGCATCGCCCTGCTCATCCAGTCCGGACTCGCGTTCCTCGGCTTCGGGCCGGCCGAGCCGCAGCCGAGCTGGGGCGTCATGATCCAGACCGCCTCGCAGCACATCTACGACGCACCGTGGCTGATGGTGCCCACCGGCCTCGTCCTCGCCCTGACCGTGGTCGCGGTCAACGAACTGGCCGACGCGATCGCCGGCAAGGTGACCGCGGAGCGGGTCGTTCCGCGTCGCCGGAGCCGCGTCGTGGCCTCCTCGACGGCGGCCCCGGCCGACCCCGACGCCGTCCTCGAGGTGCGGGACCTCTCCGTGGCCGTCGACGGCGGCCCGCAGCTGGTCACCGGCGTCTCGTTCGCACTGCGTCCCGGACGGGTGCTCGGGCTGGTCGGCGAGTCAGGCTGCGGCAAGACGATGACCGCCCGGGCGCTGCTGGGCCTGCTCCCGGACGGGGTCTCGGTGTCCGGCGGCTCGATCCTCTGGCAGGGGCGGGAGCTGGTCGGCCTCCCGGACAGCCGGCTCAACGACGTCCGCGGCCGGGAGATCGCGATGATCTCCCAGGAGCCGATGGTGGCGCTGGACCCGATGTTCTCGGTCGCCTATCAGCTGATCCAGCCGATCCGCCGCTTGCGTGGTGTCGGACGGGCGGAGGCCCGGAAGATCGCCGCCGAGCTGCTCACCAGCGTCGGCATCGTCGACGCCGAGCGGGTGCTCAAGACCTATCCGCACCAGCTGTCCGGCGGCATGGCGCAGCGGGTCTGCATCGCCCTGGCGCTGACGGGCAAGCCGAAGCTGCTGATCGCCGACGAGCCGACCACCGCACTCGACGTGACCGTGCAGGCCGAGATCCTCAGCCTGCTGCGCGCCCTGGTCCGGGACACCGGGCTCTCGGTGGTGATCGTCAGCCACGACCTCGGCGTGGTCGCCGACATCTGCGACGACGTGGCGGTCATGTACGCCGGCGAGGTCGTCGAGTCCGGATCCGTCGCGGCCGTCCTGGACGACCCGGCTCACCCGTACACGATGGCGCTGCTCGGGGCCAACCCGCACGTGCCCGACGGCGAACCGGTGCCGCGGCGTCTCGCCTCGATCGCGGGGACGGTGCCCCCTCCCGGTTCCTGGCCCACCGGATGCCGCTTCGCGGCGCGCTGCCAGTTCGCCCAGGAGCAGTGCACGGTGCCGTTCGTCCCGTTCCCGGCCCATGGCGACGGCAGGGCGACGGGGTCCGTGCGGTGCATCCGCGTCGAGGAGCTCGCCCGGGCTCACGTCACGTGGGACGCCGACGACGTCGGTGCCGTGGTGCTGGTCGGCGCCGACCCCCTCGAGCCCGCCGACGAGACCGCCCCGACCGCTGGAGTTCGCTCATGACCGCCGCCCCCGCCGCGGGTGCCACCGCTGCGTCCGCGCTGGACCCCGCCCCCGTCCTCGAGGTGCGCGACCTCGTCGTCCGCTACGGCTCCGGCCGCAGGGCCCGGAACGCCCCGCCCGCCATCGACGGCGTCAGCTTCGACATCGCGCCCGGCGAGACCCTGGGCGTCGTCGGCGAGTCCGGCTCGGGCAAGTCGACGATCGGCAAGGCCGTGCTCGGCCTGCAGCCCGCGACGTCGGGCACGGTGACGCTGCACGGTCAGGACATCACCGCGATGTCGCTCAAGCAGCGCAGCCGGCTGGTCGCGGATCTGCGGGTGGTCTTCCAGGACCCGTACTCCTCGCTCAACCCCGCCCGCACGATCGGCCAGACGCTGGTCGAGCCGCTCGCGCTGATGGGGATCAAGGGCGTCGCGGCGCTGGCCAAGGCGCGCGCCGGCCTGGAGGCGGTCGGGCTGCCCGGTGACGCGGCCGACCGCTATCCGTCGCAGTTCTCCGGCGGGCAGCGCCAGCGCATAGCCATCGCCCGCGCCCTGGTGTGCGACCCCAAGGTCGTCGTCCTCGACGAGCCCGTGTCGGCCCTGGACCTCTCGACGCAGGCCCAGGTGCTCAACCTGCTCGCGGACCTGCGCGACCAGCGCGGCCTCGCGTTCATGTTCATCGCCCACGACCTCGGTGTGGTCCGGTTCCTGGCTCAGCGGACGGTCGTGCTCTACCGCGGTCAGATCATGGAGACCGGCCCTGTCGAGGCGGTCAACTCCCGGCCCCGGCACCCCTACACGGTCGCCCTGACCGCCGCCGCTCCGGTGCCGCGCCCGGCCGAGCAGGCTGCCCGCCGTGCCGCCCGCGAGGCGCTCGGGGTCGGCACCGCCGGCGCCGCCCAGCCGGCCGCGACCGGGTGCCCGTTCGTGCCGCGCTGCCCGCTGGCCACCGACATCTGCGTCGCCGAGCGGCCACCCCTCCGGCTGGTCGAGGGCACGTACGCCGCCTGCCACCACGCGGAGCGCGTTCCGCAGCTGTAACCCGCCCCGCGTCCTCACCAGCAGCCCGAACAGGAGAACCGTGCCTTCATCGCGTGCCCTGCCCCACGCCGCCCTCGACGGGCTCGTCGGGAAGCCGGACCTCGAGACGAAGACCACCGTGCCCTCCGGTCTGCGGGTCGAGCACCTCGACGAGGCCCTCGGGATCCGGACGACAGCGCCACGACTGTCCTGGCACCTTCCGTACGGCGCGCGGCAGCAGCGGGCGTACCGGATCACCGCCGACACCGGCTGGGACACCGGCTGGGTGGACAGCGACCAGAGCCTGCTGGTGCCCTACTCCGGTCCGCCGCTGGCGTCGTCGCAGCGCGTGGAATGGCGCGTGCGGGTGCGGACCGACCTCGGCGAGAGCCCGGAGTCGGCGCCGGGCTGGTTCGAGACCGGCCTGCTCTGGCCCGAGGGCTGGAAGGTGTCCTGGATCGAGCCCGGGGCGATGCCGGCAGGAGCAGCGGGGGAGCGGCCGGCGGTCCAGCTGCGCGTCGAGTTCGACGTCGACCGGCCGGTGGTGTCGGCCCGCCTGCACGCCACCGCGCAGGGCATGTACGAGGCGTTCCTCAATGCCGGGCGCGTCGGGGACGCCGAGCTGACACCGGGTTTCACCCAGTACGACGAGCGCCTGCAGGTGCAGACCTTCGACGTCACCGCCGCCGTCCGCCAGGGGGCCAATGCGCTGGGCGTCGTGCTCTCGGACGGCTGGTTCCGCGGCCAGAACGGGATCACCCGGGCCGCCGACCAGTGGGGGAGCCGGCTGGCGGTCCTGGCGCAGCTGCACCTCGTCCACGAGGACGGCGACGTGAGCGTCGTCGGCACCGGGCCCGGATGGCGCAGCGCCGCCGGGCACGTCGTCGCCGCCGACCTCATCGCCGGCGAGCGGTGGGACCTCACCCGCATGCAGCGCGGCTGGGACGCAGCCGGCTTCGATGACTCCGGCTGGGACGACGTAACCGTGGTCGAGCACGGCTTCGCCGGACTGGTCGACTCGCCCGCACCACCGGTCCGCCGGGTGGAGGAGATCGTGCCGGTGTCGGTGACCCGGCTCGAGAACGGGAGGCAGATCGTGGACCTGGGCCAGAACATCAACGGCTGGATCCGCCTCGCGAACCTGGGACCGGCCGGCGCCACCCTCACCCTCACGCACGGCGAGTGGCTCGGCGACGACGGCGACGTCACCACCGACCACCTCCGGCCGGCCGTGCCCTTCCTGCCCGAGCCGCTGCCGGCCGGCCAGGTCGACTCCGTCGTCTCCTCCGGGGTCCCGGGCGAGGTCTTCGAGCCGCGGCGCACCACGCACGGGTTCCAGTACGTGCGCATCGAGGGGCACCCCGACGACCTGACGCCCGCCGACGTCTGCGGCGTCGTCGTGCACACCGATCTGCGCCGCACCGGCTGGTTCTCCTCCAGCGACGAGCGGGTCGACCGCTTCCACGAGGCGGCGGTGTGGAGCCTCCGCAGCAACGCCTGCGACGTCCCGACCGACTGCCCGCACCGGGAGCGCGGTCCGTGGACCGGCGACTGGCAGCTGTACGTCCCGACCGCGGCGTTCCTCTACGACGTCGCCGGCTTCTCCACCAAGTGGCTGCGGGACGTCGCCGTCGACCAGTGGCCCGACGGCACGGTCGCCAACATGAGCCCGGCCACGAAGGGCGAGGGCCGCGAGGGCCCGATCGCCTTCCTCAACGGCTCGGCCGGCTGGGGCGACGCCGCGGTGATCGTGCCCTGGGAGCTCTACCGCGCCTACGGCGACACCCAGGTCCTCGACGAGCTGTGGCCGACGATGGTGCGGTGGCTCGACCGCGTCGAGCGGATGGCCCGCGACCAGCGGCACCCCGACCGCGCGGCGCGATCGCCCCAGGCGGCGCCGCACGAGCAGTTCCTCTGGGACAGCGGCTTCCACTGGGGTGAGTGGTCGGTGCCCGGCGAGGAGGTCGGCGACTTCCGGGCCTTCGTGGCCGCGGACAAGGGCGACGTGGCGACGGCGTACTTCGCGCACAGCGCCGGCCTCATGGCACGCATCGCCGAGGTGACCGGGCGGAGCGAGGACGCCGTCCGCTACAGGGAGCTGAGTGATCGGGTCCGGGACGCATGGCAGGCCGAGTACGTGGACGGCGAGGGGCGGCTCACCCCGGACACCCAGGCGAACCACGTGCGCGCGCTGGCGTTCGACCTGGTGCCCTCCGAGCTGCGGCCGGCCGTCGGGGACCGGCTGGTCGAGCTGATCCGGAAGGCCGACACCCATCTCGGCACAGGGTTCCTCGCCACGCCGTACCTGCTTCCGGTCCTCGCCGACGCCGGGCACCTCGACGTCGCCTACGAGCTGCTGCTGCAGGACAGCGAGCCGTCGTGGCTGGTCATGGTCGACCGCGGAGCCACCACGGTGTGGGAGCGGTGGAACGGCGTCTCCGGCGACGGCGTGCCCTACGAGTCGCTGAACCACTACTCCAAGGGCGCTGTCATCTCGTTCCTGCACCGGTACACCGCCGGCATCGAGCTGATCGAGCCCGCGTACCGGCGCTTCCGGATCCAGCCGCGGCCGGGGGGCGGACTGACGCATGCCGAGGCGGCCCACGAATCGCCCTACGGACGCATCCGGTCGGCCTGGCGGATCGAGGACGGCGTCCTGGACCTGAGCGTCGTCGTCCCCGCCGGGACGTTCGCCGAGGTCGTCCTGCCCGACGGGACCGCCGCGACCGCCGGACCCGGCCACCACACGTTCAGCTGTTCCTACGAGGAGACGCCGCGATGACCGCAGAGACCACCGAGTGGGCCGGGCCGACCCGGTTCCTGCCGCCGACCGAGCCCACCCGCGCCGGCGACGGCGCGCTGCACTACTCCGGGATCACCTATGCCGTCGCATTCGGTTTCCGCCCCCTGCAGCTCGACCTGTGGGTACCGCCGAGGCCTGAGCCGGCGCCGCTGGTCGTCTGGATCCACGGTGGCGGCTTCATGTTCGGTGACCGTCGCCACCTGCCCGAGACGCTGCGTCCCAACCAGGTCTTCACCGCGTTGCTGGACGCCGGCCTGGCCGTCGCGACCATCGACTACCGGCACGCGCTCGAGGCGCCGTTCCCGGCGCAGCTGCACGACGCGAAGGCGGCGGTCCGCTACCTCCGGGCGCACGCCGACGAGCTCGGGATCTGCACCGAGCGGATCGGCGTGATGGGGGAGTCGGCCGGCGGGCACATCGCCGCGCTCGTCGGCCTCACGGCGCACCGACCCGACCTGGAAGGCACCAACGGCGTGGTCGGTCCGTCGAGCGCGGTGGACGTCGTCGTCGACTGGTACGGCCCGGCCGACCTCACCACCATGCCGCGGAAGAGGCTGCCCCCGCAGATCGCCGCCAGGCTGCCGCCAGAGCTGGTCGCCCCGCCGGAGGAACACCTCACCCGCGGTCTGGAGGGGGCCGCCTACGCCGACGCGAGCCCGATCACGCACGTCACGCCGGATGCGCCACCGTTCCTGCTGGTGCACGGCACGGCGGACTGGCTCGTGCCGTTCGCGCAGAGCGAGCAGCTCGAGGCCGCCCTGACCGCTGCGGGCGTACCGGTCCGACTGGTCCCCATCGAGGGTGCCCAGCACATCTTCGACGGCCACGACGACGTCGATGCCGTCGTCCAGCTGTCGGTCGACCACCTGGCCGAGGCACTCCTGGGGGATCACCGATGAGCGACCTGACCGTCCTGCCCGTCACCGTCGAGCACCACCGAGAGCCGATCGGCGTCGGCGAGAGGACGCCCCGGCTGTCGTGGGTCACGCGCACCGAGCTGCCGGACTGGCGGCAGGCCGCCTACGAGCTGGAGATCGAGCCGCCGGACGGCGAGATCTGGTCGTCGGGCCGGGTCGAGTCCGCCGAGTCGGTCCTCGTGCCGTGGGAGGCGCCCGGACTGGTCAGCCGTGACCGGCGGATGCTCCGGGTCCGCGTCTGGGGGAAGGGCTCGGCCGAGCCGTCGGCCTGGAGCGAGGACGTCGTCGTCGAGGCGGGGCTCCTCGAGCCGTCGGACTGGACGGCCCAGCTCGCCCGACCGGTACTGCCGGAGCCCGGCGGCACCGGCGAGCCGGTCGCCCTGCTCCGCCGCGAGTTCGTCCTGGACGAGCCCGTCGTGCGGGCCCGGCTCTACGCCACGGCGCAGGGACTGTACGAGGCCGAGATCGACGGGGTCGT
Organism: Blastococcus sp.; assembly: GCA_025965795.1. GTDB lineage: Bacteria > Actinomycetota > Actinomycetes > Mycobacteriales > Geodermatophilaceae > Blastococcus_B. The sequence goes on from JAOPWH010000117.1 coordinate 20,898, forward strand.
CGTCGGAGACCACGTCCTCTCCCCGGGCTGGACCAGCTACCGGCATCGGCTGCGCTACCAGACCTACGACGTGACCGCCCTGCTCGGGGCGGGCCGGCATGCTCTGGGGGTCACCCTCGCCGACGGCTGGTACCGCGGTCACCTGGGCTTCACCGGCGGGCGGCACCTCTACGGCGACCGCACCGGAGCCTTCCTGCAGCTCGAGGTGGATCACCCCGACGGGACCCGCACGGTCGTGAACACCGACGGCTCGTGGCGGTCGAGCCTGGGCCCGGAGACCCGGGCCGACATCTACAAGGGGGAGACGGTCGACTTTCGGCGGCAAAGGGCCGGCTGGTCCACCGCGGGGTTCGACGACTCGGACTGGACCCCGGTGGAGCTGGGGTCGCTCGACGCGACCACCCTGGTCGCCCCGACCGGCCCGCCGGTGCGGCGGATCGAGACGCTCCCGGTGCGGGAGATCTCGGTGTCACCCTCGGGGAAGACGTTGCTCGACTTCGGCCAGAACCTGGTCGGCCGGATCCGCTTCTCCCTGCCCGACGGCCCGGCCGGTACGGAGATCACCGTCCGGCACGCCGAGGTGCTCGAGCACGGCGAGCTCGGGGTGCGTCCACTCCGCGCGGCGGACGCCACCGACGTGATCGTCCTGGACGGGAACGGACCCCGGACCTGGGAGCCGAGGTTCACCTTCCACGGTTTCCGGTACGCCGACGTCACCGGCTGGCCCGGCGAGCTCGGCGCGGACGCGCTCGAGGCCGTCGTCGTCCACACCGATCTGCGCCGCACCGGCACGTTCAGCTGCTCGGACGCCGACGTCGAGCGGCTGCACGAGAACGTCGTCTGGGGCATGCGGGGGAACTTCGTCGATCTGCCCACCGACTGCCCCCAGCGGGACGAGCGGCTGGGCTGGACCGGCGACCTGCAGGTCTTCGCCCCGACGGCGTCGTTCCTCTTCGACGCGTCGGGGATGCTGCGGTCGTGGCTCGCCGACCTGGCGGTCGAGCAGCTCGAGGACCACGACGGCATCGTGCCGATGTACGTGCCGTTCCTCCCGTTCCTGCCCTTTCCGATGCAGGCCGACGTCGGCTGGGGTGACGCGGCGGTCGTCGTCCCCTGGGTGCTCTACGAACGCACCGGAGATCTCGGCCTGCTCGCCGACCAGTGGACGTCGATGACCACGTGGGTCGACGTCTTCGCTGGTCGGGCCGGCGCGGACCTGGACTTCCCGGAGGGCGGGTTCTCCTTCGGCGACTGGCTGGACACCGCGGCGCCGCCGGAGAACCCCGCCGCCGCCCGGACCCCCTGGCAATGCGTCGCCACGGCCTACCTGGCCCGCTCCGCGCGCACGGTGGCGCAGGCGGCCGAGGTGCTCGGCCGCGACGGCAGCCGGTTCGCCGAGCTGGCCGACCGGGCCGCGGCCCGGTTCCGCGCCGAGTACGTGACGCCGAACGGCCGGGTGTCCTTCCCCTCGCAGACCGCCTACGCGCTCGCCCTGGAGTTCGACCTGCTGACACCGGAGCAGCGACAGCACGCCGGCCGGCTGCTGGCCGAGCAGGTGCTGAAGGACGGCTTCCACATCGCCAGCGGCTTCCTCGGGACGCCGCTGGTCACCGATGCACTGACCAACGCCGGTGAGCCGGCGACGGCCTACGAGCTGCTGCTGCAGCGGGAGAACCCGTCGTGGCTCTATCCGGTCACCATGGGCGCGACGACGATCTGGGAGCGCTGGGACTCCATGCTCCCCGACGGGTCGATCAACCCCGGCGACATGACCTCGTTCAACCACTACGCGTTCGGTGCGGTCGCCGACTGGCTGCACCGCACGGTCGCCGGTCTCGCACCCGCCGCGCCGGGTTACCGGCGGCTGCGGTTCGCCCCGCGGCCCGGTCCCGGCATCACGTCGGCCGCGGCCACTCACGAGACGCCCTACGGGACGGCCTCGGTCGCCTGGACGCTGTCGGGCGGAACGGCGTTCGCCCTCGACGTCACGGTGCCGCCGAACACGACGGCGGAGGTCGTGCTGCCCGACGGCAGCGCCCCGGTCGAGGTCGGCGCCGGCCGGCACTCCTTCGAGGCGACGATCGAGGAGCCGGTCCCGGTCGAGAAGCCGGCGCTGTTCTTCAACCCGGACGACCACCAGTGACGGCCGCGCGTCCCGTCGTCCCTGGCTTCCATCCCGACCCCAGCATCTGCCGGGCCGGCGACACGTACTGGATGGTCGTCTCCAGCTTCGAGTACGCACCCGGGGTGCCGCTGTTCCGCTCTGCGGACCTGCTGTCCTGGGAGCAGGTCGGGCACGTCCTGGCCCGGCCTGCCCAGCTCGACGTGTCATCGGCGCCGGGCTCCGGCGGCATCACCGCGCCGACGATCCGGTTCCATGACGGCCGGTTCTGGATGATCGCCACAAACCTGGCCGACGGCGGGTGGCAGACCCTCGTCACCACCGACGACCCGCTCGGAGCGTGGTCCGAGCCCGTCCGGATGCCCGAGGTCCGCGGCATCGACCCCGACCTCGCGTGGGACGACGACGGCACGCTCCTGGTCACCTACGCGGGCTTCGGCCCCGGCGGTCCCGCCGGTCTCGTGCAGCAGGCCGTCGACCCGGGAACGGGTCGCGCGCTGACCGAGCGCAGGCACGTGTGGCAGGGCACCGGCGGCCGGTTCCCGGAGGGCCCGCACCTCTACCGCATGGGCGAACACTGGTACCTGCTGATCGCGGAGGGCGGCACCGAGCGCGGGCACGCGGTCACCATCGCCCGCGGCACCGCACCATCCGGGCCGTTCGAGCCGTGCCCGTGGAATCCGCTGCTCACCCACCGCGGCATCGAGTCGCCGGTGCAGAACACGGGCCACTCCGATCTGGTCCAGCGGCCCGACGGCAGCTGGGCGATCGTCTTCCACGGCGTCCGCCCCCGCGGGACGAGCCCGCAGTTCCACGTGCTCGGTCGGGAGATCTTCGCCGCGGAGGTGGAGTGGGAGGACGGCTGGCCTCGGCTGGGGGAGTGGCTCACCCCGCCGGGCCGGGCGATGGAGGTCGAGGAGCTCGGCGGTCCGGCCCTCCCGGTGTCGTGGGTGGCACCGCGCCGGTTCCCGGACGAGGTGCTCAGGCGGGAGGACGGCGGCTGGCGGCTGACCGCGGTCGAGGCCGAGCCGGCGTCGGAGGACCTCGCGTTCGCCGGCCGGCGGCAGGAGCACCTGGTCGCGCGTGCCCGGACCGTGGTGGGCCCCGGCGACGGCGTGGGCGGGCTCTCCCTGCGGATGGATGCCCGCCACCACCTCCGGCTGGAGCTGGACGCCGACCGCGTGCGAGCGATCGCCCAGGTCGGTGCGCTCCGGTCGGTGCTCGGCGAGACCGCTGTTCCGGCCGGCGAGGACGTCGTCCTGGAGGTCCGGGCCATGCCGGACGAGGGCCACTTCTCCTCCACCGCACTCGGCCCCGACGTGCTGGTCGCCGGAGTCGTGGGCTGCGACGGCTTCACCGAGCTCGGCCGGCTCGACGGCCGCTACCTCTCCACCGAGGTGGCCGGCGGCATGACCGGCCGGCTGTTCGGCGTCTGGTGCTCCCGAGGTGAGCTGCTCGTCCGCTCCTTCACGTACAGCGGCTCCGACCCCGTTCCCACGACGATCGAGGCACAGTGACCCCCGTGACCCGCTCCGACCTGGATGCGCTGCCCCTCGAGCGCAAGGCCCTGCTGCTCTCCGGCCGGAACTTCTGGTCCACCGAGCCGGTCGAGGAGATCGGTCTCCCGTCGGTGGTGCTCACCGACGGCCCGCACGGCGTCCGCCGTCAGCAGGCGGACTTCGACCAGGTCGGGTTGATGGACAGCGCACCCGCGACCTGCTTCCCGCCGGCGGTCGCCGTGGGATCCAGCTGGGACCCCGACATCGCCGAGCGCATCGGCACGGCGATCGGCAGGGAGGCGCGAGCGCTGGGCGTGCCGGTCGTCCTCGGCCCGGGCGTGAACATCAAGCGGTCACCGCTGTGCGGCAGGAACTTCGAGTACTACTCGGAGGACCCGCTGCTGGCCGGCGTGCTCGGCGCCGCCCACGTGCGCGGCCAGCAGAGCCAGGGCGTCGGAGCCTCGGTGAAGCACTTCGCGGCCAACAACCAGGAGACGTCTCGCATGCAGGTCAGCGCCGACGTCGACGAGCGCACCCTGCGCGAGATCTACCTGCCCGCCTTCGAGCGGGTGGTCACCGAGGCCCGTCCGGCGACGGTCATGTGCGCCTACAACAAGATCAACGGCGTCTACGCCTCGCAGAACCGCTGGCTGCTCACGGAGGTACTGCGCGACGAGTGGGGCTTCACCGGCGCGGTGGTCTCCGACTGGGGCGCGGTCGACGACCGGGTGGCGGCGCTCGAGGCGGGCCTCGACCTGCAGATGCCCGGCGACCACGGCGCGGGCAACCGGCTGGTGATCGAGGCCGTCCGGGCGGGGGCGCTGGACGAGGCGGTCGTGAACCGGAGCGCGCGACGGGTCGCCGCGCTGGCCGAACTCCGGAGCGAGCCGACGGACGGCTTCGACGTCGACGCGCACCATGCGCTGGCCCGCGAGCTCGCCGCCGGGTGCGCGGTTCTGCTGAAGAACGAGGGCGGCGCGCTGCCTCTCGCCCGGGACGCGCGCGTCGCCGTGGTGGGGGAGTTCGCCAGGACTCCCCGTTACCAGGGCGGCGGCAGCTCGCACGTCAACGCGACCCGGGTCGACGACGCGCTCAGCGTGCTGGGGTCCGTCCTGGACGGAACGGTCGCGTTCGCGCCCGGCTTCTCCCTCGACGGCTCCGGCGACGCGGCTGTCCTGCGCGAGGGCGCGCTCGCCGTCGCCCGGGACGCCGACGTCACGGTCGTGTTCGCCGGCCTGGCCGAGGACGACGAGTCCGAGGGCTTCGACCGCACGACCCTCGACCTGCCCGCGATCCAGGTCGAGCTGATCCGCGCGGTGGCCGCGGTCAGCCGGCGGACCGTCGTCGTGCTGTCGACCGGGAGCGTCGTCTCGCTGGAGGCCTGGCACGACGACGTCGACGCGATCCTGGCCGGCTTCCTGCTCGGTCAGGCCGGCGGTGGCGCGCTCGCCGATCTGCTCACGGGTGCCGTCGACCCCTCCGGGCGGCTGGCCGAGACCATTCCGCTGCGCCTGCAGGACACCCCCAGCTACCTGAACTTCCCGGGCGAGCTGGGCCATGTCCGCTACGGCGAGGGGGTCATGGTCGGCTACCGGCACTTCGTCACCGCCGACGCGCCGGTCCGCTATCCCTTCGGACACGGCCTGAGCTACACGACCGTCGAGACCACCGATCTGCAGGTTCGGTCGACCGGCGGCGACGCCGCCACCGTCTCGCTGACCGTCACGAACACCGGCGGGCGCGCCGGCCGGCACGTGGTGCAGGTCTACGTCGCGACGTCCGCAGGACCGGTCCGCCGGCCGGCCCGCGAACTGCGCGCGTTCACCAAGCTGTCGCTGGAGCCGGGCGAGGCGCGGAAGGTGTCGTTCCAGCTGGACCGTCGGGCGTTCGCGTACTGGGACGTCAGGGAGGGCGGCTGGATCGTCGCACCGGGCGAGTACACGGTGCAGATCGGCCGCAGCTCCGCCGACATCGTGGCCGAGGCGGCGGTGACCCTGGCCGGGGACGCCGTCGTTCCGGAGCTGACGCTGCAGTCGTCGGTGGTCGAGTGGTTCGAGCACCCGGTGGTCGGCGCCCCGCTGCTCGAGATCTTCCTCGCCGCGATGCCCGAGGGTGCCGCCGAGATGCACGCGGGGCTGCTGCGCATGATCGGATCGATGCCGATGCGCCGGTTCGCGGCCGACTTCGGCGCGACGATCCCCGCCGTGGAGCTCGAGCGCCTCATGGCCGAGGCGAAGGCCGCTCGCGCCGGCTGACGAGGGCCGCGGCCGCGCGGACGCGGCTCGGTCCGGGACGGTCCGCTGCGTGGGGAAGTGGGTCGCCGATCACGGCGCGGCCGACCCCGGGGTCGCGGTATCGGGTTCGGCGGTGCGGGTGCGCCGCAACCAGCCGCCGGCGAACAGAGCCAGAAGCACGAGAACTGGCTGGAAGAACAGCCGGATGAGTCTCTTCCGGTCGGTGTCGAGACCGAAGGCGTCGGTGCCCTCCAGGTACTGGGCGACATTGCCGGGGAGGACCGCCACGAAGAACACCGCCAGCAAGACTCCGATGAGCCGCCGCTTGCCCGGGAGCGCCACGAAAGCCACGCCCAGAGCGATCTCGGCGACACCGGAGGCGAGGACCGTCAGGTCTTCGTCGACGGGGAACCAGTCGGGCACCTGGGCCTGGAACGTCTGCCGCTGGGTCGTCAGGTGGAGAATTCCTGCGCCCACCATCGCCGCGCCCAGCAGGAGCCGAACGGCAGTGCGGACGCCCGTGGCCATGCCTGGACGTTAGCCGGGCGGGCAGCCGCCGATGCCGTGGGCGTGGGCGGTGCCGTGGGCGTGGAGCGAGAGCGTTCCATCCAACGGCCGACCGACTGGGCGAGGGCCGTGCAGCGTGAAGTACTGGCACCGATCCCTGCCCTCGACCAGAAGGACGTCATGCTCCGGCCACAGGACGGTCCCACCCGCGAGCGGAAGAAGCTCGACGGCCTCTGGCGGTTCGCGCTCGACCCCGGCGGGACGGGCCGAGGGGACGGCTGGTGGCGCGAGCCGTTGCCGGACGCCCGCGAGGTCGCCGTTCCGGCGAGCTACAACGACCTGTTCGCCGACGCCGCCGTCCGCGATCACGTGGGTGACGCCTGGTACCAGACGGACGTCGTCGTACCCCGCGGGTGGGCCGGCCAGCGGGTGGTGCTCCGCTTCGACGCGGCCACCCACCGCGCGGTCGTCTGGGTGGACGACGTCGAGGTCGCCGCGCACGAGGGCGGCTACACGCCGTTCGAGGCCGACGTCACCACGCACGTCCGGCCGGGCCGGCAGGTGCGGATCACCGTCGTCGTCGACAACCGGCTGACCTGGCAGTCGATCCCGCCCGGCGTCGTCACGGACGGCAGGCAGACCTACTTCCACGACTTCTTCAACTACGCCGGCCTGCACCGGTCGGTGTGGCTGTACTCGACGCCGCTCGCGCACATCGACGACCTCACCGTCGTTCCCGGCCTCGAGGGGACGACGGGCACCGTCGGCTACCGGATCGGGACGTCGGGAGGTGGTGAGGTGCGGGCCGTGCTCCTGGACGCCGGGGGCACCGAGGTGGCCCGGTCGGACGGCGCCGAGGGTGTGCTGACCGTCGAGGAGGTGCATCCGTGGCGGCCGGGGGAGGGCTACCTCTACGACCTGCGGGCGGAGCTGACCGACGGGAACGAGGTGATCGACAGCTATCGGCTGCCCGTCGGCATCCGGACCGTGGAGGTGAGGGGAGCGCAGTTCCTGATCAACGGCGAGCCGTTCCGCTTCACCGGCTTCGGCAAGCACGAGGACATCCCGGTCAGGGGTAAGGGCCACGACGACGCGTGGCTGGTGCACGACGGCGCGCTGATGGAGTGGATCGGCGCCAACTCGTTCCGAACCGCGCACTACCCGCACGCCGAGGAGGTGCTGGACTACGCCGATCGGCACGGCATCGTGGTCATCGACGAGGCCGCCGCCGTCGGCCAGAACATGAAGCTGGCGGCGGTCGTGATGGGGACGCAGTACGAGACGTTCTCGCCGGAGACGATCGACGAGCGCAGCCGGGAGGCGCACGCGCAGGCCGTCCGCGAGCTGATCGCCCGCGACAAGAACCATCCCAGCGTCGTCCTCTGGAGCATCGCGAACGAGCCGGAATCCGACAGCGACGCCGCCGTCGACTACTTCGAGCCGTTGTTCGCGCTGACCCGGGGGCTGGACCCCACCCGGCCGGTCGCGTCCGCGAACATGATGTTCGCCCCCCACGGCCGCGACCGGCTCCAGGCCCTCGGCGACGTGGTGATGCTCAACCGCTACTACGGCTGGTACGCGTTTCCGGGTGACCTCGACGGCGCGGAGCGCGCACTGCAGGCCGAGCTCGAGGCGTGGGCGGGGGAGGGCAAGCCGATCGTCGTCAGCGAGTTCGGGGCGGACGCGATGCCCGGCGTCCGATCGGTCACGCCGCAGCCGTGGAGCGAGGAGTACCAGGCCGAGTTCCTGGCGATGTACCACCGCGTCTTCGACCGCATCGACGCCGTCGTCGGCGAGCACGTCTGGAGCTTCGCCGACTTCGCCACCAGCGCGGCCATCGGCCGGGTCGACGGCAACCGCAAGGGCGTGTTCACGCGGGACCGGCGACCGAAGGCCGCAGCGTTCCTCCTCCGCAGTCGCTGGCGGAAGCTCGGCTGACCGCCCGTGCGGCGGTCAGCCGAGGTAGCGGCTCGGATTCGCCAGAACGTCGGCGAAGGCCCGGAACGCGGCGCCGGTGGCTCCCGCGGCGACGGCCCGGCCGGCGCTCTCGATCGTCGGCCGGCGCCAGCGGGCGGACAGGACGCGGCGGGAGAGGGAGTCCTCGAGTTCGGGGCGGAGCTGCTCGGTGAGCTCGCCCAGGCTGCCCCCGAGCACGACGGTGGGGATGTCCAGCACGTTGATGACGCCGGCCAGCGCGACGCCGAGCGCGTGCGCGGCGATGCCCAGCGCTCGACGTGCCGCCGGATCGCCGGCGGCGGCCCGAGCGGCCAGCTCACCCGGCGCGGCGTCGAGGGGAAGGGCGGCCGCCGTCATCAGCGCGTGCCGCCCGGCGTACTGCTCCAGGCAACCCGTGGAACCGCAGCGGCACGCCGGGCCGGCCGGATCGACGCAGACATGGCCGATCTCGCCCGCCCAGCCCGATCGCCCGGCCATGACGCGCCCGTCGAGGACCGCGGCGCCACCGATGCCGATCTGCCCGGACAGGTAGAGGAAGTCCCGGTGCGCCCCCAAGCGTCCGGGCGCGGCCTCGGCGACCGTGCGGGCGGCCAGGTCGGCCTCGTTGCCGAGGCGCAGGTCGAGACCCGGCGGCAGGACGTCCCGGAGGAACGGCGCCGGGCGCAGGTCGGACCACCCGAGGTTGGGTGCGCGCAGGAGGACGCCGGCCGCCTCGTCGACGATCCCCGGGAGCGCCAGCCCTGCGCCGATCAGCCGGCGATCCGCCGGCAGCGCGTCGAGGATCCCTGCGGCGAGGCCGGCCAGCCGCGTGAGGGTGTCGGCCGGGTCGCCCGCGACGAAGGTGCCCTCCTCCACGGCCTCGGCGACCACCCGGCCGCCGAGGTCGAGAACCCGGGCGGTCAGCAGTCCCACGTCGACCTGGAGCCCGAGGGCCAGCGGCGAGCCGGGTACGAGGGGCGTCGCCGGCCGCCCGCGGCGGGCCGGGAGCACCCGGCCCACCTCATTCACCAGGCCGGCCGCGACCAGCTCGTCGACGAGCCGGGCCGCGGTCGCCCGTGACATCCCCGTTGCCGCGGCCACGTCGGCCCGGGAGGAGAGCGGCACCGCGCACACGGTGCGCAGGGTCAGAGCCAGATTCGTCGTCCGGAGCGTCGACTGCCGCGCACCCTCGCGTGAGGCGGATTCCGGGCCCGGCACCCCTTGAGATTAGCCGGCCCCGGCATTATGTTCCAGGGCGAAACAAACCCTTTCGCCCTTCCGGAGGATCCGCCATGCCCAGTTCCCAGCCGACCCGCGCGGACAGGTTCTCCTTCGGCCTCTGGACGGTGGGCTGGCAGGCCCGCGACCCGTTCGGCGACGCCACCCGCCCGGCCCTGGACCCGGTGGAGAGCGTGCACCGGCTGGCCGAGCTCGGGGCGTACGGCGTCACGTTCCACGACGACGACCTGATCCCGTTCGGCAGCGACGACGCCGCGCGGGACGGCCACATCAAGCGATTCAGGGCGGCGCTCGAGGAGACCGGTCTGGTCGTCCCGATGGCGACGACCAACCTCTTCACCCACCCGGTGTTCAAGGAGGGGGCGCTCACGGCCAACGACCGCGACGTCCGGCGGTTCGCCCTGCGCAAGGTGATGCGCAACATGGACCTCGCCGCGGAACTCGGCGCGGAGACCTACGTCCTGTGGGGCGGGCGCGAGGGCACCGAGGTCGACGCCGCCAAGGACCTCCGGGCTGCGTTCGACCGCTACCGCGAGGGCCTGGACACCCTGGCCCAGTACTCCGTCGACCGTGGCTACGGTCTGCGCTTCGCCCTCGAGCCGAAGCCGAACGAGCCCCGCGGCGACATCTTCCTGCCCACCGTCGGGCACGCCCTCGCCTTCATCTCCACGCTCGAGCACGCCGACCTGGTCGGAGTGAACCCCGAGGTCGGGCACGAGCAGATGGCCGGCCTCAACTTCACCCACGGCATCGCGCAGGCGCTGTGGCAGGGCAAGCTCTTCCACATCGATCTGAACGGTCAGCACGGCCCGAAGTTCGACCAGGACCTGGTCTTCGGGCACGGCGACCTGCTGTCGGCATTCGCGACCGTGGATCTCCTGGAGAACGGCGGGCCCGGCGGCGGCCCGGCCTACGACGGCCCGCGGCACTTCGACTACAAGCCGCTGCGCACCGAGGACGCGGACGGCGTCTGGACGTCGGCGGCGGCCAACATGCGCACCTATCTGCTGCTCAAGGAGCGGGCGGCCGCCTACCGCGCCGACCCCGAGGTGCAGGAGGCGCTGGCCGCCGCGGGGGTGCCGGAGCTGGCTGTGCCGACCCTGGGGGAGGGCGAGTCCTACGACGACCTCCTCGCCGACCGGTCCGCGTTCGAGGACTTCGACGCCGACGCGGCTGCCGCGCGCGGCGGCGGCGTCGTCCGCCTGGCGCAGCTGGCGGTGGAGCACCTGACCGGCGCCCGGTGACGCTCGTCGCGGGGATCGACTCCTCGACGCAGGCCTGCAAGGTCGTCGTCCGGGACGCCGACTCCGGCGCCCTCGTCCGGGAGGGCCGGGCGCCGCACCCGCCGGGCACGGAGGTCGACCCGGCGGCGTGGGCGGCGGCCCTGGACTCGGCGGTGGCCGCCGCAGGGGGGCTGGACGACGTCGCGGCTGTCGCCGTGGGCGGCCAGCAGCACGGCATGGTCTGCCTCGACGAGGACGGCGAGGTCGTGCGGCCGGCCCTGCTCTGGAACGACACCCGCTCGGCCGGCGCGGCCACCGACCTGATCGCGGAGCTCGGAGGGGCCCAGGCGTGGGCGGACGCCGTCGGACTGGTGCCGGTCGCGTCCTTCACCGTCACCAAGCTGCGCTGGCTGGCCGAGCACGAGCCGGCCGAGGCCGCCCGGACGGCGGCGGTGTGCCTGCCGCACGACTGGCTCACCTGGCGGCTGGCCGGCTCGGAGGCGCTGGAGGAGCTGGTCACCGACCGCTCCGATGCCAGCGGCACCGGCTACTGGTCGGCGGCGACCGGCGAGTACCGGCCCGACCTGCTCGAGCTCGGGCTCGGGCACAGCGCCGTCGTCCCCCGGGTGCTCGGGCCTGCCGAGCGCGCGGGGGAGACGCCGGCCGGTGCGGTGCTCGGCCCGGGCGCCGGCGACAACGCCGCCGCCGCGCTCGCCCTGGCCGCCGAGCCGGGGGACGTCGTCGTCTCGATCGGCACCTCCGGCGTGGTCTCCATGGTCGCCACGTCGCCGCTCGCCGACCCGAGCGGCACGGTGGCCGGCTTCGCCGACGCCACCGGGCACTTCCTCCCGCTGATCGCCACCCTCAACGCCGCCCAGGTGCTCGACGCCACCGCTCGGCTGCTCGGCGTCGACCACGACGAGCTGTCCCGGCTCGCGTTGTCGGCGCCCGCCGGAGCGGGCGGGCTGGTGCTGGTGCCCTACCTGGAGGGTGAGCGCACGCCTGACCGGCCGCATGCGACCGGGGCGGTGCACGGGCTCACCCAGGCGACCGCCGACCGTGCGTACCTGGCCCGGGCCACGGTCGAGGGCCTGCTCTGCGGCCTGGCCGACGGTCTGGACGCCGTGGCGGCCGGGGGCACTCCGGTGCGCCGGGTCTTCCTCATCGGCGGCGGGGCGCAGTCCGAGGCTGTGCGGCGCATCGCCCCGGCGGTCCTCGGCGTGCCGGTGCTGGTGCCGCCGCCCGGCGAGTACGTCGCCGACGGGGCCGCCCGGCAGGCCGCCTGGGTGCTCGGCGGCCGCGACGCCGCCCCCGAGTGGCCCCGCCCCGGGACGACGCTGCACGAGGCCGATGCGGTTCCACACGTGCGCGAGCGTTATGCCGAGGTCCGGGACCTCACCGCACGACGGAACTGAGCCCGCAGCGCTCGCCGAGTGTGGACCTGTGGTCGTCCCGGCAGGGTTATGACGGCCACGAGCCGACACTCGACGCAGAATCGGGTCCAGAGCTACGCGTCGACGCGGGGCTCGCTCGCGTCGTCCCTGCTCTCGACGATGACCACCTTCTCGACGGCGGCGGGCGCGGACAGGGCGGCCAGTTCCTCCTCCGAGTCGACCGCCTCGCCGCGGGCGACCATGCCGGCGACCTCGGACAACGGGATCTCCTTGAGCGCCAGAGCGAGCAGGAACGCGACGGCGAGGATCGGCACCAGGTACCAGAACACCGGCGCCAGGCTGTTGGCGTACGCGTCGACGATCGCCGACTTCAGCGGCTCGCCCGCGGCCTTGACCGCGGCGGGGACCAGGGTGTCCGGCGAGGTGATCCCCGCGCGTGCCGCCTGCTCGCCGTTCGCGGCCAGTGCCGAGGTGAGGTTGTCGGCCAGCCGGCTGGTGAACAGCGTGCCGAACACCGCGACGCCGAGGGTGGCGCCCACCTCGCGGAAGTAGTTGTTCGTCGAGGTCGCGGTGCCGATCTGGTCGGCCGGGACGGCGTTCTGCGCCGCCAGCACCACGTTCTGCATGATCAGGCCGAGCCCGGCGCCGAGCAGGAAGAACATCCCGCCGATCGTCCAGAGCGAGGTGGCCCCGGTCAGGGTCGTCATCCAGATCATCGCGGCGATGATCACGCCGACGCCGGCGACGGTGAACACCTTGTAGCGGCCGCTCTTCGCGATGTACACCGCCGAGCTCTGGATGGTCAGGATGATGCCGGCGGTCATCGGCAGCATGAGGAGACCGGAGTTCGCGGCCGAGAGCCCGGAGCTCATCTGCAGGAACGTGGGCATGAAGGCGATCGCCGAGAACATGCCCAGCCCGACCGCAGCACCCAGCGCCGTGGCGACGACGAAGGTGCGGTTGCGGAACAGGCTCATCGGGATGATCGGCTCGGTGGCCCGCAGCTCCACCGTCACGAACGCGGTCAGGGAGATCACGAACGCGCCCAGCAGCGACAGCGCCTGCCAGGAGTTCCAGCCCTCGCTGCCGCCGAGGTCGGTGAAGAAGATCAGCGACGTCGTCGTGGCCGACAGCGTGAGGATGCCCGCGAAGTCGAGCGGTGTGCTGCTGCGCTTGCGCGGGAGCGAGAGCGCGAACCAGCCGATCGCGAGCACCGCCAGGCCGACCGGCACGTTGATCCAGAAGCACCACTGCCAGCCGAGTGCCGCATGATCGGTGAAGAAGCCGCCGACCAGCGGCCCGGCGATGGCCGACAGCCCGAACAGCGCACCGATCGGGCCCATGTACTTCGCCCGCTCACGCGCCGGGACGACGTCGGCGATGATCGCCTGCGACAGGATCATCAGACCGCCGCCGCCGAGCCCCTGCACGCCGCGCCAGACCACCAGCCAGGTGAAGTCGGGAGCCAGGGCCGCACCGATGCTGGCGGCGGTGAACAGGCCGATCGCGACGAGGAACAGCGTCCGCCGTCCCCACAGGTCACCGAACTTGCCGTAGATCGGCATGACCAGGGTGGTGGCCAGCAGGTACGCGGTGGTCATCCACGCCATGTGGGAGACGCCGCCCAGGTCGCCGACGATGGTGGGCATGGCCGTGGAGACGATCGTCTGGTCGAGGGCGGCCATCAGCATGCCGGCGAGCAGCGCGCCGAAGATCGTGTTGATCCGGCGACGGGTGAGGACGATCGGAGCGGCGACGGGGATGTCGGACTCCGGAGCGGGGGCGAGCAACTGCACTCCTCAGAACAGGGACGGCGACGCGGGCGCGACGCCGAGCGAGCGGCCGGACGGCGCTCGATGGATCAGGGGATGGCGGACGATGGATCAGGGGATGGCGGACGACGACGTCAGTGCGGCGGAGCGGGCAGACCGGCGGCCAGCACGTCCCAGGCGTCGTCGACGAGGGCCGGGAGCGACGCGGTGAAGTCGGTGGACAGCCAGCGGTGCAGGGCGGTGCGCATCGCGCAGGCCTGCACCGCCGCCAGCAGCGTCGGATAGACGTCCGTCCCGACCCGGGTTCCGGTCCGTGCGGCGATCGCCTCGGCGAGCACCCGCTCGGACTCACCGAACGCGGCAGCCAGTCGCCCGATCAGGCCCGGGTGCGCGTCGATCACCTTCATGCGCAGCGGCCACAGGTCGAGGTCCTGGGCCATTTCCTCGGCCTGGTCGTGGTGGACGGCGCGGATGGCCGCGACGGGCGTCTCCGAGGCAGGCCGGTTGGCGAAGGCCTCGGCGAGCTGTCGTGGCGCCGACGGGTCGAGGCCGACGACCGCGTCGTCCTTGGTCGGGAAGTAGTTGAAGAACGTGCGCGCGGAGACGTCTGCGCGCTCGGCGATGTCGTCGACGGACACGCGGTCGAGGCCCCGCTCGGCCACCAGCTGCAGGGCGGCCTGGTGCAGGGCGAGTCGGGTCGCCCGCTTCTTGCGCTCGCGGAGTCCGGACGTCACGCCGCTAGTATGCCGAATGTTGCACTCGCTGCAAACTTTCAGTTTGCGCACGGCGTGTCGTCTCGGGCTCTCCGTCCTGGTCGGTCGCGGCGGAGCTCGCGGGCGATCGCCCGGGCCGCGGATCTCGCGTCGAGGTTGATCTGCAGCAGCAGGCCCTTGAGCGGGGCCGACAGGCCGACGAAACGCAGTCCCGGCGCGCCGGGAGACGTCCGCCCGCCGTGGACCCGCGGCCGCCCCCGCTCGTCGAGCACACCCAGGTGGCCGACCACCGGTAGGAGGGCCGGTGCGTACCCGATGGCCGCGATCACCACGTCGGGCTGCAGTCGGGTCCCGTCGGCGAGAATCACCTCGCGCCCGTCGATCCCTTCCACCGCGGCGACCGGCGTCACCCGGCCGGCCTTGAGCTGCTCGACCAGGCCGACGTCGATGGTCGGCGTCGTTCCTGTGGCCCGTTGCTGCGCGACGACACCCTGCGGCGCGGCGGGCAGGCCGTAGCGGGTCAGGTCGCCGACGAATCGGCGCTGCAGCACCCGGTTCAGCGGATCGGCCAGCCAGGCGGGGGAGTAGTCGAGGGAGATCCCGAGCAGGGCGATCGGCACCGGGCCGAGCTGCCGGGGGATGACGTTGGGCGGTGTCCGGACCGCCAGCCGCACGCTGCGCGCCCCTCCGGCAGCCAGGTCGGCGGCGATCTCGGCGCCGGTGTTGCCCGCCCCGACGACGAGGACGTCCTTGTCCCGATAGGGATCGGGGTTGGCGTAGGCGGAGGCGTGCAGGAGCTCGCCGGCGAAGGAGTCCGCCCCGGGCCAGGCGGGCGGCAGCGGGTCGGAGTTGAACCCGGACGCGAGGACCACCTGCCGGGCGCGCAGGTCGCCGTCGTCGGTCTGCGCCGTCCAGCCGTCGTCCTCCCGATCGAGCCGGCGGACGACGGTGCCGAACCTCGGCTCGATGCCGGAGTGGCCGGCGTAGTCGCGGAGGTACCGCACGACGTCGTCCCGGGCCACCCACTGTCCGAAGCTCTTGGGGATGAGCATGCCGGGCAGCCCGGACTGCATGCGGGGGGTGTGCAGGTGCAGGCGGTCGTACCGGCCGCGCCAGGAGTCGCCGACAGCCGAGCCGCGGTCCACGACGAGCGCCTCGACGCCCCGCCGGCGCAGCGTCGCCGCCGTCGCCAGGCCCGCGGGCCCGGCCCCCACCACCAGCACCTGCGCGTCCATACCGCCTCCTCGGGCGCTCACCCTGCCGGGAGGACGCCCTGGGCACCAGCTCGGGAAGCGAGGACGCCGCGGCGGGACCGCTCGGAGAGGACCGAGCCGCGGGACAGCCAGGACAGGAGCGACCACGCCGACAACGCCGATCCGAGCGAGAGCACCGAGCCGAACGCGGCGATGCTGCCGATCGACAGGGCGGACCCGATGCTGCCGATCGACAGGGCCGACCCGACGCTGCCGATCGAGAGCACGGAGCCGCGGGAGCCGATGCAGAGCACCGAGTCCGTCGACCAGAGGGAGAGCCGGGAGGTGCCGTCGGGAGCCATCCCGCCATCGTGTCCCTCCAGCCGGTGCGAGAGGGGCCCCGCCGTCCCGGGGGGACGACGGGGCTCCCGGACGAGCGCCCGGATCACATGGCCGGCGGGGTCAGCACCTGGTCGATGATGTAGACGGTGGCGTTGGCGGTCTGCACGTTGCCGCAGATCACGCTGGCCTTCGTCGTGCCGAGGACGGTGCCGTCGGCGGCGACGCTGAAGTCCTCCCCGGAGCCCTCGATCGTCACCTCGTCGCCGGCCAGCGTGGTGTGCGTGCCCGCGAGCTCGTCGGGGGCCAGCCGGCCCTCGATGACGTGGTGCGTGAGCACCGCGGTGAGCTTCGTCTTGTCGGCGAGCAGCGCCTTGAGGGCGTCGGCCGGGACCGCCTCGAACGCCGGGTTCGCGGGGGCGAGCACGGTGATGTCCTGCGCGGTGTTCAGCGAGTCGCCGAGGCCGGCCGCACCCACGGCGGTCACCAGGGTGGAGAGGGCCGGGTTGTTGCTCGCGGCGGTCGCGACCGGGTCCTGGGCCATGCCGTCGAAGCTGCCCGCTCCGTCGGCGGGAACGGCGGAACAGCCGGCGCCGAAGGGCTCGGTGCCCGACGACGGCATGGCGCTGCTCTCGCTGGTCGACATGCTGCCGGTGTCGGCCGAGGCGCTCGTGGTGGACGAGTCGCCCGAGCCGCAGGCGCTGAGGGTGATCGCCAGGCTCGAGACGGCGGTGAGGAGGAGGGCGCGGGTGCGAAGGGTGCTCTTCACGGGGTGGTGCTCCTTGTCGTGTCCGTGCGACGGCGACGTCGCGGGCGGGAAGTGCGCCGGCCGCGGGTAGCGGTCGGGAACGCTCCGGCGATCGCCGGAACGGGCTCGGGGGTGCGGCCGTGGGCCGGAAGATCAGCGGGCGGTGACCTGGATCGAGTGCCAGCCGCTGGCGCCGTCGGGGAACGGATCGGCGCGGTCGTCGGTCTGTACCTCGCCGTCCTTGCTCGTGGCCCGGACGGCGACGGTGTGCGGGCCGGCCCGGAAGTCGTACGGCAGCACCCATTGCCGCCATACGTCGAGGCCGACCTCCGGCGACAGCTCGGCGTCGGCCCAGTCCTCGTCGTCGACCTTGACCTCGACCCGCTCGATGCCGCGGGTCTGTGCCCAGGCGACCCCGGCGATCGGGCGCCGGCCGGCGGAGAAGGACCGCAGCGCCGCGGGGGTGTCGATCCGGGAGGCGATCTTGATCGGCCCCTGCGCGGCCCACTCGCGCTCGACCCAGTACGCGTCGAACGCGTCGTAGGTGGTGGCCTCGATCCGCGTCAGCCACTTGCAGGCCGACACGTAGCCGTACAGGCCGGGGATGAGCATCCGCACCGGGAACCCGTGCTCGACCGGCAGCGGCTTCCCGTTCATGCCGAACGCCAGCATCGCGTCCTCGACGTCGAGCGCCGACTGCGTGGGCGCACCGATGGTCATCCCGTCGACCGAGCGGCAGACCAGCTGGTTGCTGGTGGACCGCACGCCGTTCTCGCGCAGGAACGCACCCAGCGGAACCCCGATCCACCGGGCCGTACCGGCGAGGCTGCCGCCGACCTCGTTGGAGACACAGGTGATCGTGATGTCCCGCTCGATGATGTCGTTCCGCTCGAGCAGGTCGGTCAGCGTGTAGGAGCGGGGCGAGTCGAACATGCCGGTGAGCGAGAGCCGGTAGTCCGACGGTCGCACCTGCGGCACGGAGATGGCGGTGTCGACCCGGTAGAAGTCGCGGTTCGGAGTGACCAGCGGAGTGAGCCCGTCCACCTTGCCCGAGAGATCGGCGCCTCGGGGCAGGGCGGCGGCGGGGGAGGCAGGCCGGGGGAGGACCAGCTCGTCGCGCGCCGAGGCGACGTCGAACCGGCGCTGGAGGAGACGGCCGCCGCCCCCGGCGGCCGCGGCGACGCCGACGGCGATCCCACCGGCCACGAAGAACCCGCGCCGGTCCAGGCCGGCGCCCTTGCGGTCACCCGAGCCGAGCACCTCCCGCAGCCGGGAGACCACGCGCTCGTCGGCGTGCTCCTCGTCGGGCGCCGGCGGCGTGGCGGGGGCCGCTCCGGTCGGAACGGTGAGCGGCGCGATCATCGCGAGCAGGGCGACGATGCCGGCGATCGCGCCGATCACCGAGGGCAGCCCGTCGAGGATGCCGCCGGCCGGCCGGGTGACGGCGGCGACGAAGCCGACCAGGCCGAACACGGCGATGCCGGCCGCGCCCGGACGGCGGTCGCGCAGGGCGAGCAGCCCGATCGCCAGCGCGTACAGCGCGATGACGATCAGCATGCCGACGACGAGGGCGATCTTGTCGTTCGCGCCGAACGTCGTGATCGCGAAGTGCTTGAGCGACTCCGGGGTCAGCGTGATGGCGGCGTCCCCGACCGCGATGACCGGCGACGAGGCAGGACCGACCAGCCCGGCGACGAGCTCGCCGACGCCCAACGCGACGGCGGCGGCCAGGAGCCCCGCGAGCGCGGCGAGGCCCCGGCGCG
>JAOPWH010000151.1 GCA_025965795.1 Blastococcus sp.
TGGAGGACGGCGGGCGGAGGATCGCCACCGTCGTGACGAGCACCTCCCTGACCCCGTACCAGGAGGTGCAGCGACTGGCGTGGATCGGCAGTGCCATCCTCGGTGCCGCGCTCCTGCTGATCGTCCACCTGGTGCTGCGGGCGAACGTGGCGCGGGCCCTGCGACCGGTGCGGGAGATGACGACGCAGGCGGGGCGGTGGAGTTCCGACGACGTCGACCGGCGGTTCGGCCCCACCCCGCGACCGGCAGAGCTGGACGAACTGGCGCGCACGCTGGACGCCGTCCTCGACCGGCTGGCGGCTGTGCTCCGGCACGAGCGACAGCTCTCCGACGAGATCAGTCACGAGCTCCGGACGCCGCTCGCGAGGATCCAGGGCGAGGTCGACCTGATGCGCGGCGAGCCAGGTGCCGATGCCGCACACATCCGCGCGCTGGACGCCCTGGACGAGGCGACCACGTCGATGAGCCGGATCCTGGAGACGCTGATGGCCGCCGCCCGTTCTGCGACCGGGCGGTTGCCGGGTCGCTGCCTGCCCGGGGAGGTGGTGGCGCGGCTGGTCCGGGGCAGGACGGGAGAGCGGCCGGAGCTGGACATCGCCGTCGGCATCCCGCCCGAGCTGGCCGCCGGAGTGGACGAGGCCGTCCTGGAACGTGTGGTGGCTCCGGTACTCGACAACGCCGTCCGTCACGCGCGACGGCAGGTGCGGGTGACGGGGGAGGGACTGCCCGGCCGGGTCCGCCTGCTCGTCGTCGACGACGGGCCGGGCATTCCGCCGGAGCTGCGGCAGCGGGTCTTCGAGCCGGGCTGGCGGGGGGACGTCGACGACGGCCACGACGGAGCGGGCCTCGGCCTGGCGCTCGCCCGCAGACTGGCGGTCGCCGCCGGCGGAGACGTCAGCGTGGCCGACGGCGGCCCGGGTGCCTGCGTCGTCGTCGAGCTCCCCGCGGGCTGACGACGAGGGCCGGGCCCGCCTCCCTCCTCACGGTCAAGGTGATGGCCCGGGCGGTGGGGGCGCGTCGACCGCCACCGCCCGCGCCGCGGACGTCGTCACACCCGCACCGTCGGGGGGCGGCGTTCAGGTCGCACACAGGTCCGCCTGCCTAACGTCCGGGGGATGAGTGCCTTTCTCGACCCGAGCCATCTGATCAACACGTTCGGGCTGGTCGGCATCATGGCGGTCCTCTTCGCCGAGTGCGGACTGCTGATCGGCTTCTTCCTGCCCGGCGACTCGCTGCTGTTCACCGCGGGTCTGCTGGCCGCGGGTGGCCTCATCGCCCCGCTGTGGGTGCTGCTGGTCTTCCTGCCGGTGGCCGCGATCGCCGGCAACCTCGTGGGCTGGTGGATCGGCCGGACGGCGGGACCAGCGGTCTTCCAGCGTCCGGACTCCCGGCTGTTCAAGGCCGAGCACGTCGAGCGCGCCCGTGCCTTCTTCGAGCGCAACGGCGCGCGCACCATCCTGCTCGCCCGCTTCGTGGCGGTGGTGCGCTCCTTCGCGACCGTGATGGCCGGCGTGGCCCGGATGGACTTCCGGCGGTTCGCGCTCCACTCGGCCCTCGGAGGGATCCTCTGGGCCTCCGGGATCACGGTGCTCGGGTACTGGCTCGGGCACGTCGCCGTCGTCCGCGATCATGTCGAGCTGTTCATCCTGGGCATCGTCGCGCTCTCCCTCGTCCCGGTCGTGATCGAGGGCCTGCGCGGTCGTCGGACCGCCGTCGGCTGACGGCCCGACGCCCGGTCAGATGCCGGCCAGCGCCTCGCGCGTGGCATTCCGGATGGCGTCGTAGCAGTCGCACGAGTGCGACCGGAGTCCCGGCCGGTCGATGATCGTGATCTGTCCGCGGGTGTAGGTGATGCAGCCCTCCTCGGCCAGCGACTGCGCGACCTCGCTCACGGACGTGCGACGGACAGCGAGCATCTGGGCCAGGAAGTGCTGGGTGAGCTCGAAGCTCGGGCTGTCCATCCGGTCCTCGGTCATGAGCAGCCACCGGGCGGCGCGCTGGCGCACCGTGTGGATGCGGTTGCAGGCCGCGTTGCGGGACACCTGCGTGAACAGGGCCAGCGCCGACCTCCTGAGCATGGTCGTCAGCGGACCGTCGACCTCGGCGATCTGCGCGCGGAAGTCGTGGGCCGACATCGTCAGCCCCTCTCCCGGTACCTGCACGAGTGCCCGTTCGGTGGGCCGTCCCGCCCCCAGGTAGACCGAGATGCCCACGAGCCCCTCCCGGCCGACGGTCGCCGTCTCCACCAGGAGGTCGGTGCCCAGGTCGGCGACGATGGAGACCACTCCGAGCAGGGGGAAGTGGACGACGTCGATCGGCTGCCCCGGCTCGTGGAGGACGAGGCCCGCCGGCAAGGGCATGTGCCCGAGGTCGGGAAGCAGATCGCCGAGATCGCTGTCGGCGAGGCCGTCCAGGACGCTGTTGCGGCGCGCGGTGGTCAGATCGATCCCCACGAGTACCTCCGGGGCTGTTCTGCCGGTACCGCGACGAGCCGACGAGGAATGGTGATCCCTCGTCCACGGTCGAGTCGGTCGGGCGGAGGCTGCCCCCACAGCAGGGCGTCTCCCATCCTCCACCAGGGCGTCAAACGCACGGAACTCCGACCGCGCGCGTCACGACGAGGCAATGTCCGGTAGCGTGCACAGCGTCGGTGGAGCACTCCCCGCAGCGGTGGCCATCCGCTGCAGGTGCTCGTTGCGGCGGTCGCTCCAACCCCGGGCGTCCACCGCTCGGTCCGGCGCGTCTGGCCTGCGAGGGGCTCATCGAGCCCTCCGAAGCGTGGCTGGGGCGCGACGGTCGTTCCTGTGCGAGGTGTTGGTGTCGTGTCGTCCCTCACGGACTCGGTGGAGGGCACGAGCGTCGGGCCCGTGCGGTCGGCACTCTCCGAACTCGGTCTGCTCATGCTCGAGCACGAGTCGATGCACTCGGTGCTGCAGAAGGTCGTCGACCTGGTGAAGCCGGTCATGCCGCCCGGTGCCGAGGCGTCCATCACCCTGCTGCGGGACGACCAGCCCACCACCGCTGCCCATTCCGGCCCACTGGCGCTGGAGCTGGACGAGCTGCAGTACGAGCGCGGCTACGGACCATGCCTGGAAGCAGCCCTCGGAGGCGAGGTCATGGAGATCGTCGACGGCCGGCTCGAGGAGCGCTGGCCCGACTACGTCCCGTCGTTCGTCAGCCGGGGCGCGTTGAGCTCGATCGCCGTCCCGGTACCCGCGGCGCAGCTCTCCGCGGCCCTCAACGTCTACGCGCCGGTCGCGCGAGGCTTCACCGACGGCGACCGGAAAACCCTCGGCGCATTCGCGGCGCAGGCCGCCGCGGCCCTGACGAACCTGGACGTCCTGGAGAACGCGCGGGAGCTCGCGGAGAACCTGCAGGCCGCCATGGTCTTCCGTTCGGTCATCGAGCAGGCCAAGGGAATCCTCATCGAGCGGAAGAAGGTGACCGCAGACCAGGCGTTCCGGATCCTCGTCGAGTCGTCGATGGCCTCGAATCGCAAGGTACGTGACATCGCGGAGACGCTGGTGCTGACGGGGGAGCTCGTGCGATGACCGATCCCGGAACCGGATCCGACGACAAGACAGCGATGCTCGACCTGTCCGCCGCCCTCCACCAGATGGCAGGTGTGGTGCTCTCGCGGGAGACGGTCCAGACCGCCCTCCAGCTGGTGGCCACCCTGGCCGCCACCACCACCGCGGGCACCATGGGGGCCGGCGTGACGCTGATCGACGAGCACGGGAAGCGGTCGCAGGCGGCGTCCAGCGAGGTCGTCGAGCAGGCTGACGCCCTCCAGTACGACCTGGACGAAGGGCCCTGCCTGACGGCCTGGCGTACCGGCGAGGTGGTACGGGTCGACGACACGACGACCGACGCCCGCTGGCCCCGCTGGAACGAGTCGGTCCAGTCGCTCGGCGTGCGGTCGGTGATCAGTGCCCCGCTGGTCGCGACCGGCGAGAAGGTCGGTGCCATGAAGGTGTACTGCGAACGTCCTTGCAACTACGGGCCGCGCGATGACGAGATCATGCGGCTGCTGGCCGACCAGGCAGCGATCCTGCTGGCCAACTCGCAGAGTCTGCGCGAGGCGCGACGGCTGAGTCGGCAGCTGACCGATGCATTGAGCCGCCGAGACGCGATCGCCCGGGCGACGGGCGTGCTGCTGGCCCAGGGAGCGGTCGGCGACCGGGAAGCCTTCGGAATGCTCACCGCCGCCGCCCGGCGCGCCGACCGCCCGGTCGAGGACGTGGCCCGAGCGCTCCTCGACGTCGTGGGGGCACGCAATGCCGCCGCCCATCAGCACTGAGGTTCCTCGAGCCATGTCCGGCGACGACCGCCATCGACCCATCGAGGCCGCCCGGCTGCGCGCCGAGTTGAGCGTCCAGGATCTGTGGCTCCGCTACCTCGCCCTGGGCGGAACGGCCGATGCCTTCGAGCTCGACGGCTACCTGCACGGCGTCGTCCAGCTCGAGACGTTCCAGGAGGACGTCCTCGCGCAGGCAGTCAACGAAGCGCTCGCCGACATCTACGACGCGGCACGCGTCCCGCTGACGGTCTCCTCCCCACCGGACGGGGGCGACGCGGATTCGTTGGCCGACGTCGTGGCAGAGCTTCTCGGGCGAGCTCTGACGCTGCGGGACCAGGACGATCCACCACCGGCCCGGGGCCCTCGCTGACTGCCGTGGTGGCCGGTGCCGCCCGTGGATCCAGGCGGCCCCGGCAGCCACTGTTTGACCGCCGAGGCCTGGATTCGGCCTCGACCTGCAGGTACCGGAACCCTGTCTTCACGGTGGTCCCTCCGGCGCGGTCGCGCAAGCCGACGACAGCCGGAGCCGGCGACCGCCGCTACACCGACCGGTCGGTCTGCGGCCGGTAGGGATGGCCCGGGTTCATGACCTCGAGCGTGTGCGGTCGAACCGGCGGATGGCCCGGTGACCGTTGCGGGGCGGCGTCGACAGCGGGAACAAGGGGGTGAACTGTCTCTCGTGTGCTCAGCTCGGGGGGAAGGGCGGCGGGCCGAGCAGTTCGATACCGCCGTTCGCCGCCCCCGATGCCCGGATCCGGTCGAAGTCGACGACGCGCGCCGGCTCGGATGTCAGGGGTTCGCTCGCGCCCAGGTAGAAGGCCTGGCAGCACCCGGGGGTCTGCAGGCAGAGGATCCGCGTGTCGTCCGCGGTCACCATGAAGGCGTGCGGCAGGCCCCGGGGGGCGACGGCGACGCCGCCGGCGCCGAGGCGTACCTCCGCGCCGTCGAGGTGCATGAGGATCTCGCCGTGCAGGACGTACATCGTCTCGTCGGCGTCGGGATGGCTGTGCAGCGGCGTCCGCTTACCGGCGTCCATGGCGTCCTCGAACAACAGGAAGGCCCCGCCGCTCTCCTCGGCCGTGGTGAGCCAGGTGTGGATGCCCCCGCCGTAGAACCACCGCTGCTGCCCCTGGCCGGACCGACGGACGGTGGCCGGCAACGTGACCGAATCTGTCATGGCGAGCTCCTCGGGAGATCACTCTTACGGGACGGATGTCCCACGACGAGACTTCAGTACCATCAGCGGGGTGTCAATCACTCCCGACGCCCCGGCGGGCAGGTGGCGGCAGAAACAGCGCACCCGCCAGGCCCTCGTGGAAGCCGCCCGTGAGCTCGTCGCGCTCGGTACGACGCCCACGGTGGAGCAGGCCGCCGAGGCGGCCGGCATCTCGCGGACGACCGCCTACCGGTACTTCCCCAGTCGACGTGCGCTGCTCCTGGCTGCACATCCCGAGACGGCGGCGCAGTCCCTGCTGCCGGACGACGCCCCGGAGGAGCCGGCCGCGCGTCTGGCGGAGGTGATCGATCGGTTCACGCAGCTGATCAGCGAGACCGAGCGGCAGCAGCGCACCATGCTGCGTCTGTCGCTGGAGCTTCCCGACGCCGAACGGGCCGAGCTGCCCCTGCGGCAGGGCCGCGCCATCGGCTGGATCGAAGAAGCCCTGGAGCCGTTACGTGGACGGCTCACCGCTGACCAGGTGCGCCGGCTCACCCTCGCCGTCCGCAGTGCCACCGGCATCGAGGCGCTGGTCTGGCTGACCGACGTCGCCGCACTTCCGCGTGAGGACGCTCTGGCGTTGATGCGCTGGTCGGCGCAGGCCATGCTGTCGGCGGCTCTCTCGGGCGAACCCCCGCCGACGCAGCCTTCCGGGTAGCGCTTCGGTCGGGGTCCCGATCGGCACGCGACGGATGCCGCGCGGGGGAGATGTCGGCAGGTCGACTTCCGGCCATGCTGACGGACGGCGACGGCGACCGGGAGGCACCGATGATCGAGGGGGGCGCCGGGTCCGGCCGGGACCACGGCCCGGCCGAGGGTTCCCTGCTCGCTGGGCTCTCGGACGAGATCCGCCGCGACGTCGTCGCCGCAGCCACCCCGATGGAATTGCGTGCGGGGGACTGGCTCTTCCGGCAGGGCGACGTCGCCGATGCGCTGTTCGTCGTCCGGTCCGGGCGGATGGATGTGCTCCACGAGGTGGACGACGGCTTCGTGAGCGTGATGGTGCGCGTCCTCGGGCCAGGATCCGCGGTCGGGGAGATCGGCCTCCTGACGGGACTCCCACGGTCGGCGTCCGTCCGGGCCCGGCGCGACAGCGTCGTGCTGCGGCTGGATGCCGCCGGCTTCGACGCGGTCGTGCGGCGGAACCCCGTGCTCGCCCTCGGGCTCACCCGTGCGCTGGGCCGCATGCTGGCGCAGGCCAGGCCTCCGGAGCGGGCCGAGGTGCCGCTCGTGAGGGTCGTCGCGGTCGCTCCCATGACGTCCGCCGTGCGGACGCCCCTCCTGCAGCGGGAGCTCGTCCGAGCCTTGGGCCGGCTCGTTCCGGGGGCGCGGACCACGCTCGTGTCCCCGGACCGTGCCCGGGCGGAGGCGGCCGACGCGGGCTTTCCCGCGGGCGCTCCGCTCGCCGACGGCTTCGCCCGTCTCCTCGACAGGTGGGAGGGGGGTCACGACGTGGTCATCCTCCTGACCGGCGTGGTGCGCGGAGAGGACGCCGAGGACCGAGGCTGGACCGACTTCTGCCTGCGATCGTCGGACCGGACGGTGGTCGTCGTCGGCCCGGAGGACAGCGCCCCGGCAGTAGGACCGTCTCGGCTCCCCGCGCGCCCCGACCTGTGTTTCGTGGACGCCTCCGAGCCGGCTCGGCTGACCGGCTGGCTCGATGCGCTGGCCCCGCGTGCCCATCACCACGTACGCACCGACACACCGCAGGCCGTCGCGGAGACCGTCGACCGGATGCTGCGTCGTGTCCTGGGCTGCGCCGTCGGTGTGGTGCTGTCGGGCGGTGGGGCGCGGGGGTTCGCCCATCTCGGTGTCCTGGCCACGCTGCGCTCTGCCGGGATCGCGATCGACCGGGTCGGGGGCTGCAGCATCGGTTCGGTCATGGGCGCGCTCTTCGCCGCCGGTCACTCGGACGACGAGTTGCTGGCGATGTGCCGGCGGTACTTCCTCGAGTCCAAGCCGCTCAACGACTACGCCGTTCCGCGGACGGCGCTCCTGCACGGCGACAAACTGCGCGGCCTCCTCCAGCAGGCGCTCGGGGCCCAGCTCATCGAGTCGCTGCCGATCTCCTACTTCTGCGTCAGTTCCGACCTCGGGGCCGCGGAGACGGTGGTCCACCGCCGGGGAGCGGTGTGGAGCGCCGTCCTGGCGAGCATCTCCATCCCCGGGCTGCTCCCGCCCAGGTTCCTCGACGGACGGCTGCTCGTGGACGGCGGCGTGCTGAACAACCTGCCGATCGACGTGATGGCCGATTCCGCGGAGGGGCCGGTCATCGCCGTCGACGTCATGCGGCCGTTCGGTTCCAGGAGCCCGAACGCGGCCCCGCACCGGCGCCGGCCGAGCTGGGGGAATCGGCGCGGTGCCGTTCGGGCTGATGCCGAGTTGCCTCCGATCGCGGAGGTGCTCGCGCGGTCGACGGTGCTCGGCAGTTGGCGCATGGCGGAGCAGAACCGCGCCCGTGCGGCCCTCACCATCACCGTTCCCGACGACGGCACCGGCCTGCTGGAGTGGGAACGGATGGACGCCCTCGTGCAGAGCGGCCGACGAGCGGCGGAGATGGCGCTGGCTGACGCGCCCTCGATCCTTCGGCCAGGCTGAGAGGCCGACGAAGAACGACGACGACGCAGTGCGCTCATGAGGCCCGTGCCTACCGGCACCGCACCGTTCACCAGCTCGACGACGAACGGAGCGCACCCTCGGTGTGGTGCCCGCCGACGCGGGCCCGCGGCTCGCCGACCGCGTGGCTGGCAAGGGCTGGACCGAGTCCTCGGGCTCGGGACGTGATGCCTTCCCGTTCAGCGAGGCCGGCCCGAACACCGGACCGGTGTCCTCCGGAGTGACAACCTTTTCGCCAGATGAGACGTAGAGGATTCAGGTGCGTCGGTCGGACGCGTGCCGAGAGGCGGTCAGGTCGTGGCGGATGACCGCGCGAAGGACTTCGAGGACGCTTACGACTCGATGCGACGAGCGGCGTACCGGGCCGCGTACCGGCTGCTGGGTCAGCGCGCCGCGGCCGAGGACGTCGCCGGGGAGGCGCTGGCCCGGGCGTTCTCGCGATGGTCATCTGTCTCGGCACACGCGGAGGCCTGGGTGGTCACCGTCGCGACGAACCTGGCGTTGGACATCGGCCGACAGCGGGCGAGGGCGGCTCGTCGGGGCCAGGTGCTCGTCGACGAACGGCCCATCGACCACGTGGAGACCCGTCTGGACCTCCAGTCGGCTCTCCGGGCCCTGCCGCGGCGGCAGCGGGAGGTGGTCGCCTTGCGGTTCCTGGGGGACTTCTCCGAGCGGGCCACCGCGGCTGCCCTCGGTCTGTCGGTCGGGACGGTCAAATCACATGCCTCCCGTGGACTGGCTCGCTTGCGCACGACGGTGGAGAGGGTCTGACGACGATGTTCCAGCACCTGGACGACCCGGTACCGCTGCCACCGGCGAGCAGCGATCAGATCCGGTCCGACATGGACCGGGGGACAGATCTGCGACGCCGGCGCCGGGCACTGGTGGCGATCCCGCTCGGGGCCGTCGTCCTCGCCGCAGCCGTCGCCGCGTTCTTCCTCGCGTTGGCCGGACCGGCCACGACCACCGAGCCGGCGGCGCCGCCGGCACAGTCCTCGCCCGTGTCCACTGTCAGCGGCGTCCCCAATACCGCCGAGCCGGCGTACTCCGCCTGCCCGGACCCCGTGGGTGACACCGTCGAGGATCCGGATCTCGCGCTGGTCGCCCTGGACCGGCCGGCTTTTCCCTTCATCCACTACCACTGGGGCGGCAGCTCACTCCCGTCCAGCGGCACCGTGGACGCGCTCTTCACGGCCACGAGCGCGGACGGTCAGCGTTCTCGTCAACTCGTCGTCGTTGTCATCGGTGGAGACGTCATGAGCCAGTCCGTGCTGGATCCCGCGACGGGCCGGCGGCAGTCCCTGGACCCCGGCGCACTGACCGACACCTCCGTGGGCGGCGTCAGGCAGCGTGCGGTGGAGCTGACCGCTGACGGGCTGGGCGCGACCTTCCCCGCGTCGGCCTTCATGCCCCTCGGGCAGGGATGGAACTGGACGGCATCGATCGCGGTCGACGGCAGGGTCGTCGACGTCTGTGACGGACCCATGGTCAGGTGAGGACCCCCGTTCGGGGCCCCACAGCAGGCAAAAACCGGCCCGATGATCTACCTCCGGCGGGCGCAGTTCATGTGCTGGCCCTGGCCCTGACCGAGCGTCCGCCTTGGCGTCGCATCGGACCACGGTCGTCACCCGGCCCGCCGACATGCCCCACATCGTGCTGACCGGGAATCGGGGAGGTGATCAGCGGCACCGCGAAGATCATCCGGCGGGTCGGGTCGGGCCTCAGCAGCGGCTGGCCCGAGCCGGTGGCCTCCTTCAGGTTCGCCAGGGCCGGCGCGGTGGTCGGGTGGGCACGAAGGAAGCGCTCCGCGCGCCGATGTTCCCCCGGGTTGTGGAACCGGGGCCTGTCGGCCGACCTCGGCGCGCTCCATCCGGGTCACCCGCTGCAGGAACGAGAGAGGGCCTGACCAGGGAAATACTGGTCAGGCCCTCTTGGTGGAATCAGATGTCGTAGTACATCGCGAACTCGTGCGGGTGCGGCCGGAGGCGGATCGGGTCGATCTCGAAC
>JAOPWH010000173.1 GCA_025965795.1 Blastococcus sp.
AGGACATCCCTGCCCCCCGCCACTCGCAGCGGGACCCTGCAGGGAGGGCTCGTCGCCCGGGAACGGCTGAGGGAAGATCCCCAGAACGGTGTCGCACGTCGTCAGGCCGGGCTGCGCCGGTCCTGGCCCTCCTGCGTCCGGCCTTCCTCCGTCTGGCTTCCCTCATGGGCGAGTTGCCGACGAACCTCCCGGTGGCCCTTCCTCAGCTGCGCCCGGTGCCCACCACGGTCAGCGCTCCCCGCACGCACTCGGCCACGGCGGGCAGCGGCGCCACCGGCTCGCCGTCGGCGTACGTCGTCACCCCGATCGCGGACAGCTCCACGCGACAGGCGCGGTGCACGGTGACCATCGGGTGCTCGACATGCGTGCCCGCCGTCAGTCGCGGCTTGGTGCGCAACAGCTCGAGCCGGCTGGTGGCCCCCACCACCGTCACGTCGAAGAGCCCGTCGGTGGGGTCGGCTGCCGGGCACACCTTCATGCCGCCGCCGTACCAGGGCGTGTTGCCGACGGCGACCATCGTCACCGGCAGGGTGTGCGTCTCGCCGTCCAGCACCATGGTGAGCTCCACGGGCCGGAGCCGTGCCAGCTCGGCGAGCACCGCGATGTCGTAGCGCCGGCGTCCCTTGGGCCAGCGCAGCCGGTTCGCCCGGTCGGAGACGGCCGAGTCGAAGCCGCAGCAGAGCACGGTCGCCCACCAGCGGTCGCCGGTCCGCCCGGCGTCGATCGTTCGGAAAGCGCCCGCGGCGAGGTCCTCGGCCGCCGCCCGGGCGGCGGCAAGGCCGTCGGCCGGGATGCCGAGCGCCCGGACCAGGTCGTTGCCGGTGCCCGCGGGGACGACGGCGAGCGCCGCGGCCGTGCCGGCGACAGCCTGCAGGGCGGCGTGCACGGTCCCGTCACCACCGACGGCGACGATCGCGCCGGCGCCCCCGGCCACCGCGTCGGCGGCTTGCCGCTCGGCGTGGGTCCCCGTCGTGGCCGGTAGCAGCCGCGCCGACAGGCCGGCCGAACGGAACGTGGCAAGGACGTCGTCGGTGAGGACGCCGGCGCGCCCGCGGCCCGCGGTCGGGCTGACGAGGACGGCGACCTCCATCAGCCGCGCGTCGGGTCGTACAGGTCGCCGAGGTCGGAGGGCTGCGCGTCCAGCGGGGACGCCTCGTCGTCGTCGAGGTCGTGGAAGCCCTCGGCGGCCGCGCGCCGGGCCCGGCGCTTGTCCACGATCCGCGCGATCTGGATGGCGCCCTCGAAGAGAACGATCATCGGAACGGCCATCAGCAGCATCGTGAACGGGTCCTGCGTGGGCGTGATGAAGGCCGCGAACACGATGGTCAGGAAGAAGATCCACCGCCGGCTCCGCCGCAGCACGTCGTAGCTCAGAGCGCCGACCAGGTTGAGCGCGACAGCGATCAGCGGCACCTCGAAGCTCACCCCGAAGGCGACCAGCAGCGACAGGACGAAGCCGATGTAGTCCTGTGCGGTGAGGGCGATCACCACGCCGTCGCCGGCGAGGGAGAGCAGCAGCTTCAGCCCGGCGGAGAGCGAGATGTAGGCCAGCACCGCCCCGAGCGCGAACAGCAGGCTGGACACGGCGACGAAGCCGATGCCGTAGCGCTTCTCGTTGCGCTTGAGCCCGGGCGTGATGAACGCCCAGAGCTGGTACAGCCAGAACGGCGCGGACAGCACCGCCCCGGCGAGGAAGCTGACCTTCAGCCGGATGAAGACACCGCCGAAGACGTCGGTGATCAGCAGGCCGCAGCCGCCCGAGTCGGTGCCGCCGTAGCGCAGGTGTGCGGGCAGGTTGCAGTACGGGGCGCGGATGAAGTCCCCGAGCCCGTGCTCGTACCACCAGAACGAGACCGCGGTGGCCACCAGGAGCGCCAGCAGGGCCTTGGCGACCCGGTTGCGCAGTTCGGTGAGGTGGGCGACGAGGGTCATCGTCGCCGCAGGGTCGCGGGGTGGACGGTGGCGCCGGCCCCGCGGCCGACCCGCCTGGCTCACCGTCGGCCCGCCGCGTGCGGGAGGGTCAGTGGGAACCGTCGGCCGCGCGGGTCTGCTCCGCGCGCGAGCGCAGCTCGGCGGCGCGGGCCTCGGCGATCCGGGCCTCCTCGTGCAGCTGCGCGGTCAGGTCACCGGAGGCGGAGGTCGTCGGGTGCACGATCTCGCCGCGCAGCGGGGTCGCCTGGGCGGCGTCCCTGGTGCGCACGTCGTCGTCCTTCATGCCCTTCATCTCGCCCTTGAAGATGCGCAGCGAGCGACCGAAGGAACGGGCGGCGTCCGGCAGCTTCTTGTAACCGAAGAGCAGCAGGATCGCCAGGATGATCAGAACGATTTCCGGCGCGCCGAGTCCGAGCATGACGGGTCCTCCAGGGTCGTGACACCGACGATGCTACGCCGGAGGGGGTGCCGATCCGGCCGTTCAGCTGCTCGTCGACCCCGAACGGGTGCGCTCCGCCGCACGGTCGGCGGTCTGCCGGAGCTGCTGCAGGAACGGACGCAGGTCACGCTCCGCGCCCTCGACCTCACGGCGCAGCCGCCCGAACGCGCCGAGCAGTCCGTACGCGAGACCGCCGAGGACGACGGCGACGAGCACGAGCACGACGGCCCACACCACCAGGAGCACCACGGGACCGACCCTAACCGGCGTCGCCGGGCGACGGCTGTACGTCGACTGCGTAGCGGCTGAGCGCCGTGCGCGCATCGGCCGCGACCTCGGTGGCCAGGGCGGCGGGCTCGTCGACCACTGCCTCGCCGCCGAGGGAGGCGACAAGCCGCCGGGCCCACGCCGGATCGGCGGTGCGCAGCGTGACGGCGAGCCCGCCGGGCGGGTCGTCGACGGGGGTCACCGAGTCGACCGGGTAGTAGTCGGCGACCCAGCGGGCGCTGCGGGACACCCGCAGCCGCACCGCCGGGGAGTCGGGTTCCGGCTGGTAGACACCGTTGTCGACGTCGCGCTCGTGCGCCTGGGGCGGCGGTTCGGCCGGCTCGTCCAGCACGACGACGTCGTCCACCCGGTCGAGGCGGAACAGCCGGACCCCCTCGGCCCGGCGGCACCAGGCCTCGAGGTACCAGTTGCCGTCGACGAGGAGCAGCCGCATCGGGTCGACGGTGCGCTCGGTGCGCTCGTCGCGGGTGGGCACGTAGTAGTGCAGGTGCAGGGCGCGCTTGCGCTCCAGACCTTCCCGGACGACGGCGAGCGCCTCCTCGCGGGCGTCGACGCTGACCGCCACGGGCGTGACGCGGTCGGCCGCGTGCCCGGCGGCGGCCGAGACCTTCGCGAGTGCTCGGCTGACCGCCTCGCGTTCGGCCAGGCCGGGCAGCTCGAGCAGGGTGCGCAGGGCGACGACGAGTGCCACGGCCTCGTCGGTGGACAGCCGCAGGGGGCGCACCATGCCGGCGGTGAAGGTGACACGCACCCGGTTGCCCTCGAAGGCCAGATCGATCAGGTCGCCTGGGCCGTATCCGGGGAGACCGCACATCCAGAGCAGCTCCAGGTCGCTGCGCAGCTGCCGCTCGGGCACGCCGAAATCGCGGGCGGCCTCGGCCAGGGCGACCCCGTCGGGCCGGGCCGTGAGGTACGGCACGAGGGCCAGCAGCCGCGTCATCCGGTCGGTCGTGCCGCTGATGCTGGTCACGCGGGTACCCCCATGGCGGCCAGGCGGGTCAGCCGCTCGATGACCGCGTCGCGGACCTCCGCCGGCGCCTCGACGAGGACGTCGGCACCGTAGGCGGCGAGCTGGTCGGCCAGCCGGGAGGGCTCGGTGGTGCGGAGTTGCAGACGGTCGTCCCCGTCGTCGGCGGGACCGAGAGGTGTGGCGTGCCGGCGCAGCCCGATGGCCGTGCCGGGGCGCGCGCGGACGATGACCAGCTGCTCGGCCCCACCGACCTGCCCCGCGACCACGTCGGCCAGGTCGAGGCCGGCCGGAGGTTCGAAGGCGTCCGCCGGACCCACCACCTTCGGCGTCCCGACGACGCGGGAGAGCCGGAAGACGCGCTCGGCCCCCCGGTCCAGGTCGAGCCCCACCAGGTACCACCGCCCGTGCCAGGCGACCACGCCCCAGGGCTGCACGTGGCGCTGGGCCGGAGCGTCCTCGTCGGGGCGCTGGTAGCCGAACTGCAGTGCCCGGCGGTCACGGGCTGCGGCGTAGCAGGGCTCGAACGCCGGCTCGCCGGCGTCGAGCCGCGGCTGCAGCGGGATGGCGCGCGAGCTGTCGACGTCGATCCCGGCGGCCTTGAGCTTGACCAGGGCGCTGTGCGCGGCGCCGGCCATCTGGGCGGACTCCCACAGCCGCAGCGCGAGCCCCACGGCGGCTGCCTCTTCACCGGTCAGGTGGATCTCGGGCAGCTCGTAGTCGGCACGCGCGATCCGGTAGCCGTCCTCGGTGTCGAAGGCACTGGTGCGGCCGGTCTCCAGCGGAACGCCCATCTCGCGCAGCTCGGCCTTGTCCCGCTCGAACATGCGCTTGAAGGCCTCGTCGGCGCGCTCGCTGCCGTCGTCGGCCTCGTAGCCGGGCACGGTGGAGCGGATGCGTGCGGCGGTGACGAACTGGCGGGTGCTGAGCAGGGCGATGACCAGATTCACCAGTCGTTCCGCCCGCTTCGCCGCCATGCGCCCAGGCTAGTCAGGGTGGCGCTGCGTTCCGGGCGCCGGTCTGCCGCCGGCGGGCGCGCTGGCTAGCCTTCCTGCATGCCCTACTCCTCCTCCCCTCCCCCGCCGCTGCGCGTCCGCTGGCGGCGCGGACGGGTGACGGCCACCGGCCGCAGGGGGCGCGACAGCCTGGAGCTGACCGTCGAGGTGCCGGACGAAGGGCAGCTGAAGGCCCTGGCCTATCCGTCGCTGGTCGGCATTCCGCAGGTCGGTGACGACGTCCTCCTGAACACCACCGCGCTGGCCCAGGGGCTGGGCACCGGCGGCGTGGCCCTCGTCATCGCCGTCCCCGACCGGCTGCCGCCGGACCCCTCCGGCCCCGGACACCTGGTCAAGGCGCGCTACACCCCCCTGCAGGCGACGGTCGCCGGGGTCGACGAGCAGGACACCGAGCACCACGACCTGATGGCCGAGGTGGACGACATCGGAGGCATGCCGGTGGTCGTGGCCGACCTGCACTCGGCGCTGCCGGCGATCCTCATCGGGATGCTGGCGACAGACCCCGACCTCAAGGTCGCATACGTGATGACCGACGGCGCGGCGCTGCCCGCGGCCTTCTCGCGGACGCTGGACACCCTGACGTCGTCCCTGGCCGGGGTGATCACCGTCGGGCAGGCGTTCGGGGGCGACCTGGAGGCGGTGACGGTGCACACCGGGCTGCTGGCCGCCCGCCACGTTCTGCACGCCGACCTGGCGATCGTCACGCAGGGCCCGGGCAACCTGGGCACCGGGACGCCGTGGGGGTTCTCGGGCGTCGCCGCGGGCGAGGCGTGCAACGCGGTGGCGGTGCTCGGCGGGCAGGCGATCGGCGCGCTGCGGATCTCCGACGCGGACCCACGACCCCGGCACCGAGGTGTGTCGCACCATTCGCTGACGGCGTTCGGCCGGGTCGCGCTCGGCGGGGTCACCCTGGTCGCGCCGCGCGGGCTGACCTCCGAGCTGGGCGGGCAGGTCGACGAGGACCTGGCGAGTCAGCCCGCCCGCAATCCGGTGGTCTGGGTGGACACCGACGATCTGGACGTCGCCCTCGGCCTCTCCCCAGTGCCGCTGCGCACGATGGGCCGCGGCTATCCGGAGGAGCGCGCCTACTTCCTCGCCGCGGCCGCCGCCGGCCGCTACGCCGCCCTGGCGATACCGGTGCCCGAGACCGAGCTGCCGGCGCCGGGCGGGGCGCCGCCCGAGGCGGTACCGCCCGAGGCATGAGCGGAGCGCCTGCGCGCGGAAACCGCTCCGGTGGCACTCGAACTCAGGCGGGATCGACGACTCGGCGGACGATCCACGCGTGCTTGCCGACCTGGCGGACGCGGGAGAAGCCGTACTCCTCGAACAGCTCCACGGTCGCGCTGAACAGGAACCGCCCCTGCGCCTCCCGGCCGGCCGTCACTTCCGGGATGGCCTCTGCCGACCCGCCGCCGGCCCGGGCGATCTGGTCCAGGGCGCCCTCGAGCGCCGTCCGGGCGATCCCCTGCCCGCGGTGCCCCTTGTCCACGTAGATGCAGGTGATGCGCCAGTCCGGTCGCGGCGGGGGGTCCTTGTCGTACATCCGCCGGTGCTTGATGTCGGTCAGCTCCTCCGGGCTGCCGAACTGGCACCATCCCTGAGCCACGCCGTCCCGGTCGAGGACGAGCGCGGCGTGCGCACGGTCGGTTCTGACCCGGTCCTCCTTGACCGCCCGGTGACTGAGCCCGTGCCGGCCGCACTCGGGGTGGTAGCCGATGCACCAGCAACCCCCGTAGACGCCGTTGTTGCGCTCGACGAGCTCGGCGAACACGTCCCAGGTGGCGCCGTCCAGCGGTCGTGCCGTGTACTCGCCCGTCTCGTCGCGCAGGGTCATCGCCGCGACTCGGCTGCCTCGGCGAGCAGCCGGGCCAGCTCCACCGGCCTGGTCACCATCGGCCAGTGGCCGGAGTCGATGTCGACCAGCTCGAGGTGCTCGACCTTTTCGAGCTCCGGCAGCTCGCCTGCGGCGATCCACTCCTGGACCCGGTCGGGGCTGAACTCGGGGCACACGAGCACGACCGGCACCGCGAACCGTCGCGCGTCGGTCAGGTGCACCACGCCCTTTGTCACCCCGGAGGGAACGGCAACGGTCGCGTCGGTGAACCTGCGACGGGCGGCCTCGCCCAGATCGGCGGCGTCCGGACCCTCGAAGGGCTCCCAGCCCGGAAAGGCCATGACGCCGTCCACCGGCTCGAAGAAGTCGGCGTAGGTCGCGCCGTCGGCGGGTGGGAAGCCGCCGATGAACACGACCCCGGCCACACGCTCCGGACGCGCATCGGCGGCCAGCCATGCCAGCGCGCAGGCGGCGGAGTGCCCGACGACCAGCGGTCTCCCCGGGGCGGCGTCGACGGCGGACAGCACGGCGGCCACCTGATCGGCAAGCGTCGCGGAGGTGTCGCCGTCCCCCTGGCCGGGCAGCGCGACCGGCACCGGACGGTGGCCGAGCTCGGCCAGGGTCGGGACGACGGGGTCCCACGCGGACGCGTCGAGCCACATCCCGGCGAGCAGCAGGATGTCCATGGCGGCGACCCTAGGAGCAAGTCCGGACGATCTACTACCGGATCTACCGACCTGCCTGCAGAGATGTCGGCCGAGATCAGCCCCACGGCACGGCGCTGCGGAAGCTGAGGGCCTCACCGGCTGCTCCGGACGGTGACCGGCCCCCAGGTCGAGGTGGACGATCGAAGCGCCGGGCCGTACGGGTGGGAGGTGGAAGTCGGCCAGCCCGGCCGGGTGACACGGTCCGACGACCACGACGCGCGGATCGCTCGGACTCGCCGACTCGGTCATTCAGCGGCGGTAGCCATCTCGGCTCTGCCCCGGGCGAAGGCACACACCTGAGGCAGGGCCTCGGGTCGGTCCCCCTGACGGATCAGCGATGACTCGCGAGGTCCTGCGGGCAGACGACGGCCTGCTGCCGCCGACTCACATGCTCGCGATGAGCTTGTCGACGCGTTCGTCGACCGCCTTGAACGGGTCCTTGCAGAGGACGGTGCGCTGCGCCTGGTCGTTGAGCTTGAGATGCACCCAGTCGACGGTGAAGTCGCGGCGCTTCTCCTGCGCCTTGCGGATGAACTCGCCGCGCAGGCGGGCGCGGGTGGTCTGCGGTGGCACGTTCTTGGCCTCGAAGATCCGCGGCTCGTGGGCCACCCGGTCGACCTGGCCGGCCCGCTCCAGCAGGTAGTACAGACCCCGGGTACGGCGGATGTCGTGGTAGGCGAGGTCCATCTGGGCGACCCGCGGGCTGGACAGCGGCAGGTCGCGCTTGGCCCGGTACCGCTCGATGAGCTGGTACTTGATCGCCCAGTCGATCTCCCGGTCGATGAGCGACAGGTCGCCGCCGTCGATCGCCTTGAGGGTGCGGCCCCACAGCTCCAGCATCTGCCGGTGCACCGGCCCGTAGCCCTCGCGGTCGACGAACTCCGCGGCCCGGTCGTGGTACTCCTGCTGGATCTCCAGCGCGGACATCTCCCGGCCGTTGGCCAGCCGGACCTTGCGCCGTCCGGACATGTCGTGGCTGATCTCGCGGATGGCCCGGATCGGGTTCTCCAGCGTCATGTCCCGCAGCACGACGCCCTGCTCGATCATCCGCAGCACCAGGTCGGTGATGGTGACCTTGAGCAGCGTCGTCGTCT
>JAOPWH010000183.1 GCA_025965795.1 Blastococcus sp.
TCCGGCACCCTTCACGGTTCGCCGTGCGGACCGTCGCGGAGGATCCTGTGCGCGGTCGGTCGGCCGGCCGGTCGGAGGGCCGGTCGCGGACGGGAGGACGCGCATGCGACGGCACAGACTGCGGCGGGGCGCGATCGTGCTGGCCGCTGCCCTGCTCGTCGTGCTGGCAGGCACCGAGATGTCCGGTCCCGCAGTACGCGGGGCCCGAGCAGCCGCCGCAGCCCTGGACGAGCGGGCCCCCCGCACCGCGGTGTGCTCGGCCGCCGTCCCCGTCGACTGCACCCGCCGCGTCGACTTCCCGGTCGGCACGCTCACCCGTACCGCCTACGTGTACCGGCCGCCCGCTGCGGCGACCCGCTCGGTGCCCATGGTCGTCGTGGCCCACGGGCTGCGGCAGTCGCCACGGGTCATCGACGACATGGCCGGCTGGACCACGCTCGCCCGGCGCGAAGGATTCGCCGTCACCTTTCCGCTGGGCTACTGGACGCAGCCGGAGAAGTACGGCTACCAAGCCAGCTGGAACGCCGGCACCTGCTGTGGCCCGGCCAGCGAACGGTGGGACGACGTCGACGACCTGCCGACGATGGACGTGACCGTCGCGGTGGCGAAGACCCTGTACCCGAGCGACGGGCGGATCTATTTCGCCGGCTTCTCCAACGGCGCGATGCTCGGCTTCCGGCTGCAGTGCGAGGACCGCGGCCCCTTCCGCGCCCTCGTCGCCGTGCACG
This sequence comes from Blastococcus sp., assembly GCA_025965795.1. Taxonomy (GTDB): domain Bacteria; phylum Actinomycetota; class Actinomycetes; order Mycobacteriales; family Geodermatophilaceae; genus Blastococcus_B. The sequence continues at coordinate 729 of JAOPWH010000183.1, forward strand.
GCACCGTGACGACACCGAGCTGCGCGCCCCGTGCCGCGCGGCCGTTCCTGGTGATCCATGCCCTGCAGGACGCCGTCGTTCCCTACTCCGGCTGCACCTCCAGCCAGGCGGGCACCAGCTGCCGGCGGGTCCTCAACGCCGACCTCATGCCGGGGCGGTCGGCGCTGTCCGCCCTCCGTGCGGCATCCGGATGCACCAGCACGTCGGCGCGGAGGTTCGCCGCCCACACCATGATCGTCACGTCCAGCGGCTGCGTGCGGCCGGGCCCGGTGCACATGACGATCGACAACGCGGGACACGACTGGGTGACCGATCCGGTCCGCTACGGCGTCGACGAGACGCGGGTGGCCTGGGAGTTCCTCCGCACCAAGTGAGCCGGTCCCGTCGCGCGTGCACCATGGGGGCGTGGCCGCCCGTCCTGACCGCCGCACCCGGCTTCGCGCCGTGCTGGACCGGGACGGCGCGACGTGCATCTGGTGCGGTCGTGCCTTCGCCGACCTGGTGCGCCCCACCACCGAGCACGTCGTGCCCCGGTTGAAGGGCGGACCGTCCTGGCTGGAGAACGAGGTGGCCGCGTGCGGCCGCTGCAACTCCGAACGCGGTCACCGCGGGCCGGTGGAGTGGCTGGAGGAGTGCCTCCGGCGGGGCTGGCCCGCCGACGAGGCCCGGCTCGTCCGCGCGCTGGGCAGCCTGGTCGCGGCCATCGGACGCAACGGAGGCCAGCGTCGGGCACGGCCGTACCTCGACGCCCAGCTGCGCCGGCTGCGCCGCCGGGGATCGGCCGGCAGCTCCGGCGCGGTTCCGGCGTAGCGTCGCCCGGCGTGGCGGAGCAGGGGCGGGCGGTCGGCCGGGTCGAGCAGCTGTGGATCTATCCGGTGAAGTCGCTCAGCGGCACCTCCGTCGCATCCGCCGAGATCGGCGACACCGGGCTCGCGGGTGACCGCGCGTGGACCGTCGTGGGTCCTGACGGCGCCGTGGTCCGGGCGAAGGACGAGCCGGCCATGGCCGCAGTCCACGCGACCGGGGACCCGGCGGTCGACGCCGCCACGCTGTCCGCGGCACTCGGTCGGACGGTGCGGCTCGAGGCGGGCCACGCATCGGCGGGCGCGGCCCCGGTCCACCTCGTGTCGCGGCAGGGGATCGAGCGAGCCGCGCTCGGCGAGGTGCCCGAGGGGTGCTCGGCCGACGACCCCCGCGCCAATCTCGTGCTCGACCTCGAGGGGGGCGACGACGAGGGGGGCGACGACGAGGGGGGCGACGACGAGCGGGCCTGGGTGGGCCGACTGCTCCGGGTCGGCACCGCCGTCCTGGAGATCACGCGGACGCCCAAGCACTGTCTCGGCGTCTACGCCGAGGTCAGGCAGCCCGGTTCGGTCACGCTCGGGGACCGCGTCCTCCTCTAGCCTCCGGCCGTACGGAGGAGTCGCGCCCGGGTCCTGGCGGTGCTGGCCGCCGTCGCGATGTCTGCGTGCAGCGGTGGATCACCGCCGTCCGCGGACCCGCCGGTGGTGCCGACCACCGGCGGGTCGGCACAGCCGAGCCCGGAGCCGGACAGCTTCACCCTGGTGGCCACCGGGGGCGTGCTCATCCACCAGGACCGCTCGCTCACCGCCGGGGCGCTCCAGGACGACGGCAGCTACGACCTCTCCGGGGTGCCGGCACCTACCGGACCGAGACGGAGAGCCAACAGGCACAGAACCTCGAGGTGCAGGCGGCGTGGTCGGTCGACGTCGACCCGGTGCCCGACGTGGACGGGCTGCTCGCCGCCGCCGCGGCCCGGGCCCGAGCAGCCGGAGCCGACGTCGTGCTGGCGAGCCTGCACTGCTGCGTCGAGTACGAGAACGACCCGATCGACGCCCGGGTGACGGCCGTCCGGAAGCTGCTGGCCTCGCCGGACATCGACCTGGTCCTCGGGCACCACGGGCACGTCCTGCAGCCGTTCGAGCAGAGCGCGGGGGAGTGGGTGGCCTACGGCCTCGACAACTCCATCGCCCAGCACGCCACCCGCGGCCATCCGACGGAGGACTCGGTGACGGCCCGGTTCACCTTCACGCGAGGCGCCGACGGCCGGTTCGCCGTGACGACCGCCGAGGCGGTGCCGCTGCGGATCCAACTGGGCGCCGACGCGGTGCGACTGGTTCCGGCCGAGCGGGCCACCTTCCTTCGACCGGGTCTCCGAGGTCGTCGGCAGGCGGGGAGCGGCGGCCGCCGGGCTGCATTTCGTCGCGGGCTGATCGAGGACCGCGCACTAGGCTCGGGTGGCCGTTCCACCGACCCCCTGGAGTTCCCGTGTCGACCCCGCCTTCGCCAACCGCCGTCGCCCCGATCCGGGTGCCGGCCGGGACGACGGCGATGCAGGCCCTCAAGGACGCCGGTATCCCGCTCAAGGGTCCCGACGGCGCCGTCGTCGTCCGGGACGTCGCCTCCGGCGACCTCAAGGACCTGAACTGGGCGCCCGAGGCCGACGCCGAGGTCGAGCCGGTACCGGCTGCCAGCGCCGACGGGCGCGCGGTCATCCGGCACTCGACCGCGCACGTGCTCGCCCAGGCCGTGCAGGAGCTCTTTCCCGGCACGAAGCTCGGGATCGGCCCGCCGGTCGAGAACGGCTTCTACTACGACTTCGACCCCGAGCGACCGTTCACCCCCGAGGACCTCACGGCGCTGGAGAAGAAGATGCAGGAGATCGTGCGGGCCGGGCAGAACTTCGCCCGCCGCGAGATCAGCGACACCGACGCCAAGGACGAGTTGGCGCACGAGCCCTACAAGCTCGAGCTGATCGGCCTCAAGGGCACCGTGACCGAGAACCAGGCCCCGGACACCGAGGGCGCGGACGTCGAGGTGGGCGGCGCCCAGCTGACCATGTACGACAACCTCGACGCCCGCACCGGTGACCTGGTCTGGACCGACCTCTGCCGCGGCCCCCACCTGCCGCGCACCAGCACCATCCCGGCGTTCAGCCTCACCCGCTCAGCAGCCGCCTACTGGCGGGGCAGCGAGAAGAACCCGCAGCTGCAGCGCATCTACGGCACCGCGTGGGAGAGCAAGGACGCCCACAAGGCCTACCTGGAGCAGCTGGCCGAGGCCGAGCGCCGCGACCACCGGCGCCTCGGCGTGGAGCTGGACCTGTTCAGCTTTCCCGACGAGATCGGGTCCGGTCTGGCGGTCTTCCATCCCAAGGGCGGCGTGATCAAGCGGGAGATGGAGGACTACGTCCGCGCCCGGCACATCGAGGAGGGCTTCGACTACGTCGGCACCCCGCACATCAGCAAGGCTCAGCTGTTCGAGACCTCGGGGC
>JAOPWH010000191.1 GCA_025965795.1 Blastococcus sp.
CTGCCCGCCTGGAACCCGTTCGGGTAGACGGCGGCCAGTGGGCTGTCCGCCGGGAAGGGCAGGTTCTCCAGGTTGCGGGGCAGGCTCAGCAACGTCGTGTCGCCGGTGTCGGTGTCGATGCTCGCCACGATGACGGTGTCGGTGCGCACCCCGTCCCGCCCCTCGCCGCCGTCCCCACCCAGCAGCAGGACGTTCACCCGCTGCTTGGCGCCGAACGGGTGCGGGGTGTCGACGACCGTGGCCGATCGGCCGTCGTCGAAGACCTGGGCGATCAGATCGCGGGTGGTGAGGGCGATCCGGCCCGCCGCGAAGGCCGGGGCCACGACCGCGAGCACCAGCACCAGCACCAGTGCGCCGCCCAGCACGTGCCGGCCGCGGGAGGTGTGCGCAGGCACGAGCATCCGGTAGCCGCTCACGATCACGACGGCCCACAGGAGCGGGACGACCACGAGCCCGGCGACCACCCAGAGCAGGAAGCCCGTGTCGACCGCGGCGTGGGCGAGGGTCTGCAGCCGTCCGGTGGCCAGCCAGAAACCCACCACGACGAGCGCCAGGAAGACGACGAGGGTGACGGCGCCGAGCAGCCGGCGCCCGGCCGCCAGGAACGCCGTCCCCGGGAGCACCGCACCCAGCGTCGTCCAGCCGAGGGCCGCGCCGAAGCTTCCCGCCCGGCGGTGGTGCCGACGGCGGCCTGCCGGACTCCGCGTGCCGCCCGCCCGTGCGCCGACCTGGAGGGGAACGTCCTGTTCGGCGCTCACGCGCCGCCCGTTCCTCGGCGCCTGGTCATCAGCGCATGCTCCCACTGTTTCCTGGAACCGAGCTGGGAACGCCGTCCCGCCGGGGATGAACCGCCCGATCAAGGGACAGGAAGTTGGCCCCGGGAGGGGTGATCCCGCCCGTTCAGGGCACTCAACCGGAATCCGCTCACGGGTTACGTACGCGTAGGTTCCGTACCCGTAGGTCGACTGCGCACCGGAGGTCCCCATGTCCCAGACGAACCCGCAGAGTGCCGTTCTCATCGAGTTGGAGCCGGTCGTCGCGCAGAACCTCGAGCGGCACGACCGGCTGGCGAAGGAATGGCACCCGCACGACTACGTGCCGTGGGACGAGGGTCGCAACTTCGCCTTCCTGGGCGGGGAGGACTGGAGCCCGGAGCAGTCGCGGCTGGACGAGACGGCCAAGGCCGCGATGTTCGTCAACCTGCTGACCGAGGACAACCTGCCGAGCTACCACCGGGAGATCGCCACCCGGTTCGGTCGCGACGGCGCCTGGGGCACGTGGGTCGGCCGCTGGACCGCCGAGGAGAACCGGCACGGCGTGGCCCTCCGCGACTACCTGGTCGTCACGCGGGGCGTCGACCCCGTGGCGCTCGAGCGGGCCCGGATGGAGTACATGACCCTGGGCTACGACTCCGGTGACAAGACGGCCCTCGAGGCGGTCGCCTACGTGTCCTTCCAGGAGCTGGCCACGCGCGTCTCGCACCGCAACACCGGCAAGGCCGCCGGCGACCCGATCGCCGACCAGCTGCTCGCGCGGATCGCCACCGACGAGAACCTGCACATGGTCTTCTACCGGAACCTCGTCCAGGCAGCCTTCGACATCAATCCCGACGAGATGATGCGGGCGGTCGCGAACGAGGTCATCAACTTCGAGATGCCCGGCGCCAACATGGCCAACTTCCGCAAGAACTCGACGATCATCGCGAAGGCCGGCATCTACGACCTGCGGCTGCACCACGACGAGGTCGTCGCCCCGATCCTGCGCTTCTGGAAGGTCTTCGACCGCACCGACTTCGGACCGGCCGGCGAGCAGGCGCGCGAGGAGCTGGCCGAGTTCCTCGTCGGGCTGGACGCGCAGGCGACGAAGTTCGTGGAGAGCCGGGAGCGGATGCGCGCCCGCATCGCCGCGCGGGGCCAGGTCCCGGTCCAGGTCTAGCGATGACATCGTCGGCCTCCGGCCGACACTGCGGCCAGGTGCCGTTCCCCCGATGCGCTGAGCCACTGCGTCGCGCCTGCGCGGAGACCCTCCGGGCCCCCACTCGGCACGACAAGACACCATGGACGCATGCGGCTGGCGACCTGGAACGTGAACTCGATCCGTAGCCGCGCCGACCGGGTGGCGGCCTTCCTCCAGCGACAGGACGTCGACGTCCTGGCTCTGCAGGAGACCAAGTGCCGCGACGACCAGTTCCCCGAGATGATGTTCAACGCGCTCGGCTACGAGGTCGCCCACGTGGGTCACTCGCAGTGGAACGGGGTCGCGGTCCTGTCCCGGATCGGGATCGAGGACGTCGAGATCGGCTTCCCCGGCATGCCCTCCTGGTCGTCGAAGGAGGGCCAGGACCCGGCCGCCGAAGCCCGCGCACTCGCCGCCACCTGCGGCGGGATCCGGGTGTGGAGCCTCTACGTGCCCAACGGCCGCACGCTGGCCGATCCGCACCTGCAGTACAAGCTCGACTGGCTGGCCGCGTTGCGCGCCACCGCCGCCGGCTGGCTGGCCGAGGACCCGTCGGCGCAGGTCGCCCTGGTCGGTGACTGGAACATCGCGCCGGAGAACGACGACGTCTGGGACATCGCCGTCTTCGCGCACTCCACCCACGTCTCCCCGCCCGAGCGCCAGGCCTTCCGGGCGATCGTGGACGCCGGGTACGCCGACGTCGTGCGGCCGTACGCCCCCGGTCCCGGCGTCTACACGTACTGGGACTACACGCAGCTGCGCTTCCCCCGCCGCGAGGGCATGCGGATCGACTTCGTGCTGGGCTCGCCCGCGCTGGCCGGCCGGGTCACCGGCGCCCTCATCGACCGCGAGGAGCGGAAGGGCAAGGGCGCCAGCGACCACGCCCCGGTCATCGTCGACCTGGCCGACTGAGCGGCCGCCCGTGCTCGTCCTGCTGCCGCCGTCGGAGACGAAGCACCCCGGTGGTTCCGGCGCCCGACTGGACCTCGACGCGCTCTGCGCCCCGCAGCTGAACCCGGTCCGCACCGAGCTCGCCGAGGCCCTCGTGAAGCTGGCCGACGACGTCCCGGCGTCACGCGCCGCCCTGGGTCTGTCGCCGAAGCAGGACGACGAGGTGGCGCGGAACGCGGCCCTCTGGACCAGCCCGACCCTTCCCGCGATCGAGCGGTACACCGGCGTCCTCTACGACGCGCTCGACGTCGGAACTCTGAGCCGCGCCCGCCGCGCCCGCGCCGACCGCCGGCTGGCCGTCGGCTCGGCACTGTTCGGCCTGGTCCGGGCTGCCGACGCGATCCCGGCGTACCGGCTGTCGGCCGGATCGAGCCTGCCGGGACTCCCCACGCTGCGCGCTCTCTGGAAGCCGGCACTGGCACCGCTTCTCGCGCGCGTCGACGATCTCGTGGTGGACCTCCGCAGCGGGTCCTACGCGGCGCTGGCCCCGGTCCCGGGCGCCGTCACCGTGGAGGTCCTGAGCGAGCGCCCCGACGGGGCGCGATCGGTGGTGAGCCACTTCAACAAGGCCCACAAGGGCCGGCTGGCGCGCCTGCTCGCGACCACCACCGCCGAACCGGACGACGTCGTGCGGCTGCGGGGTCTGCTGAGGCGCGCCGGGTTGCACGTGGAACATGACCGGTCGACGGTCCTCACGCTCGTCGTCCCCACTCCGTGACCAGATCTCGGCCGCGCTGCCAGTGATCTTCGTCCAGTTGGTTGCGCGCAACCAACCCGGCGTGGCATAACTACTCCGGACGAGCGCGGCTCCAACCTCAGGGCCCGGACGCCGCGCATGCCGGTTCAGCGCCGGCCAGAAGGGCTTCGGTGGACACAACGACAGACCGGACGGTCGTCGGGTACCGGCATCCGGGCGAGGTCTCCGCCGCGGACCTGCAGAGCGTTCCCGAGCGGATGGACGACGCCCCGCGGCTGCAGCCCCGGGAGGCCGGCAGCGTCGTCCTGGACCGACTTGCCGAACTGGCCGCCCGATTGCTCGGCGCGGACGCCAGCCAGGTCTCGCTGCTGACCGACGTCCAGACCATCGCCGCCGGCGCGGGGCTCTCTCCCGGTGCGGTCGGCGGCGAGAGCCCTCTCGAGGATTCGCTCTGCGCCGTGACCGCCACCGGAACCGGCGCACTGGTCGTCTCCGACGCCCACGACGACGAACGGGTCCGCGACCTCCCTCCGGTCACCTCGGGGCAGGTCGGGTCCTACCTCGGCATTCCCCTGACCGGTCACGGCGGACAGGTGATCGGCGCCCTGTGCGTATTCGGGCCCGAACCGCGCCCGTGGTCGGACGACGACGTGGCCACCCTCCGTCAGCTCGCTCAGTCCACCGTGACCGAGCTGGAGCTCTCGACCCTCGTCCGCCAGTACGAGAGCGACCGGGTGCGCTGGGGACTGGCGATCGATGCCGCCGGCATCGGCACCTTCGACTGGGATCTGACCACCGGCCGGCTCGCGTGGGACGACCGGCTGATCGCCATGTTCGGCTACGAGGTCGACACGTTCGAGCAGACCATCGAGGCGTTCAACGCCCGCCTGCACCCCGACGACCTGCCGCGAGTGACCGAGCACCTGCAGAAGTGCATCGACGCCTGCGCGGAGTTGGACTCCGAGTACCGGGTCGTGCTGCCGGGCGGGGAGACCCGGTGGATACACGCGCGTGGCCGTGGCCTCGCCGGTCCGGACGGCACCGCCGTCCGGCTGCTGGGCGCGGCCTACGACACGACCGGTGACCGGGAGAACGCCGCACGGGTGACCCGTGTGCTGGAGGCCATGCCGGCCGGCTTCTACAGCCTCGACCGCAACTGGCGGTTCACGCACGTCAACGCCGAGGCCGAGCGGCTGCTGGGCCGCACCCGCGAGGACCTGATCGGCAGGATCCTCTGGGACGACTGGCCGGCGGCGATCAACAGCCTCTTCGAGGACAACTTCCGCACCGCCCTCCGCACGGGACTGCCGATTTCCTTCGACGCCTACTACCCGGCGCCGCTGGACGGCTGGTTCGAGGTCCGCGCGTGGCCCACGCCGGATGGGCTGTCGGTCTATTTCACGGACGTGACCCAGCGACGGAAGGTCCAGGCACAGGCGCAGCGGTCGGCCGAACGGCTCGCACTGCTCGCCCGCGTGAGCGCCGAGCTGGCCGGCACCCTCGACGTCGAGGCCGCGACCGCGCGACTCCCCCGCATGGTCGTGCCGGCGCTCGCCGACTTCTGCGTCCTCACCGTCATCGGACCCGACGGCCATCCCCGGGACGTCGGCACCTGGCACGTGGACCCGAACAGCCGTCCCCTCCTGGAGCGGTACGCAGAGGTGAGGCTGGCCGCCATGCCGGTCACCGCCCCCGTCGCCCGGGCGTTGCACACGGGCGAGCCGGCGACCTTCTCCGGCGAGGACGTGCTCGCGGTGCTGCCTCCGGGTCCCGCCCGCGAACTGCTCGCCCTGCTCGCTCCGTCGACCGAGGTGGCGCTGCCGCTACGCGCCCGCGGCCGGACCATCGGTCTGCTCACGCTCCTCTACTCCGCCGGCCATGTGCCCACGGACGACGACGTCACCGTCGCGCAGGACGTCGCCGACCGGGCCGGCTTCGCCCTGGACAACGCGCGGCTCTTCAGCGCCCAGCAGCAGTTGGCCGAAGGTCTGCAGCGCAGCCTGCTCACCGAGCCGCCGGAGCCCGACCACGCCGAGATCGCCGTTCGCTACATGCCGGCCGCCGAGGCGGCCCGCGTGGGTGGTGACTGGTACGACGCGTTCCTGCAGCCCGGCGGCACCACCATGCTCGTCATCGGTGACGTCGTCGGCCACGACACCGCCGCCGCCGCCGCGATGGGCCAGTTGCGCGGGCTGCTCCGCGGCATCGCCACCTACAGCGACGCCGGCCCGGTGGAGGTGCTCCGCGGCCTGGACACCTCGATGGCCACCCTGCAGACGAGGACACTGGCGACGGCGACGGTTGCGCGCTTCGAGCAGACCCCGGACGAGCTGGAGCGGGGCGTCACGCGGATGCGCTGGGCCAACGCCGGTCACCTGCCGCCGATGGTGATCAACCCGGACGGCAGCGTCGCAGAGCTGGCTGCCTGGCGCGGCGACCTGATGCTGGGGGTCGACCCGGAGTCCCGGCGGCGCGAGTCGGTGGTGACGCTGGATCGCGGCGCGACCGTGCTCCTCTACACCGACGGGCTCATCGAGCGCCGTGACGCCGACCTCGACGAGGGCATGGTCCGCCTACGGAACGCGCTCATCGACCTGGCCGACCGTCCGCTCGAGGAGATGCTCGACGAGGTGCTGGAACGGCTGGTGCACGGCCGGCCGGAGGACGACGTCGCACTGGTCGCAGTCCGGCTGCACCGCCAGGACCGGCCGCGGCCGTTCGAGGCCGGTCCGAACCGGGTGCCGCCGACCGTCCCACGGGAGCGCGGCACGGCCTGATCGGATCCGGCCCCGGTGCCCGGCACTACTGGGCCTGGTCGCGGCGGACCGTTGCCTTACGGCCCTTGATCATGGTGGCGCGCAGCGCCCGGACGACCTCCTCGGCGGCCGCCTCGGGCACCTCGACCAGTGCGAACCGCTGGTGGATCTCGATGGAGCCGATGTCGCGGCCGGTGAGACCGGTCTCGCCGGTGATGGCGCCGACGAGGTCGCCCGGCCGGATCCCCGCGTCGCGACCCGCCCCGACGAACAGCCGGGCGGCCGGGCCGCCGGAGGCTCGTCGGGCGGGACCGTCGGACCGGCCGGTCCCCCGCTGCGCCGGACCGCGGGACGCCGGGCCGCGGGCGGCGTCCTTGTCGGTGCGGAAGGAGACCTGCGGGATCTCCTCGTCGTCGTCGGCCGCACCGCCCGCCTCGTGCGCCAGCTTCACGGCCGCCAGCGCGACCTCCATCAGGTCGAACTCGTCGGACAGCGTCTCCACGACGCCGCGGAACCGGTCCAGGTCGTCGGTGAGCAGGCTCTCCCGCAGGGCGGTGCGGGTGAGCTCCAGCCGGCGGTTGCGCAGATCGGCCACCGTGGGCACCTTCTCGACCGTGATCGGCGCCCCGGCCACCCGCTCGATCGTCTTGAGCTGCCGGTGCTCGCGCGGCTCGGCCAGCGTGATGGCCACGCCCTCGCGGCCGGCGCGGCCGACCCGTCCGATGCGATGCACGTACGCCTCGGGGGCCGACGGGACGTCGTAGTTGACGACGTGGGTGAGCTGGTCGATGTCCAGGCCGCGCGCGGCGACGTCCGTGGCCACGAGCAGGTCCGCCGTCCCGGCGCGGAGCCGGCCCATGACGCGGTCCCGCTGCTCCTGGCTCATGCCGCCGTGCAGGGCCTCGGCCCGGTAGCCGCGGCCGTTGAGGGTCTCGGTCAGCGAGTCGACCTCCTCGCGGGTGCGGCAGAAGACGATGGCCGCGGCCGGCGCCTCGACGTCGAGGATGCGCCCCAGCGCGGCCGGCTTCGCGGCGCGGGGCACGACGTAGGCGGTCTGTCGCACCCGCGGCGCCTCGCCCGGCACGGTGCGTTCCCGGCCCAGGCTGATCCGCACGGGATCGCGCAGGTGCCGCCGGGCCAGCGAGTCGAGCCGGCGCGGCATGGTCGCGGAGAACAGCACCGTCTGCCGGGTCTCCGGCGTCTCGGCGAGGATCGCCTCGAGGTCCTCCGCGAAGCCCATGTCGAGCATCTCGTCGGCCTCGTCCAGCACGACGGTGGCGACCTCGCCGAGGTGCAGGCTGCCGCGGTTCAGCAGGTCCAGGGCACGCCCGGGCGTCGCGACGACGACGTCGACGCCGGAGTCCAGCGCCTTGAGCTGGCGCACGATCGGCGCGCCGCCGTAGACGGGCAGCACCCGGGCGCCGAGTTCCCGCCCGTAGCGGTGCAGCGCCTCCGACACCTGGACGGCGAGCTCCCGCGTGGGCACGAGGACCAGGCCGACGGGCGGCCGCTCGCGCCGGTGCGGCGCCAGCCGCTGCAGCACCGGCAGCGCGAAGGCCGCCGTCTTCCCGGTGCCGGTCGCCGCCTGGCCGAGGAGGTCGCGCCCCTCGACGAGCGGCGGTATGGCCTCCGCCTGGATCGGGGTCGGCTCCTCGTAGCCCAGGGCCGACAGGGCCTTCAGCAGCTCGGGACGGAGCCCGAGCTCCTCGAAGGTGGGGCCGACCGGCTCGTCGCTGCTGGTGTCTCGTTCGTCGTCCATCGGCTCCATCGTTCCCTCGGGGCATGTTCCGCGCGCGAGCGGGCCCGTGACAGGCTCCCCGGGTGACCGACGACGTCTGCTTCCGGCCCGCAACCCAGCTCGCCGCGATGGTGCGCAGCCGCGAGATCTCGGCCCGCGAACTGCTCGAGGCGCACCTGGCGCGGATCGACCGGCTGAATCCCGGCATCAACGCGATCGTGACCCTCGACGCCGAGGGCGCGCGGGCGGCTGCGGACGCCGCCGACGCCGCGCTCGCCGCCGGCGGGTCGGTCGGTCCACTGCACGGGCTGCCGGTGGCGCACAAGGACACCCACGCGACCGGGGGCATGCGGACGACGTGGGGCTCACCGCTGCACGCAGACACCGTGCCCCTGCGCGACGAGCTCGTGGTGGCCCGGTTGAAGGCAGCCGGGGCCATCCGGGTCGGGAAGACCAACGTGCCCGAGTTCGCGGCCGGCTCGCACACCTACAACGCGCTGTTCGGCGCGACGCACAACCCCTACCGGCACGGGCTGTCGGCGGGCGGGTCCTCCGGCGGCGCGGCGGCGGCCCTCGCGGCGGGCCTGGTGCCGCTGGCCGAGGGCAGCGACATGGGGGGCTCGCTGCGCAATCCGGCGGGGTTCTGCAACGTCGTCGGACTGCGGCCCACCCCTGGCCGAGTGCCGACCTGGCCGGCCGGGATGGGCTGGTCGCAGCTGTCCGTCCAGGGACCGATGGGCCGGACCGTCGGCGACGTCGCGCTGCAGCTGTCGGCCCTGGCGGGCCCTGACCGGCGGGTGCCCATATCGTTGGCGGACGACCCGGCGGCCTTCGCCGCTCCCCTGCCCGAGCGGCTCGACGGGCTGCGGGTCGCCTGGGCGCCGGATCTGGGCGGCCGGGTGACCGTGGATCCGGCCATCATCTCGGTGCTGGCGTCGTCCGTGGCCGTTTTCGAGTCCCTGGGTGCGTCGATCGAGGAGGACTGCCCCGACCTGGCCGGTGCCGACGACGTGTTCGGCACGCTGCGGGCGTGGCTGTTCGAGGCGTCGTACGGAGAGCTCTCCCGGCGCCATCCGGAGAAGGTGAAGGAGTCCATCCGCTGGAACGCGGAGATGGGTGCGAAGCTCACCGGGCCCGATCTGGCCCGCGCGGAGCAGGTGCACACGAAGCTGTACGAGCGGATGGCGGCGTTCTTCGAGCGCTTCGACGTCCTGCTCGCCCCCACCACCCAGGTGCTGCCCTTCCCGGTGGAGCTCGAGTACCCGACCCAAATCGCCGGCGTCGAGCAGGAGAACTACCTCGAGTGGATGCGCTCCTGCACGCTGATCTCGGCCACCGGCTCCCCCGCCCTGTCGGTGCCCGGCGGGTTCACCCCGGACGGGCTGCCGGTCGGCCTGCAGATCATCGGAGCCCCGCGGGAGGACCGGCGTGTGCTCGAGGTCGGGCACGCCTTCGAGCAGGCCACCCGCTTCGGCGACCGCCGTCCGCCGCTCTGACCCGATCTAGGACTCTCTAGCGGTCGGGCTAGAGAGACCCCTCGGGGGGCGAGATCGGCGATCTCGCCCGGCCCGCTACTGCTCCGGGCGGGGGATGCGTCGGGCGGCGCGGCGTCGGCGCAGGCCGCGCAGCGTACGGACGGCGACCAGCAGCTCGGCCAGCTCGTGCCGGTCCCCCGCCGCGATGTCGGCGAGCTGCGCGGCGGCCCGCGCCTGGGTGGAGTCCCAGGCGCTCACCCAGGCTCCGACCAGCGCGGACGGATCGTCGGCGTCACCCGCCCGGAGACCGAGCACGTCCTCGGTGAGCGAGGCATGCTCCATCGCCAGGTCGTCCCGCAGCGAGGCGCGGGCCATCGACGGCCAGCGCCGGTCCCGCGGGAGGGCGATCACCAGCTCGCGCAGCGGCACCAGGCCGAGTCGCTCGGCCAGGCACTGCATGACCTGGCCGGCCAGCTCCACCGGCGCCCCGGTCCGCTCGGCCACGACGGCGAGGTCGAGGGCGGCGGGCAGCAGGGGTGCCGCGGCGGCCTCGGCGGCCAGCTCCGCCGGCAGACCCGCCTCCTGGAAGCGTGCCGCCCGCTCCGCGTAGGCCTCCGCCTCACCGCCCAGCAGCCAGCCGGGCAGGCCGGTGCGCACCGCTGCCACCGGCGAGGCGAACCGATCCGTCACCTCCGCGATCAGCGGGGTCTCCTCCGCGGCCAGCTCGGGCTGGCGCAGGAGCCAGCGGGTCGCCCGCTCGGCGAGGCGGGTCGCCTCGGTGCGCAGCTCGACCTGCGTGGCGGCCGACACGCGATTGTCGAGCAGCCGGGAGGCGTCCCACATCCGGTCGACGTCGAAGACGGCCCGGGCCACTGCGTGCGCGAGCACCACGCGCGCCAGGGGGACGCCGGTCTCCTGGGTCAGCCGGAAGAGCCCCGTGACGCCGGCGATGTTCACCGCCCAGTTGGTCAACGCGGTGGCGATGATCTCCCGGCGCAGCGGATGCGCGATCACCGCGGCCGGGAACCGCTCGCGCAGCTGGGCCGGGAAGTACCCGGTGAGCAGCCCCTCGAGCGCCGGGTCGTCGGGCAGGTCGGAGTGCAGGACGACGTCGCCGGTGTCCAGCTTCGCGTACGCCAGCAGCACCGACAGCTCCGGACCGGTCAGCGCCTGCCCGTCCCGGCGTCGCTCGAGCAACGCGCGGTCGTCCGGCAGGGCCTCCACGCTGCGCACCAGCCGGCCCGAGCGCTCCAGCGACCGGAGGAACCGCTCGTGGGCGTCCAGCAGGCTGCGCGCCGACGTCGTCTCGACGGCGAGAGTGGCGTTCTGCGCGTGGTTGTCGAACAGGACGGCAGCCGCGACCTCGTCGGTCATCTCCCCGAGCAGCTTGGCGCGGCCGACGGCGTCCAGCTCGCCGTCCTCGACCGCCCGGTTGAGCGCGATCTTGATGTTCACCTCGTGGTCGGAGGTGTCGACGCCGGCGGAGTTGTCGATCGCGTCGGTGTTCACCCGGCCACCGGCCAGCGCGTACTCGACGCGACCCCGCTGGGTGAGGCCGAGGTTGCCGCCCTCGCCCACCACGCGGACGCGCAGCTGTTCGCCGTCCACGCGGACGGCGTCGTTGGCCTTGTCGCCCGCGTCGAGGGCGCTCTCGGTGGACGCCTTGACGTAGGTGCCGATGCCGCCGTTGAAGAGCAGATCGACCGGCGCGAGCAGGATCGCCCGGATCAGCTCGACAGGCGAGAGCGACTCCACGCCGTCGGGCAGGGCGAGCGCGGCGCGCATGGGTCCCGAGACCGGGATCGACTTCGCCGTCCGGGGCCAGACCCCGCCGCCGGCGCTGATCCGTGACCGGTTGTAGTCGGCCCACGAGGAGCGCTGCAGCCCGAACAGCCGGCGTCGCTCGGCGAACGAGGCGGCCGCGTCCGGTGTCGGGTCCACGAAGACGTGCCGGTGGTCGAACGCGGCGACGAGGCGGATGTGCTCGGACAGCAGCATCCCGTTGCCGAACACGTCACCGGACATGTCGCCGATGCCGACGACGGTGAACTCCTGCCGCTGGACGTCCACATCGAGCTCGCGGAAGTGGCGGGTCACCGACTCCCAGGCGCCACGGGCGGTGATGCCCATGGCCTTGTGGTCGTAGCCGACCGAGCCGCCGGAGGCGAACGCGTCGCCCAGCCAGAAGCCCCGCTCCAGCGCCACGGAGTTGGCGAGGTCGGAGAAGGTCGCCGTCCCCTTGTCGGCGGCGACGACGAGATAGGTGTCGTCGCCGTCGTGCCGCACCACCCTCTCCGGCGGCACGACCTTGCCGGGGGCCTCGCCCCCGGTCGCATAGTTGTCGGTGAGCGCGAGCAGCGCGCCGATGAACAGCTTGTAGCAGGCCATCCCCTCGGCCAGGACGGCGTCGCGGGACCCGTCCGGCGGCGGGTTCTTGACGACGAAGCCGCCCTTGGCGCCGGTCGGCACGATCACGGTGTTCTTCACCGTCTGCGCCTTGACCAGGCCGAGCACCTCCGTGCGCAGGTCCTCGCGTCGGTCGGACCAGCGGAGCCCGCCGCGGGCGACGGCACCGAAGCGCAGGTGGATGCCCATGACGCGCGGCGAGCTGACCCACACCTCGCGCGCCGGGCGGGGCTCGGGCAGATCGGGGACGTGCGCGGGGTCGAGCTTGAGCGCCAGCAGGGTGGGGGTGGGGCCGGCCATGGCGTAGTAGGTGGTGCGCTGCGTCGCGGTGACGGCGGCGAGCAGCGAGGTGAGCACGCGGTCGGCGTCCAGCGACGCGACCTCGCCGATGGCCTTCCGCAGCGACTCCTCCAGGTCGGCCTGCCGGTCGGCGCGGTTGCCGTTGCGCCCGGGGGAGAAGCGCGTCTCGAAGAGCGCGACCAGCCGGGCGACGACGTCCGGATGGGCGGCCAGGGTCTCCTCGACGTAGCGCTGGCCGAAGGGCAGTCCGGCCTGGCGCAGCCACTGCACGTAGGCGCGGACGACGGTGACCTGGCGCCAGTTCAGCCCGGCCAGCAGCACCAGGGCGCCGAGGCCGTCGTCCTCGGCCTCCCCTCGCCAGACCGCGCTCACGGCCTCGGTGAACCGCTCCGGCAGGGAGCGCACCAGCGGCAGCTCCACCGGAGGGACGGTGATGCCGAAGTCGTAGATCCAGGTGGGCGGGGCACCGATGCGGTCGATCTCGTAGGGCCGCTCGTCGACGACTGAGACGCCCATGTTCTGCAGGACCGGCAGCACCTCCGACAGCAGCAGGCGCTCCCCGACCCGGTAGACGGTGAGGCGGCGCTCGCCGATGGCCGAGCCCTTCGGCGTCCAGAGCCGCAGCGACAGCTGGCCGGCCGTCAGCCCCTCCAGCCGCGCCAGGTCGTCGACGGCGCGAACGGCGGTGAAGTCGGTCTGGTACGAGGCCGGGAAGGCGTCGGCCACCCGCGAGAGCATCCGCTCGGCTTCCCCGCCGTAGCGGGCGGTGAGCTCGTCGGACAGGTCGTCGGTCCAGCTGCGGGCTGCGGCGGCCAGCTCGGTCTGCAGCGCCTCCGCGTCGACCGACATCGGCTTCGGGGTGCCGCCCTTGCCCACGGGCACGCGGACGACGAAGTGCAGTCGCGCCAGCACCGACTCCGTGGAGCGGGCGGTGTACTCGATGCTCGTGCCGCCCAGCCGCTCGAGCAGGATCTGCTGCATCGCCAGTCGGACCTCGGTCGTGTAGCGGTCGCGCGGCAGGTAGACCAGTGCCGACCAGAACCGCCCGGTCGGCTCGTGGCGAAGGAACAGCCGGGTCTGCCGCCGCTCCTGCAGGTGCAGCACGGCCATCGCCACGGGCAGCAGCTCGTCGGGGCCGACCTGCAGCAGCTCGTCGCGCGGATAGGTCTCCAGGACGTCGAGCAGCTCCTTGCCGGTGTGGCTGTCGACCGGCACACCCGAGCGCTCGATCACCGCCGCGACCCGGCGCCGCACCAGCGGCACGTCGAGCACGCTGCTGGTGTAGGCGGCCGAGGGGAACAGGCCGACGAAGCGGTACTGCCGCACGGCGGCGCCGTCCCCGGTGGGGAGCGTGACCGCGACCAGGTCCAGCCATGCCCGGCGGTACACCGTGGAGCGCGCGTCGGCCTTGGTGACGGCGAGCAGCTGCCGCTCGGGGGAGCGCGAGGCCTCGGGCGTGCCGACGACCGGCTCGCTCATGTCGGTGTCGCTGCGCAGCACACCCAGACCGGTGCCGGGAACGGCGCGCACGGTCGTCCGGCCGCGGCTCGGCGCCAGGTCGACGTCGCGGGCCCCGAGGAAGACGAAGTTGCCGTCGACCAGCCAGCGGAGCAGGGCAGCCGCCTCGGCCGGCTCGTCGGCGGGATCGGCCGGCGTCGGCGCGGAGCCGCTGTGGGCGAGCTCGTCGAGTCGGTCGGCGAGGTCCGCGACCCGGGCGCGCAGCCGGCCGTCGTCCTCGTGCACCGCGCGGACGTCGTCGAGGACGGTGCGCAGCCCGGTGACCAGGTCGCGGGCGGACTCGTCGTCGAGCGAGCCGTCGAGGACGACGGCCATCCAGGACTCGGTGAGCGCGTCGGCGCCGCAGCCCGCTGCCGCGGAGCTGTCGCAGAACGCCGTGATGCGCCCGCGCAGGTCGCGGCGGACGACGACGACCGGGTGGACGATGTGCGCCAGCAGGTGCCCCTGCCGCAGCACCTCGGCGGTGACCGAGTCGACCAGGTAGGGCATGTCGTCGGTGACCACGCGGACTATGGATCGCCCGCCACCCACCCCGTCGCCCCGCCCGTCGGGGGCGCGAAGACGGTGGACGTCGACCGTGGCCGATCCGGCCGGCCGGACCTCGGCGAGCTTCAGGTGGCCCAGGGCGAGCCCGGCGAGCTCCGCCGGATCGTGTCCGAGGACCTCGGCGGCCGGTTCGCTCCAGTAGTAGCGGCGCAGGAGCGCAGGGAGGTCCTCGGGGGTGCACCCGGCCGGGAGCCGGCGCTTGCCGGTGAGATCGGCGCGCGCGGCCTCAGCCGCGCGGTCGAGCAGTTGACGCTTCTCGTCGCGGGCGGCTTCGAGTGCGGCGAGCTCGGACAGGGTTCCTGCCGAGGGGCCGCCGTCCGGTCCGCGCACCGGGATTGCCGGTACAACGGTGGTGCTGGCCATGTTCGGCCACGCTACTGCGCTGCGTAACGCGCGTCACGGCGACGCGGCCGGCGTTATCGGCCCGTGGCCGGGCCGGGCGGCTCAGCGGTCGAGCAGCTGGTCGGCGAGCCAGCCCGCGACCGCCAGGATGAGGCCGCCCAGGATCGCGGTGACGATGCCGTCGATCGTCATCCGGTCGGTGAGCGCGGCGGTCAGGCCGAGCAGCGCGGCGTTGATGACCAGCAGGAACAGCCCCAGCGTCAGCAGCACGAACGGCAGCGACAGCAGCCGCAGGATGGGGCCGACGACGGCGTTCACGACACCGAAGATCAGCGCGATCCACAGATAGGTGCCGAACTCGCCGAACAGGCCGTTGGGATTCGGGGCGACCCGGAGTCCGGGCAGGACGTCGGTGTTCGCGAACTGCACGTCCCACCTGGTGAGCGCCAGGAAGACCGCGGCGAGGATCACGACCTTGAGCCCGAACTTGATCACGGGTGAACGTTAGCGGGCCGAGCCGCCGGCCAGCGTCGATCGGACTGTCTACCGGCGTCTAAAGTCGCGGGTAGACAGCTCTCGACGGAGCTCGACGCGACACGCCCTAGCTGCTTCTACCTGTCTCTACGGTTCCGACTAGACCATCGAATACGGTGCTCGACATGGATCCTGTGCGGAACCCGTACGCGCCGGGCGCCGGACAGCGCCCACCGGAGCTGGCCGGCCGCGACACAGAGCTCTCGGCGTTCGACGTCGTCCTGGAGCGGATCGCGCACGGCCGGCCCGAGCGCTCACTGGTGCTCACCGGGTTGCGCGGCGTCGGCAAGAGCGTGCTGCTCATCCAGCTCCG
>JAOPWH010000229.1 GCA_025965795.1 Blastococcus sp.
TGCGGCGCGACGGCCGGAACAAGGATCTTGACGACCTCGTCCAGGGTCAGCGGCGACGGCTTGGAGGTGGCGCCGACGAAGCCCGTGACGCCGGGGGTGTTGCGCACGGCGCCCCACGACTCGTCGTTGAGCTCCATGCGGACGAGCAGGTAACCGGGCAGGACCTTGCGGTTGACCTGCGCGCGCTTGCCGTTCTTGATCTCGGTGACCTCCTCGGTGGGCACCTCGATCTGATAGATGTAGTCCTCGACGTCCAGGGACTGGATCCGGGCCTCGAGATTGGTCTTCACCTTGTTCTCGTAGCCGGCGTAGGAGTGCACGACGTACCAGTCGCCGGGCGCTATCCGCAGGGCCTGCTTCATGGCCTCGACCGGGTCCTCGTCCTCGTCGACCACAGGGGCGGCGTCGGAGTCGGCGGCGGGCTCGACCAGGGGGTCGGTCACCAGGGTGTCGGGGTTGCCGGTCTCGATCTCCGGTGTCACGTCGGCGACCTCGGTGTCGAGGTCCAGGTCGGCGGTGTCGCTGGAGGACTCGGCCGCACCGGTCTCACCGGCGCCGGTCTCGACGTCCACGGATCCGCGCACGTCGAACCGGGCGTCGTCCAGGTCGGTGCCCGGGACGGCGCTGTCGGTCTCGAAGGGCTCGCGGGGGTCGGTCACAGGTTCTTCTTTCCTCGTTCAGGTGGCGTTCGGAGCGGGCATGCGATCAGCCGAAGACGGCGATCACGCCCTTGGCGAAGAGCAGGTCGAGGCCGGACACGAGCGCGACGATGAACGCCACGAAGACGATGACCACGGTCGTGTAGGTGATCAGCTCCCGCCTCCCCGGCCAGATCACCTTGCGGAGCTCGGCGACGTCCTCCCGCAGGAACCGGCGCAGCGAGCGCTTCTGCCGGATCTCGTCGGCGCGCGCGCGCTCCGCGGCCGCCCGCGACCGGGTGCCGGCGCCTTCCCGTCCCGCCGGGCCGGACGCCGATCGGGCGGCGCGGCCCGACCGCGCCGGCGTCTCGTCGTCGTCCTCGGCCTCGTCGGTGGCGGTGATGCGTCCCCGCCGACGCCGCGCCGGGGTGGCGACGACCTTGTCCTCCTCGGACTGCGCCTCGGCGGCGATCTCGTCCTCGGCCGCCTCCAGCTCCGTCGCGTCGTCGACGCCCGGGGCTTCCCGGTCGAGCTGTTCGTCGGTCAGCTCGGCGTCGGAGTCGGAGGGAGCGTTCTCCTCGCGTCCCGGCTTCTCGTCGCTCACTACGCGCCTCGCTCGCCTCGTGGTGGAAACCGCTCCGGGGAGCAGCCGTGGTCGATGAATACCTGCCGTGCCGTGGCAGGGGTGGCAGGACTTGAACCTGCAGCCTGCGGTTTTGGAGACCGCTGCTCTGCCAATTGAGCTACACCCCTAGTGCCCTGCGGGGCCCGGGACCACTTCCCTCACCACGGCAGCACCGAGCCTCGGGGAGGTTCCGGGGCACGCCGGTGGCGGGGGTCGAGAGCCCCGGTGGGCAAGTGTACGGGACCGCGAACCCGGACAGCCAATGTCCCGGACATGGGGGCGGACAGTGGCACGGGTGCGTCTTCCCGGCCGACGGCGAGGGGACACCGCGGACGGGGGCCTCCTCGCCCACGGCCAGGACGGCGTCGGGGCGACCGTCATGGCGTGGCGCCCGCCCTCTGGCCACCGCGCGCAGGCTCGTGGCGGGACCCGGAGGGAGGTGACGCCACCACGACCTGTCCGCGCTGGACGCACCACGCTCGGGAGCCGTCGGCCGGGGCCGGCGGCACGACCTGCCGCGTCGTGACCGATGGCCTCGAGGCGGCCCCGGACCGGACGCGCGCAGCCGCCGGCGACCGGCGCGCGTGACTGCACGGACCCGGCGGAATCCTGCGGCAGGACCTGAGGGCGGGCCTGGCGGTCGAGCTGCGCCACGCGGTCGTGCCGGCCGCGCTGACCAGCGGAGAACGGTTGTTGAAGCGCTCCGCGGCGGCCTCCACGGCTGGACGCGCGGGGGCTTCGCGCCGTCGCGGTCGGCGGCCCACCCGCGGCTGCGTCGGCCCGTGACAGAGGTCTTTGACACGATGGGGGCATGACCGAGCCGTCCCCAGCCCAGCGGCGCATCTCCCGCCGCATCGCCGGTATCAGTGAGTCAGCGACGCTGGCCGTCGACGCCAAGGCGAAGGCACTCAAGGCGGCGGGCAAGCCGGTGATCGGCTTCGGCGCCGGGGAGCCCGACTTTCCGACGCCCGATTACATCGTCGAAGCTGCCGTCGCCGCCGCCCGCAATCCGGCCATGCACCGCTACACCCCGGCCGGCGGCCTGCCGGCGCTCAAGGAGGCGATCGTCGCCAAGACGGCCCGCGACTCGGGACTGTCGGCGACCCCGGCCAACGTGCTGGTCACCAACGGCGGCAAGCAGGCGGTCTACGAGGCCCTGGCCACGATGCTCGACCCCGGCGACGAGGTGCTCCTCCCCGCCCCGTTCTGGACGACGTATCCCGAGGCGATCCGACTGGCCGGCGGCGTGCCGGTGCCCGTGGTCGCCGACGAGCAGAGCGGCTATCTCGTCTCCGTCGGGCAGCTGGAGGCGGCCCGCACGCCCCGGACCAAGCTGCTGCTCTTCTGCTCTCCGTCCAACCCGACCGGAGCGGTCTACCCGGCCGAGCAGGTCGAGGAGATCGGTCGCTGGGCGCTCGAGGCCGGCCTGTGGGTGCTCACCGACGAGATCTACGAGCACCTCACCTACGGCGGGGTGACGGCTCGCTCGATGCCGGTCGTCGTCCCGGAGCTGGCCGACCGTTGCGTCGTCGTCAACGGCGTCGCCAAGACCTACGCGATGACCGGCTGGCGGGTGGGCTGGATCCTCGGCCCGGCCGACGTCGTCACGGCCGCCACCAACCTCCATTCCCACGCCACGTCCAACGTCGCCAACGTCTCGCAGGCGGCGGCCGTCGCCGCCCTGACCGGCGACCTGTCCGCCGCGGCCGCTATGCGCGAGGCCTTCGACCGGCGGCGGCAGACGATCGTGTCGATGCTCCGCGAGATCCCGGGCATCGCCTGCCCCGAGCCGCAGGGCGCGTTCTACGTCTACCCCTCGGTGAAGGGGCTGCTGGGCCGCACCATCGCCGGCCGGGTCGCCGACACCAGCGCTGAGCTGGCCGGGCTGATCCTCGAGGAGGCGGAGGTGGCCGTCGTCCCCGGCGAGGCCTTCGGCACGCCCGGATACATCCGGATGTCCTACGCCCTGGGGGACGAGGACCTGGTCGAGGGCCTCACCCGGATGCAGCGGCTCCTGGCCACTGCCGACTGACGGCGGAGCCCTCGTCCCGCCCCTGCCAGCTCGCGGCGGGTCCCCGGGACGCGGCCGCTGCCGGGCCTCACCGGGGCCCGTCGTCCTTGCCGAGCGCGTCCGCCCGGTTGAGCACGACGAGGGCCTCGGGCAGGTCGTCGAGGACCGCGCGGAGATCCGCCGGCGTGGCGATGGACCACGCGTTGGCGTCGACGTAGCAGCGAACGGCCGCGTCGAAGGCCTCGGGGTCGGCGTCGTTCCGCGCGGTCAGCAACGCGGCCGCACCCTTGCCGTAGACGACGTTGAAGTAGCGCCGATCGTCGGGAAAGGCGTCCATGGCGGCGCCGACCGCTCCATCCAGGCCGAGAGCCGGCGTCAGGCCCGCCGCGTCGGGGGGGTTCACGACGGCCTCGGCGTAGGTGGCGAAGGCCTCGTCCAGCCACGGATCGCGGAACTGCGAGTTACCGACCATCCCGTAGAACCACTGGTGCGCCACCTCGTGCACGAGGACGGCGGGATCCGGGCTCGCCTCGAGGATGGAGCTGGGGTACTCGATGCCGCCACCGTAGGCGGGCAGGAGCGGCACGGTGAGCGTCCGGTACGGAAACGGGCCGAGGAACTCCTCGAGGGCCCCGATCGCCGCCACCGTGCGTTCGGCGACCTCTCCGGCGCCCAGCTCCGCTCCGGGCAGCACCCCTGCGGTGACCCGCACGCCGTCGGGCGTCGTCCGCTCCTCGGTGGCGAAGGCTCCCGCGGCCACGCTCACGTCGCGGGCCGCCGCTTCGTGCGAGGTCCATGTGCGACGTCCGTCCCTGGCCGCCGTGGGCCGGCCCTGCGCGCCGGTCATCAGGACGGTGAGGTCCGCCGGCGCCGACACCTCGATCGTGGTGTCGGCGGCGGTACTGGTGGTCGTCTCGCCGCTGAGCTCGACGAACGGGTCCTCGGCCCAGCCCACGCCAGGCTCCCAGGCGAGCAGGGGCGCGCCGCTGCCCCACCAGGAGAGCCCGGTGTCGGTGCCGAACCGGTCGAAGGTGCCCGAGCCCAGGGTCAGCGTGAAGTCCAGCTCCACGCGGGTCGACTCCCCCGCAGCCAGCTCGCCATCCAGATCCACGACGTAGAGCCCGCCCGGCGCGGCGGCCGCCGCCTCCTGGTAGGTCCCCTGCGCGACGTCCTCCCCTCGGACCCGGTCGACCTCCAGGCGATTGCCCGCGCCGGCGGAGTCGGGGCCGTTGGGGACCAGCCGGAACACGAGCTCCTCGACCGGCAGGTCGGGGGTGAAGGTGAGCGTCTCGGTGCCGGTGACGGTGCTGCGGTCGTCCTCGAGTCGGAAGTCGAAGGCCACCTTCGGCCGGTCGGGGTCGGGCTCGGCGCGGTCCGTCGGGCAGGCGACCCCCACCGGGGCGGGTCTCTCCGCGGCCGGCGTGGCGGAGCGGTCCTCGGCGGCGAGCGTGTCGGCGAAGGAGGTGCACCCGGCGAGCGCCAGCACCCCGGCGACGGCAACGGCGGCTCGCCGCCGGGCTCTCATGCCAGGGCGACGATCGCGCGGGCCAGGGAGAGCACCTTGTCGCCGCGGCTGGTGACCGTCAGGTCGACCCGGGCCCGGCCGTCCTCGGCGACGGCGGCCACCCGTCCGCGGACGGTGATCTCGCCGCCGACGCCGTCGTCGGGAACGAGGACCGGCCGGCCGAAGCGGACGTGGTACTCGACGAGCGCGCCCGGGTCCCCGGCCCAGCGGGTGACGACGCGGGCGGCCAGCGCCATCGTGAGCATCCCGTGGGCGATCACCCCCGGCAGGCCGACCTCGGTGGCCACCCGCTCGTTCCAGTGGATCGGGTTGAAGTCGCCGGACGCGCCCGCGTAGCGCACCAGGTCGGCCCGGGTGATCGGAAAGACCTGCTCCGGCAGTTCGGTGCCGACGACGACGTCGGCGACGGTCAGCCGGCTCACGCCGTTCCCCGCGCGACGAGCATCGAGGTGGCCGAGCAGACCGGCTCCCCGTCGTCGGTGGCCACGTCGACGCGGGTGGTGAGCATGTCGTTGCCGGCCACCGACCTCACGGCCTCGATCGTCGTGGTGGCCACCAGCCGGTCACCGGCGCGGATCGGGCGGTGGTGAGTGAAGCGCTGCTCGCCGTGGACGACGCGGCTGTAGTCGAGGGAGACCTGGGGATCGCCCAGCACGACGTTGGCCGCCTCGAGGGTCAGCGCGATCGCGAACGTGGGCGGGGCGATGACATCGGGGTGGCCGGCCGCGCGTGCGGCCTCGGGATCCCGGTACACCGGGTCGTCGTCGCCGACGGCCGCGGCGAACTCGGCGATCTTCCCCCGGCCCACCTCGTAGACGGCAGAGGGCGGGTAGCTGCGCCCGACCAGATCCCGGTCCAGCGCCATGCTCCCGCCCTCACTCGCCTCTGTTGCAGGCCCTGCTGCCGATCCGGGTCAGCGGGTCTCGCGGTGCACCGTGTGCTTGCGGTCGTACGGGCAGTACTTCTTGAGCTCGAGCCGGTCGGGGTCGTTCCGCCGGTTCTTCCGCGTGATGTAGTTGCGGTTCTTGCACTCCTGGCAGGCCAGGGTGATCTTCGGACGGATGTCGGTGGCTGCCACGGGGCGCTCCTAGCCTTGTCGGTACGGACCCTGATCGGGCCCGGGGTGGTGCGGATGGGACCCTGCGATCAGGATCCGTCGGGAGTAGCGGTGACCGGACTTGAACCGGTGACACAGCGATTATGAGCCGCTTGCTCTACCAGGCTGAGCTACACCGCCAGGACGACCCTGCGGCCGCCAGTTCACATGCTAGAGCCCCTTTACGGAATCGAACCGTAGACCTTCTCCTTACCATGGAGACGCTCTGCCGACTGAGCTAAAGGGGCCTGCTCGAAGAGCCGTCGAAGACTTTACCTCTCCGCGGCCGACTGCCTCGCGACGGGGTCGCCCCGGCGGGTCACGTCCGGACGAACAGTCGCCGGTGGGTCGCACCTGGGGCCGCCGAGCGGACGCCGGTCCGGGCGAGCAGCCAGGTCTCCAGGCGGTCGTCGGGCAGCGGCCGGCTGACCAGGAAGCCCTGGAGCTTGTCGCAACCCATCTCCGCCAGCAGGTTCCGGGTCAGCTCGTCCTCGACGCCCTCGGCCACGACGCGGAGGCCAAGGTTGTGGGCCAGCTCGATGATCGAGCGGGCGATGAACGACTCCCCCTGGCTGGTGGACATGCCGAGCACGAAGGACTTGTCGATCTTCACCTCGTCGATCGGCAGCTGGCGCAGCTGGGACAGCGACGAGTAGCCGGTGCCGAAGTCGTCCATCGACAGTCGCAGGCCCAGGCCGTGCAGGTCGGCCAGCACCGTGCTGTCGCGCACGGAGTCGTCGACGACGCTGCCCTCGGTGAGCTCCAGGGTCAGCAGCTCACCGGGCACCCCGTGCCGCTGCAGCGCGCCGCGGATCCGGCTCACGAGGTCGGTCTCGGTGAGCACGTGCACCGAGAGGTTCACCGCCACCGACAGCGCGATTCCCTGGTCCAGCCACCGGCGGCACCGGGCCAGCGCGAGCTCGAGCACGTGGTCGGTGAGCAGGCCGATCCGGCCGATCTGCTCCGCGAGGTGGATGAAGTCGTCCGGCGGGATCGCGCCGTAGCGCGGGTGCGCCCACCGGACCAGTGTTTCCACGGAGACGATGTCGGAGGTCTGCGCGTCGATGATCGGCTGGAAGACGACGCTGATCTGCCCCTCCGCCATCGCCTGCTCCAGCTCCGTGCCGAGCTGGAGGCGGCGGAGGCTCTGCTGGTCGAGCACCGGGTGATAGCTGGCGACGCCGCCGGACTCCGCGGCGGCGAGCAGCGCGACGTCGGCACGTTGCATGAGCACCCCGGCCTCGGTGCCGTGGACCGGCGCGGCCGCCACTCCGATGGTCAGCGTCACCTCCAGATCGAGCCCCGCCACGCGGGCACGCGTGGCGGCCGCCTCGCGCAGCCGGCGCGCGGCGCGCTCCGTGGCGGCGAGCGAGAGCCCCGGCAGCAGGACGGCGAACTGCTCACCCTCCATGCGAGCCAGCAGCGCCTGCGGCGGCGCGTGCTCCCGCAGCAGCCCGGCGGTGACGAGGAGGAGTTCGTCGCTGGCGGCGTGCCCCAGCGTGTCGGTGACCTCGGTGTAGTTGCCGAGCGCGGCGAGGATCAGGCCGGCCCGCGCCGTGCCTGCGTCGTCCGAGAGCAGCTCGTCGATCTCGTTGGCCAGGCGCTGGCGGTTGGGCAAGCCGGTCAGCCGGTCGTGGTCGGCGTCGTAGCGGATCTGGGTCAGCAGCTGTTGTTGGCGGATGGCGGCGTTGACGTGCGTGATCATCGACTCGAGCGCCGCCCGGTCGCTGTCGGCAAAGGACACGATGTCGCTGCGCCGGTCGCAGACCTCGAGGTACCCGGGCTCCCCGGCCGCGGTCATGACCGCTGCACCGATCAGGTCGGACACCCCGCGACGGGCGAGGGCGGCGGCTTCCTCGTCGTCGGCCCGCGCCAAGGACACGAGCACCGGGCCGTCGGTGGTGGCGACGGCACGACGGCGGAAGACGTCGTCGGGGTCGCCGGGGCCGTCGTACCAGACCGCCCCGTTCTCGGCGGCGACGACCAGGCGTGGCTCCTCGTCGAGGTAGGGCGGCAGCCAGAGGGCCACCCGCTCGGCGTTGAGCAGCTCGCGCACGGCCTGGACGATCTGCCGAGTGCCGGCCTCGTCCGGCGAGACCTCCTCCACGCGGCTGGCGAAGTCGTAGACACGCTCGACGCTCTTGCCTTCGCGAGCCACCTGCCCGAACCGCCGGAACAGCAGTCCGACAACGGTCAGGACCGGCAGGATGAGCACCCACGCCCAGGAGCTGAGCGAGGACAGCAACAGGGCGATGAC
Source organism: Blastococcus sp. (assembly GCA_025965795.1). GTDB lineage: Bacteria > Actinomycetota > Actinomycetes > Mycobacteriales > Geodermatophilaceae > Blastococcus_B. The sequence continues at coordinate 8,153 of JAOPWH010000229.1, forward strand.
GCCGACGGACACGACCACCGGCGAGACGACGGCGATGGGCATCAGCTGCTCGCGCCACAGCTGCGGCCCCGGATAGCCGGCCGTGCCGATGATCGCGATGGTGATCATGAAGGCGACCACCAGGTTGGCGCACAGGACGGCCAGGATGAGGCTGAACCAGGCGAGCGGCTCGGTGATCGCCGCCTCGGGCAGCGCTTCCAGGACGGTCACGGCGACCGACCCGTGCAGCAGGGCCATGGCGAGGTTGAAGACTGCCTTGGACGGCGTGTACGACCGGACCATCAACTGGACGGCGAGCGCCACCACCCAGGCGAGGGTGGCCCACAGGCCGCCCACCTCGACGAGGGCGACGACCAGGGCCAGCTCTGCCAGCGACCACGAGTAGGTCTGACGCCGGAACTCGACGTGCATCTCCACGGACTCGCTGACGAGGAACAGCACGCCCACGAACAGGACCATCACGGGACGGAAGTCCTGCACCGCGGCCGGGAGAACCGCGGCGGCGAGGGTCACGGCCATGACGCTGGCGCCGACGGCGATGGTCCACGCGCGACGCGGCGCGGCGGACATCAACCGCGGCTCGGACATGATCTCGGGCTCGGCCAACGTGACCCGGCTTCTCGGGAGGAGTAAGGGCGCGCCGAGGCTAACAGCGGCGAGGCCCTGGACCGAGGCATTGGAACTCGAACGGGGCAGGTGGCCGACCGCCACCTGCCCCGTGTGCAGAGTTCGGCGATCAGGCCGTGCGGCCCCACTTGGCCGTGCGGCCCCACTTGGCGGTACGGGCGTTCGAGCTCATGATGCCTCCTTGTTGGCATGACTGACTGCGGTGCTGCGGCAGCCACTTACGCGCGGGGGCAGAGCGTCGTTTGGGTACGGACCGCGCAGGAGACATTGCTTCCCGTCACCCGTCTGAGCAAGCATCGAAGATCACGGCCGGGTGACAGGCACTCATGTCGTCACTCCGCGTAGATGTTGTTGGACTTTCTGTCATCGATCAGGTGACACATGGGGCGCGTGTGATGCACGGTGAATGACGACGCTCCGTCCCACCAGCCCCATCACCCGACCGTGGCCCCCACCTGCCGCGGCTTCACGGGACACCCCCTCCGTGGCGTGGACGCGACAGCGCCTGGCCGCTCACCGCATCCTTGATGGCCTCGCCGAGACTCGCGTCCGGCGGAATCGGCTCCTCCGGCTTCCCCAGGGCCCTCGCGACCCGGTCGAAGGCCGCCCGCGACTGCCGAGCGATCTCGTCGACCACCTCAGCAGGGGCGTGGCCTGCGGGCCCGACCACCCGGTCGAGAGCGGCGTCCGCGGCGTCCTCACGGTCGAACCGCAGGCCGCGGTCGGCCCCGATCTCCCACGAACCATCGGTACCCAACAGTCGGCTGGCGACGACGTCGAGGACACCCAGCACGTCCCCTGCCTTCCCGAAGAACTCGGTCGGCACGAACGAGAACCCCTGCCAGACGAGGCGGCGGTCCTCGGCCACGTCCTCGAGCTCGAACGCCCGCAGGCTGTGGGCCAGGCGCTGCGCGTACTCCTGGACCGCCAGGTAGCCGGCGGGGACGGCGAGCGCCGGCAGCGGTGCGGCGGGCGAGCTCGCGTCGAGTGCGAGTGGCCGTGCCGTCGCCCAGTCGCCCAGCGCCTGCCCGACGGCGACCGCCGCCGGGCGGTCGAGGGTGAGGTACGCGAGGCCGCGCAACACGTCCCGGCTCCCCTCGTCCCGTCGGTCCTCGTCGGCCCCGACGAGGACCTCCGTCGCCACGGACACATGAGCGGCGATCCCTGTGGCGAGCGCTCCGCTCACGGCTGCCGCGGTCTCCTTGTTGACTGTCCAGTTCTCCGGGTCGCCGTCATCGGTGAGTCCTGTTCCGAGCGCCTCCAGTCCGGCCCGCACCACGACCACGCCGGCCTGGGCCGGGGCGGTCACACCGAGCCTGATCACCTCCGCGAGGACCACCCCGCCGTCGCCCCACCGTCTGGCGAGGAGCGTGTCCCACGCCGCGCGGTCACCGAGGAGGGCGACGGCCGGACCGGTCGCACCGCCCGCGGCCAGGGCCTCGACGACGAGCCGTACCGGGTCGACCGCCGAAGCATCCGCTGCGCGAGGGACCGCTCCGGCCCCTGGAACGACCCCCTGTGCCCGCTCCCGCCGCAACAGTTGTCGGCCCCAGTCCGCGACCGTGTCCAATCGAAGACCGCCCGGGCGGCCCGGAGTCACCGCGGCGAGGACGGCCGCCATGCCCGACGCGATGTCTTCGGAGGGACCGTCCTCACCCGGATGCACGTAGGTGGCGGTCAGCACCCGCCGAACGGGGTCATCCCGGTCCTCGGTGACGGTCGCGGAGCCGAGCGCGGCCGCGAGTACCCGGGCGACAGCCGAGCGTGCGCCGACCTCGTCATAACTCAGCGCGGCGAGGAGGGCGGCGACGCCTTCCGCTCCGAGTCCGGCCACCAGGGCCGTGCTGAACGCGGGTTCCCGGGCGAGGACCAGTGCGGACTCCGCCAGCGCCTGACGCTCGGCGGGCCGCATCGCGTCTCCGAGGAGTGCTTCGGACAGTGCGCGGCCGCGGCCGGCGAGCTCCACGTCCCCCCAGCCGGGCAGCCGCGCGGCGAGGTAGGTCACCACCCGACCACCGTCGCCCGGCGCTCCGCTACCTCCCACCGCGCCGCAGCAGTCGGCGAGCACGCACGCGGTCGCCTCGGCGTCGTCGGCGACGTCCGCCAGCAGGGCTGCGTGCCGCCGTCGTCGAGAGTCCTCGGCGCCGAGCAGTTCCTCGACGACCGACACCAGTTCGGGGGCGTTGGTCATCTGGGCCGCCTGGAGGTCCTCGATGCGGGACAGGCGCCCCCACGCGGCCGCGAAGTCCTCCTCCTGCTCGCGCTCCCAGGCAGCCACCTGGCGGCGCGCCTCGTGCAGCCGGTCGGCGTGGGCGCTGAGCCGGCGCATCGCCGTCATCACGGCGGCCTCGGCGTTCCCGACCAGCGTGGCCACGGCCGCGGTCTGCGTCGTCGCGGCCACGGCGTCCTCCCCCAGCCAGCCCGCCGCGCAGGCCGCCGGACCGGCAAGCGCCCCGCGGAGCACCGTCAGATGGAACGCCGCGCCGGCGACGTCCCGAACGAGCTCACTCAGCGCGTCGGCGTTGCCCGGCGGCAGCTCGAGCGGCAGCCGATCAGGAACGACGACGGTCACTTCACACCAGGCCGCCGGACGCGGGCCAGCAGCGCACCATCCAAGGCCAGCCACGAATCGGCGACCCCGGAGACGGTCTCCCCCAGCCATCGCAGCTCCCCGGCGACGGCGTGCCCGGCCGTGCGATGGCTGTCGAGGAATGCCTCCACCGCCGTCTGGAGCGGGCCGCCGACGTGGGTGGGGACAGCCAGGCGGTGCTGCGCCTCGTCCGCCTCCGCGGCGCAGTTCCGCAGAGCGTCGGCCAGGGCGTACACCTCCAGGGCCGGCATCTCGATGCTCATGACGGCAGTCTGGCGCCCCCACGGACTCCGCCGGGTCGTCGTCCACAGGCCTTTCGGCGCACGCCCGGACGAACGGCCGCGCTGTCCACACCGTCCACAGGCTCTGTCCACAGGTGGTGGACAACCGTCTACGCTGCCCCGCGTGCCACCGGAGCGGGACGACGCCGAGCGCGGCTCGACGCTGCCTTTCGTGCTGGTCTGCTGGTTGGTCGCCGCACTCATGGCCTTTGGCGCCATCGCGGCGTCCGACGCGTTCCTCGAGCAGCAGGAGGTCCAGTCGGTGTGCGACAGCGCCGCCCTCGCCGCAGCCAACCGGGCCGACGAGTCCGTCGTCTACACCGAGGGGCTCGGCAACCAGCTGCCCCTGACCGTCGAGGCGGCTCAGGCCGCCGTGGCGGACCAGCTCGCCGACGGCGCGACGCAACTGGACGCCTGGTCGGCCGAGACCGACGGCGCCGAGGTCAGGGTCCGCTGCACGCGCTACGCCGACATCGCCTTCGGCTGGCTGTTCCTGGGCGGCGAGCCGCTGGAACGCACCGCCGTCGCCAGCGCGCGGGCGCCGACGATCCGATGAACGGCGACGGCCCCCGACCACGGGTGGTCGGGGGCCGTCGTACCGGCCGTGGCGGGTGAAGGATTCGAACCTTCGTAGGCTAAGCCGACGGATTTACAGTCCGCTCCCATTGGCCACTCGGGCAACCCGCCGTGCGGTGGTACCGGGGCAGCTTACAAGAGCGACGGACGGCGTTCCCGGGTACCGGGGAGGCGTCCGACGAGCGAGAAGGAGACCACCATGGCCGACGCGTCCTTCGACGTCGTGAGCAAGGTCGACCGCCAGGAGGTCGACAACGCACTGAACCAGGCGGCCAAGGAGCTGTCGCAGCGCTTCGACTTCCGCGGCACGAACGCCACCATCGCGTGGGCCGGTGACGAAGGAGTCGCCCTGCAGGCCGACACCGAGGAGCGGGTGAACGCGGCGCTCGAGGTGTTCAAGGAGAAGCTGATCAAGCGCGGCATCTCGCTCAAGGTGCTCGACGCCGGCGAGCCGCAGTCGTCGGGAAAGGTCTACAAGCTCTCCGCCACGATCAAGCAGGGCATCGAGTCAGACGTCGCCAAGAAGATCGCCAAGATGATCCGCGACGAGGGCCCCAAGGGCGTGCAGGCGCAGATCCAGGGCGACCAGCTGCGCGTCAGCGGCAAGAAGCGCGACGACCTGCAGGCGGTCCAGCAACTGCTCCGCGGCGCCGACCTCGACGTGGCGCTGCAGTTCGACAACTACCGCTGAGCCGGCGACATACCAGCAGGTCGATGGGTCACTTCGGCTCCGCGGTCCGCACGGGGTCCGCAGGTGCACCGAGCGCGGCGGCCATCAGGCCACCCGCTGCGGCGCGCGTGCGGTCCTCGGCGGTGGCCCCGAGGTGCGAGTAGACGCAAGGGTGATCGTCGCCGACCAGTGACCACGTGCCCGCTGGACGGTCACCACGTCGCATCCGGAGGCGATGAGGTTCCGCACCAAGAGGATGGCCCGCTCCGGACCTCGTCGGAGTGCTTCCTCGGCGCCGCCGTCGCTTCTGTCCTCCGGGTGTTGCAGTGACGCTCGATCGGGCGGGTCACGCCAGGGATCTCGCGCCGGCCGCACCACTCCCGATGACCTCATTCAGCGGGTAGTGGCAGGCCACCGGATGGGTGCCGCCGCGGTGGATCAGCGCAGGTTCCTCCGTCGCGCACAGCTCCGTCGCCAGTGGGCAGCGGGTGCGGAAGCGGCAGCCGCTGGGCGGCTCGAGCGCCGAGGCGATCTCACCGGTCAGACCCGGCTCCCGCTTGCGTCGCTCCCTGGCGGGGTCGGGCACCGGCACGGACTCGATGAGTCCTGCGGTGTAGGGATGCCGTGGCGAGGAGTAGATGGCGTCGCTGGGGCCGATCTCCACCAACTTGCCCAAGTACATGACGCCGATCCGATCGGCCATGTACTTCAGCAGGGACAGGTCGTGCGAGATGACCACGTAGGTCAGCGAGAAATCGACCTGGAGCGAGCGCATCAGGTTGAGGATCTGCGCCTGCACGGAGACGTCGAGCGCGGATACGGGCTCATCGGCCACGATCACTTTCGGTCGCAGCACGAGTGCCCGCGCCATGGCGATCCGCTGGCGCTGGCCTCCGGAGAACTCGTGCGCCCGGCGTTCGACCGCGGAACGGGGGAGCCCAACGGCGTCCAGCAGGTCCACCACCTTCGCCTGGCGGTCCCGCCCCGTGCCGACGCCCTGGGCGGCCAGCGGTTCGGCGATGAGGTCGGCCACCGTCATGCGTGGGTCGAGAGCTGCGGAGGAGTCCTGGAACATCATCTGCAGGTCGCTGCGCCGGGTGCTCCACTCGCGGCGGCTCAGCTGACCGATGTCGCGGCCGTCCAGCGAGACGGAGCCCGTGGTCGGCTGCTCCAGTCCCACCAGCATCCGGCCCACGGTGGTCTTGCCGGAGCCGGACTCGCCGACGATGCCCAGTGTCTCCCCCTCGAAGACCTCGAAGCTCACCCCGGACACCGCATGCAGCGTGCGCCGAGGCTTGAACAGGGCCGGGTTCTTGATGCGGTAGAGCTTTTCGAGCGCGTCGGCTTTCACCAGCGGCCGGCCTGGCCCGCCCGGGGAAGAGACGTCCTCGGGCCTGAGAATCGTGAAGGCGCGCTCCGTGCCGGGGTCGCCGCCCACGGGGCGGGGATGGAAGCAGGAATGGGTGTGGCCGGGTGACACCTCGACCAGCTGGGGATCGCGGGTGCGGCACGTCTCGCTGGCGAAGCGGCACCTCGCGGAGAAGCGACACATCGGCGGCAGGTCGATCAACTGCGGAGGCATTCCCGGGATCGACGCCAGGGCCTGGCGCGAGTCCAACTCCATGGTGGGCATGGACTCGAACAGCGCCTGGGTGTACCGGTGGCGCGGATCGGCGAACAGCGCCTCGGTGGGCGCCTCTTCCACGATCCTTCCCCCGTACATCACGGCCACCCGGTCGGCGTGACCTGCGATCACCCCGAGGTCGTGAGTGATGAGGATGACGCCCATGCCGAGTCGTGCTTTGAGGTCGTCGAGCAGGTCGAGGATCTGCGCCTGGATGGACACGTCCAGGGCTGTCGTCGGCTCGTCGGCGATCAGCAGCCGTGGCTCGCACATCAGCGCCATGGCGATCATGGCCCGCTGGCGCATGCCACCGGAGAGTTGATGCGGGAAATCCTTCAGCCGGTCCTCCGGCCGGGGCATCCGCACCAGGGACAGCACCTCGATCGAGCGGGCGCGCGCCTGCTCCGCGGTGGCAGAGGGGCGGTGGATGCGGAACGCCTCGCGCAGCTGACTGCCGACAGTGCGCGTCGGGTTGAGCGAGGTCATCGGGTCCTGGAACACGATCGCGATGTCGTTCCCACGCAGGTCCCGAAGCTCGGCCGCGCTTCTGCCGGTCAGTTCGCGCCCGTCGAAGGAGATCGAGCCATGGACGATGGCGCCGCCGGGCGGCAGCAACTGCAGCACCGACATGCCCGTCATGGTCTTGCCCGAGCCCGACTCGCCGACCAGGCCCAGTGTCTCGCCGGCCCGCAGCGCGAAGGTCACGCCGTCCACGGGTCGAACGATGCCCTTGGGTGTGGAGATCTCCACGCGCAGATCGCTGATGCTGAGCAACGAGTCGTGCCCGGCGTCGACGGCAGGCGTCTGGGTGGGTCGGGTCATGCTGGTCACGCGGACTCCTCGGGGATGCTGAGGGTGGGAGGAGCGGAGGCCAGCGCCGCGGGCTCGCCCGGGGCCACCGCGACCGCTGAGGGCAGCGAGTCACTGCCACCACGGAAGGGCCGCAGACGGGTGGGGAAGCGCCGCCCCCGGGGATCGCTGAGGGCCATGACCCAGTCACCGGCGAAGTTCGCCACCAGGATCGTCACGGTGATCGCCAGACCAGGGAACGTGGCCAACCACCAGGCGGTGGACAGACTGGTGGCGCCGGCGGCGAGGTCGCTGCCCCAGTCCGGGGCGGGCAACTGGACTCCCAGACCCAGGAAACTCAGTGTGGTGGCCGTGAGGACCGCCCACCCGATGGCGCTGCTGGCCATGACCAGCACCTCCGTCGCCAGGTTCGGGAGAAGGTGCCGGACGGCGGTGCGGAGCCCGCTCGAGCCGAACAGGCGGGCGGCCTGCATGTACTCGATCGCGCGCAGCTTGCGCACCGACGCCTCGACGACCCGGGCGAAACCCGGGGTGTAGGCGACGCCCAGCGCGAAGATGATGCTGCCGACGCCGGCGCCCAGGGTGGCGATCAGGATGAGTGCGACGAGCAGCACGGGGAGGGCCAGGAGCACGTCGACGACTCGCATGACCACCCCGCCCAGCCATCGGGGCGCGGTGCCCCCGATGATGCCGATCGTCACGCCTGCCAGGGTGGCCAGCAGCACCCCGCCGAGGCTCGCGGCCAGCACCGGCTGGGCGCCGAACACGACGCGGCTGAAGACGTCGCGGCCGAGCTGGTCGGTGCCGAACGGGTGCGCGCCGCCGGGCGCGGTCAGGTACTCGGTCGAGCTGGCCACAGGGTCGGTGCCGGTGAGCAGGCCCGGCCACAGGAGCAGCACCGCGAACCAGAGCAGCAGCAGGACCATGACGCTCGTCATGACGAGCCGGCCCCAGCGACCCTTCCTGTGGGGGCGCGGCGGACGGATCACCTCTGCTGCTGGCGCGGTGGTCACGATGGGCTCCCTGGGTCGACGTCAGCGGTGTTCACGGGGTGCAGCTCAGTCAGACGCCGTCGCCACGCGGGCGCGCGGATCGATCGCGCTCACCGCGAGGTCGACGACGAGGTTGATGACGACGTAGCTGAGGCCGATCAGGACGATCGCGCCCTGGACGACCGGGATGTTCTTGGTCGTGATCGAGGTGGCGAGGAAACTGCCCAGCCCGGCGCGTCCGAAGATCACCTCGGTGACTGCGGCGCCGGTGAGGATGTTCCCGAACTGCAGCCCGATCATCGTGACTGCCGGGATCGAGGAGTTGCGGAACACGTGCCGGAGGAGGATGCGGCTCTCCGAGCAGCCGCGCGCCCTGGCCGACTTGACGTACTCCGAGCGGTATTCCTCGATCACCCGCCCGCGGATGAGGCGCGTCAGGATGGCCGCGTATCCCCATCCCAGGGATATGGCCGGCACGATCAGCGCGAGGAGGCTGCCGTCGTCGATCGCCGGCACCCAGCCGAGCTGGATGCCGAACACGAGCACGAGGAGAAGGGCCAGGAAGAAGTACGGAACGGCGACGCCGATGAACGAGACGGCGCGGGACAGGTGGTCGAGCACGGAGCCCGGGCGGATGCCGGCGACCAGACCGAGCGGTACGCCGGTGATGATGGCCACGAGCATGGCCCCCCCGGTGAGCTGCAGGGTGCTCGGCGTCCGGGAGAGCAGCTCCTGCGCGACCGGGCTGCTGGTGACGTACGACGTCCCGAGATCTCCGTGCAGCAACTGTCCGATGAAGGTGACGTACTGCTGCCACAGCGGCTTGGTCAGCCCGAGATGCTCACGAAGCGCCTGAACCTGCTCGGGGCTGGCGTTGGATCCGAAGAGCATGGCGCGTGCAGGGTCGCCCGGCACGAGGTGGATGAGGACGAAGGCGATGGCGGTGATGCCGATCATCACCGGCACCGACGCCACGAGGCGGCGGAAGACAAACGCTATGGCCACGCGTAGACCCTTCACTGAACGCTATGTTGCGCGACACTATGCAAGTTGGAGGCCGAAAATGCACCTACCTGCGGCGAAGTTGGCGGAATCCTTCACGAGCAGGCTCATGTGGGGCAGAAACTGACTCCGGTCGAGCGTGCTCCCGACACCGGTCCCAGATGTTGATGGGGACGACGCCGATCGCCCGCCCTTCCTGTCCGACGAGGCGGCCGATCCGCTTCACCGTCCGCAGCACGATCAGCCGGTCCACGATGTGGACCTGAGGCAGCTGACGGGCAATCGTGAGCTCGAATCGGTGCACTTCTTCGACCGTGCGCAGCCAGGCGCAGACGACCATGCTGGGAGCTGAGGACACCGTCGCGCACAGCCGTACCTGGCGCAGTCTGGTCAGTTGGCGCGCCGTCTCGGGGAGGCCGTCCACCGGCGCGTCGGCCCACAGGTAGACCTGCACGGGGTAGCCGGAGAGCTCCGCGGCCATGTCGGTCCTGGGGCGCAGGATGCCGGATTCGAACAGGCGGCTCACCTGTCGCCGGACGGTCGTAGGGCTCGACCCGGTCGCGTCGGCCAGGTCGGCGTAGGAAGCGCGCCCGTCGATGGTCAGCAGGCGGGCGATCTCGCGCAGATCCGACGTCATCTCGACCGATCGGGTCAGCTCCCGTGCCGGAGCGGCCGGTTCCGGCCGCTCGAGGATGCGCCGGGCGCGGTCGTCCAGCGTGCTGAGCCTCCAGTTGGAGCCCTCGGTGTAGAGCTTCGTCGAGATGCGGGCCCGCGTGCGCAGGACGTTGTCCATGCTGCCCAGATGGTCCAGCAGGTAGTGCGACAGCGTGGCGAGGTCCACGGCCGCCACGGTGAGCAGGATGTCCGCGCTGCCGGTCGTGATCTCCACCGTCAGCACGAGCTCGTGCCGGGCCAGCTCTGCGGCAACGGCGGTCCGCTTGGCCGGCGTGCAGTCGATCTCCACGTAGGCCAGGCACTGCTCGGCACGGTGGGCCATGCCGGGGGCGGCCGTCACCCACGCGGTCCCGTCCTCCGTGATCCGGCGCCACCGCCGCGCGGCCGTCACGCCACTCATGCCGAGCGCCTCGCTGACGTCGGCCCACGAGGCGCGGGGAGATATCTGCAGAGCTGAGATGAGGCGCTGGTCGTCTTCGGTGAGCATGACCGATTCTTACATCAACGGACGATTTTCTGGTGGATCTGTCGATCTTCCTTTCCGCCGGACAGCCGGTTCCTACACTCCCGGACAACGCCGAGCGATCGAGGGGCACCGAGGACATTGCGCGATCTAGCTGAGCTCACTGCGGACATCGTCGACCTCCGCCACCATCTGCACCGCCACCCCGAGGTCGGGTTGGACCTGCCGCGCACGCAGGAGGCGGTCCTGGCCGCGCTCGAGGGGCTGGACCTGGAGCTGACGCTAGGAGAGCGGCTCACGTCGATCACCGGCGTGCTCCGCGGCCGCGGTGCCGGTCGCGCCGTCCTGCTGCGCGCCGACATGGACGCGTTGCCGGTCCAGGAGCGCTCGGGCGTGGAGTTCAGCAGCCAGATCGACGGTGTCATGCACGCCTGCGGCCACGACATGCACATGGCCATGCTGGTAGGGGCAGCGCGCTTGCTCTCCGAGCGGCGGGACGAGCTCGACGGCGACGTCGTCCTCATGTTCCAGCCCGGCGAGGAGGGTTGGGACGGCGCCGGCGCGATGATCGAGGAAGGTGTGCTTGCCGCCGCCGGCCCCACCGTCGGCGCTGCCTACGGTATGCACGTCCTGTCCAACAGCGTCCCCCGCGATGTCTTCACGACCCGCGGCGGCACCATGATGGCCTCCAGCGGGCGTCTCACCGTGACCGTGCATGGCCGCGGGGGCCACGGATCGGCCCCCCATCAGGGCCGGGATCCGATCGTGGCCGCCGCCGAGATGATCACCTCGCTGCAGGCGATGGTGACCCGGCGCTTCGACGTCTTCGATCCGGTGGTCATCACGGTAGGCACGGTTCACGCGGGCACCCGGAACAACATCATTCCGGAGACCGCCAGCTTCGAGGGGACCGTGCGAACGTTCTCCACCGCCACCGCCGACCTCGTCGGGCCGCTGGCTGTGGCCGTCTGCGAAGGCATCGCGATCGCCCACGGCGTCGAGGTGGAGGCGCAGTACGTGTCGGAGTACCCGGCGACGATCAACGATCCCGTGCACGCCGGGTTCGTGGCAGATGTGGTCTCCGAGTTGTTCGGTGAAGAGCGCTACCGCCCCATGGTGGTGCCGCAGCCCGGTTCGGAGGACTTCTCGCGGGTGCTCCAGGCCGTGCCGGGCAGCTATCTGATGGTGGGAGCCTCGCTCAGCGAGGACCCCGAGCAGGCCCCGGCCAACCACAGCCCCTTGGCCACCTTCGACGACGGCGTGCTGATCTCCGGCGCTGTCCTCCACACCGAACTCGCCATCCGAGCGCTCGGCACCCTCGCCGGCGCCGAGACCGCTGCCGCGACTGCCGCCACATCCGGCACAGCCGGCCCATCCCACTGATCCACGTCGTCACTCGAGAGGTAGATAGACCATGAGGAACACCCTGACCGGTTCGCCTGCCCGCAGGGGCGGCCCCGGCCGCCGCTCCCGACTCCGGATGGGCGCCACGGCACTCGCCGGGCTGGCCATCAGCTCGTTGGTCGCCGCCTGTGGTGGGGCTGCTCCCACGACGGAGAGCGGAACGAAGGCGCTCTCGGTGGGCATCTTCCAGGAGCCCGATTCGCTCGATCCTGCGGCGACGGGCCTCGCCATGTCGTCGATGATGATCTCGCACGTCTTCGACCCGATGGTCTGGTACCTACCCGACGAGAACGGTGAGAACCAGTTCTACCCGGGACTCGCCAAGAGCTGGGAGGTGTCGGAGGACTCCACCGTCTACACCTTCCACCTCAGGGACGACGTCAAGTTCCACGACGGGACCCCTCTCGACGCGACCGCCGTCCAGGCGACGTTCGACCACATCGTCGATCCGGAAACCCGTTCCCGCTCGGCCATCGGCGCGCTCGGTCCGTACAAGGAGACCCGTGTGGTCGACGAGTACACAGCTGAGATCGTGTTCAGCCAGCCGTACGCGGCCTTCCTGCGCGAGATGACGACTCCGCTGTTCGGTATCCAGTCCCCGACCGCACTCAAGAAGTACGGCGCCGACGCCGCCAGTCATCCGACCGGAACCGGCCCTTTCAAGTTCGTCGAGTACGTCGCGCAGGACCACGTCAGCATGGAGCGCTATGCCGATTACGCCTGGGGACCGGAAGTCTTCGGTGATCCGGGTCCCGCGAAGCTCGAGAAGCTCGACTTCAAGATCCTTCTGGACACCAACGCCCGCGCCAACGCCCTGCGCGGTGGTCAGATCCAGGTCGCGATGAATCTCGACCCGGACACCATCCAGACCATCCAGGCCGGCAAGGACTTCACCCACTACGACGTGCCGTCGAGCGGGCACCCGTACGGCTTCCCGATCAACGTGGCCGCGGGTCCCACCGATGACCTGCGGGTCCGCCAGGCGATCCTGCACGCCGTCGATCAGGACGAGCTCAACAAGACCGTGCTGCACGGTGCGTACACCCCCGCGCACAACTTCCTCACGCCGAGCACGCCGGGCTACGTCAAGGCCAACGACGACATGTACGCCTACGACCCGGACAAGGCCCGTGCCCTGCTCGACGAGGCGGGATGGGTCGCCGGCGCGGACGGCACGCGCACCAAGAACGGCGAGCCGCTGAGCCTCAAGTTCCTCATCCAGTCGGCCAACGGTTTCGAACTGCCCACGCAGTACGTCGTGGACGCCCTCAAGCAGGTGGGCTTCACCTCGACGACGGAATCGCAGCCCTTCACCACTGCGATGGCGTCCTACAACGAAGGTGTCCAGAACATGTCGGCCATCTTCTACTACGACGTCGACCCGAACCTGATGAGCAGCCTGGTCACCAGCGGGCAGATCGAGTCGGGCTTCAACTGGGCGCACTACGACAACCCGGAGATCGACAAGGCCATCACCGAGGCGAATGCCATCGTCGACCCGGATGCCCGCACGGCTGCCTACGAGAAGATCACCACGACGCTCATGCAGGACGCGATCTTCCTGCCGCTGTGGAACGTCAGCGGGATCTACTCGGCGGCGAAGAACCTCCAGGACATCCACTTCGGGGCGTCGGGCTACTCCCTGTTCCACACGGCGCACTTCGCCTGAGGACGGGACACATCTCGATGATCTTCGACATGCACATGCACATCGAGGACAGCGCCGTCCTCGGATGGCAGATGTCGGCAGAGGACTGCATCCGGGCGATGGACGCTGCGGGAGTTCAGGCGGCGGCGGTGATGACCTTGACCGATCTGCCGGGGCTCAATCCCCGTGGTCTGGAGCTCATCGCTGAGGCCTGCGCTGCCTTCCCCGACAGGCTGCACGGGTTCCTGCGGCTCAACCCGGCGCTGCTGGAGGAGTCGAAGCGGCTGCTCACGATGGCGGTGACAGAGCTGGGCTTCCGCGGGCTCAAGCAACACCCGGTGTCGACGCTCCAGCATCCCGGCGGGGCGGCGACGATCGAACTCGTCCGCCACGCCGGGGAGCTGGGCGTGCCCACCTTGTTCCACTGCGGGGACGAGCCCCTGAGCACGCCGCTGTCGATCGCGGAAACCGCGGCGGCCTGTCCCGACTCCGTCGTCATCCTCGGCCACATGGGTGGCTACTTCCACGTGGACGAGGCGATCGACGTGGCGGAGCAGTTCCCCAACGTGGTGCTGGAGACCTCCGCGATGCCCTACCCGGAGAAGATCCGCGAGGCAGTACAGCGGCTGGGGCCGGAGCGGGTCGTGTTCGGCAGCGACGGACCGGTCAGCTCGCCGGTGCTGGAACGGCACAAGGTGGTCATCGCCTCACTCGGCGAGGAGGCCGCCGGCCTCGTGCTCGGCGGCAACGCCGAGCGGCTGCTGGGGGTGGCGGCGTGACCGTCGACGGACTGATCCATCTGGGGGCTTCCCACTTCGGCTCTGCGCTGGAGGTCCAGGCGGCGCTGGCGGACATGGACGCGGTGGGGACTTCCGTGGCGGTCGCCGCCCCCGTGCACCCGCGGGGAGCCGACTTCACCGCGGCCAACAAGGCGGTGGCCCAGGCCTGCGCAGGGTCGGGCGGGCGGTTGGTGCCGCTGGCGCGGGTCGACCCGTGGGACGTGGCGGCCGCCGTGGCCGAGCTGGGCCGCGCCGTGGCCGGTGGGGCGCGGGGACTGTTCCTTCATCCGGCGGAGGAGCACTTCCGGATCAACGACGACCGAGTGCGGCCCGTGGTGGAGGCGGCCGCCGAGCTGGGGGTACCGGTCGTCGTGGCCGCGGGGTTCCATCTGTACTCCGAACCACTGCAGCTGGGTCGCGCCGCGCAGTGGGCTCCGGGGAACCCGTTCGTCCTCACCAATGGCGGCCAGTTCAACATCTCGGGGATGGCGCAGTTCGACGCCGAGCTGGCGCTCGGCAACGACAACGTGCTGGTGCAGACCAGCGGCATGTACCGGGAGGACTTCCTCGAGCGCGTCGTCGCCACCTTCGGACCCGAGCGGCTGATGTTCGCCAGCGCCGCGCCGGTGTTCACAATGGCCTACGAGCGGGCCCGGGTCGACCTCGCTCACTTCGGGGACGAAGAGCGCGATCTCATCCTCGACGGCAACGCCCGCCGCGTGTTCGGGGTGCCGGCGTGACCCGGGCTTCCGGGTTCGCGCCTGACGCCTTGGCCGGCCGGACGGCTCTGGTCACCGGCGCTGCCAGCGGAATCGGCGCCGCCATCGCCGTCGCCTACGCCGAGGCCGGGGCGAGGTTGGCGCTGGCCGACCGCGCGCCGGTCCGGCACCTCGAGGAGGTGCGCGCATTGTGTGCCCGCACGGGTGCCGAGGTGGTGGCTGTGCACGCCGACGTCTCCGACGAGGCGGAGGTGGAGCGGATGTTCGCCGAGGTGAGCGGGCAGCTGGGGCCCATCGACGTGCTCGTCGCCAACGCCGGCATCCTCACCGAGTCCCCGGTCGTCGACATGCCGGTCACGATGTTCGACACGATGATCGCGGTCAACCTGCGCAGCGTCTTCCTGTGTAGCCGGGCTGCGTTGCCCGCGATGGTCGACGGTGGCTTCGGCCGCATCATCAACGTCGCCTCCCAGGTCGGGCAGCGCGGCGGCGCGGGGCTCGCGCACTACGCGGCGGCCAAGGCCGGTGTCATCGGTTTCACGAAGTCCCTCGCCCGCGAGCTCGCCGGCACGGGGGTCACCGCGAACTGCATCGCGCCCGGGCCGATCAACACTCCTCTCGGCGGCAGCCTCTCGGAGGAGTGGATCGCCTCGCTCATGTCTGCGCTGCCGTTGAAGCGCTCCGGCGAGCCGTTCGAGGTCGCGCCGACCGCCGTCCTGCTGGCCAGCGACCCGGGCGGCAACCTGTACACGGGCGCCACCTTGGGGCCGAACAGTGGGGACGTGATGTTCTCGTGATCGCCTCGCGCGAGGAGACGTCATCGCCTGGCGGGCCGCCCGGGAACGGCGGTGGGACCGTGACCGGGCCGGGGGCCGCGGACCTCCTCCGCGACCTGGCCGGCACGGGACGCGACCTTCGGCGTGGCGGGTTTTCCCGGCACATGTTCACCGATGCCGAGATGGCGCTCCGGGAGTGGTTCGTCGCGGAGGCATCGGCGCGCGGGCTGTCGGTGGAGGTCGACCGGAACGCCAATCTCTGGGCGTGGTGGGTGCCCGCCGACGTCGGGCTCACGGAGCGTGCGGTCGTCACCGGGTCGCACCTCGATTCCGTGCCGGGCGGCGGGGCCTTCGACGGACCGCTGGGCGTGGTGTCCGCCCTGCGGGCGGTGGACCTGCTGCGGGCCGCCGGCGTCCGGCCGCGGCGTCCACTGGGGCTGGTCGTCTTCGCGGAGGAGGAGGGCGGCCGTTTCGGCGTGCCGTGCCTGGGATCGCGCCTGCTGGCAGGATCGACCTCGCGCGCGGAGGCCCTGGCTCTGCGCGACCTGGACGGCGTGTCACTCGCCGAGGCGGCGGCACGCGTCGGCCTGGACGCCTCGCGGATCGGGCCCGATCCCGAACGCATGGACCGCATCGGGTGCTTCGTGGAGTTGCACGTCGAGCAAGGGCGGGGGCTGGTCGACCTCGGGGAACCCCTTGCGGTGGCGTCCTCGGTGCTCGCCAACGGTCGCTGGGGATTCCGGTTCACCGGCGAAGGAAACCACGCAGGCGCGACACCGATGGACTCCCGAGCCGATCCGCTGCTGCCGGCGGCGCACGTCGTCCTGGCCGCCCGTCGCGTGGCCGCCGCAGGAGACTCGCTCCGGGCCACGGTCGGCAAGCTGATTCCCCGCCCGGGAGGCACCAACGTGGTGGCCTCGTCAGCCGACCTGTGGCTCGATGCCCGCGGCCCCGATATGCAGCGAACACGGCGCATGGTCGAGGAGATCACCACTGCCGCGCGGGAGGCCGCCGAGGTCGAGGGCTGCGGACTGGAGGTGCGCCAAGAGGCGGCGAACACCGAGGTCCACTTCGACGCGGTTCTGCGAGACCAGATCCGTGACCTCCTCACGAGTCGGGAGGCGCAGGCGCGTACCGGATCCCGAGACGTGCCCCTGCTCGCCACAGGAGCCGGTCACGATGCGGCCGTCCTCGCTGCAGCGCCCGGCGGGCGTCCTGTCCCGACCGCGATGCTGTTCGTCCGCAACCCGACCGGGGTGTCACATTCGCCGGCCGAGCACGCTGAGGACGACGACTGTGAGCGTGGCGCGGCCGCGCTGGCGCTCGTCCTGGGACGGCTGCTGGTCGAAGGTGCGCAACCGTCGTGACTTCTTCTGGGCCCACACGGCCGGAAGCGCGGTCCTTCAGTGGGCGATCACACGTACTGCTCGAGTGGCGGTAGGCGGGTGCGCGCGGCAGTTCACGTCGGCGCGCCGACGTCCCTACCGCCCCGCGGACGGGTCCGGCGGGCAGCGAGCGCGAAGTCACGTCCGATGTATCAGCAGGCGACCAGCCGGGAGAGGACATCATGACGAGCGGGACCAGGTTCTGCGGCCATGTCTGAGCCAGCCGTGCAGGGGCGCCGGCGCGACGCCCTGTTGCTCAGGGGTGGGACCGCCCTCTGGGGGGACGCCCTCGAGCCCCGGCCGTTCGAGACGCTGCTGATCGAAGGCGGACGAGTCGTCGGGATGGACGTCGGCGCGGGAGATCGTGACGACCCGGTCGTGATGGACCTCGATGGCGCATACGTCCTCCCGGGACTGATCGACTGCCACGTCCACTTCGACCTGGCCGCCCACCCGGCCGCCTACGAGCACTATGGCGCCGGCTGCCTGGTCCGGTCGCTGACGGCGGTGCACAACGGGCTCGTCGCGCTGACCTACGGCATCACGGCCGTGCGCGACCTGGGCTCCCTCGACCATGGCGTCATCGACTACGCCGCCAAGGTGGCGGGCGGGCAGATCGTCGGTCCGAGGGTGATCGCGGCCGGTCGCCCCATCACGACCACCGGCGGCCACTTCGCGCAGTACGGGCGGATAGCCGACGGCCCGGATGCCGTCCGGCTGGCCGTGCGTGAGCAGATCGCCGGTGGTGCGCGCGTCATCAAGCTCATGGCGACCGGTGGCATCTCCACGCCGGGCGATCCCGGTGCCAGCCAGTTCACGCTCGAGGAGTTGTCGGTGGCGGTGGATGAGGCGCACCGCCGAGGAGCGAAGGTGGCCGCCCACGCACACACCAGGGACGGTGTGCTGACCGCCCTGAAGGCAGGCGTGGACACGATCGAGCACGCCGCGTTCGCGGACGAGGAGACCCTGGAGGCCCTGGTCAGCGCCCGGGCGACGCTGGTACCCACGGTGAGCGCCCTGACCCCGATCGAACCGGGTCGGGGCATCCCGGCGGCCACCGTGGAGAAGAGCCTCCGGGCCCGTCCCCTCTATCGCGACAGCACGCGGAGGGCCATCGCTGCGGGAGTCACGATCGCGGCCGGCACCGACGCCGGCACGGCGCTCAACCCGATCGGAGGGCTGGTCGACGAACTCGAGCTGTACGTCGCGCTCGGGATGACGCCCAGTGATGCCGTGCGGTCGGCCACCGTGACTGCCGGCCGTGCGATCGGGGGGGAGTTGGGCGTGCTCGCGCCAGACCGTCCCGCCGACCTCGTCGTCGTGGACGAGAACCCGACCGAGAACCTCACCGTGCTCCGTCGGCCGCGGCACGTGATCAGCGCCGGCCGACTGATCGACCTGGACTGGAGCCGGCGCACGGTCGCCGAGATGCGCGAGGTGGTCACCGGCTCTGCGGGGACGGGAACCGGCGGGAGCCGGACGTGATCGTCGACCTGCGCATCGAGGGCTCACGGCCGGCCGGGCGGCACCTGGCGACGGCGCACTGCACACCCGCGAAGGACGACGCAGGCGCCCACGCGGCGGCCGCAGGGGAGCTCTGAACCGTGAGGACTCGGACGGTGTTCATCACGGGGGCCTCCAGCGGCATCGGTCGCGCCGTCGCCGTCGCGCACGCGCGGGAAGGGCACAACGTCGTCATCGGAACGTTCGAGGGCGACCCGCATTCGCCCGACGAGACGGTCGCCGCCGTGGAGGCGGCGGGCGGGCACCCGCTCCTCGTGCAGGCGGACGTTCGGAGCACGGACCAGTTGGCGGCGGCCTGCCGGGAGGCGGTCGACCGCTTCGGCGGACTGGACGGTGTGGTGGCGAACGCGGCCTGGTTGCACCTCGCTCCGTTGGCTGCGCTGTCCGACGAGCTGTGGGGGCGAGTGCTCGATGTCGACCTGACCGGCGTGATGCGCACGGTCCGCGCCGCGATCCCGCATCTCGGGACCGGGGGGGCCGTCGTCTGCGTCTCGAGCATCGCTGGTGGCTCCGTCGGGTGGGCAGGTCACACCCCGTACACCGCCGCCAAGGCGGGCGTCGTCGGATTCGTCCGGAGCGCTTCGCTCGAACTCGCACCCCGCGGCATTCGGATCAATGCGGTGCTCCCGGGTGTCGTCGAGTCCCCTCAGTCCCTGGATCCGGTGCACTCAGGAGGCCCCAGCGGACTGGAGCGGGCGAGTCACCGCATCCCGCTGGGACGCGTGGGGGATCCGTCCGACATCGCCGACGTCGCCGTGTTCCTGCTGGGTCACGGCGCCCGCTACATCACCGGCCAGGCGGTCGTGGTCGACGGCGGCCTCACGGTCGCCTGGCCGACCTGAGCCGGTGCTCCGGATGGACCCGCAGGAACTTCCACGAGCCCTGGACAGCCGATCAGCCCGCACCCCGACGTCGCGCCGCCTCGATCCGCGAACTCCCCATTCCTCGGACGACCTCGGGAAACGGCGGGTTCTGAACCGCACTGCGATCGGGCCCTGCGCTTCTTGACCACTTCCGACGTCTGTCCCGCATGGTTCGAAGGGAAGGGAAGTCCATGACGAAGGAGAAGTACCGGACGGAGCGGGATGGTCTCGGGACTCGTCGTCTGCCGGCCGACGTCTACTGGGGGATCCACACCCTGCGGGCGGTGGAGAACTTTCCGATCACCGGGCAGGCGATATCCAGCAACGGGGATCTGGTGTGGGCCTTGGCCGCGGTGAAGTGCGCGGCCGCGCGCACGAACCACGTGCTCGGCCTGCTCGGCTCGCGGGAGGCGGCCGCCATCGAGACGGCGTGCCAAGAGATCATGGATGGCAAGTGGCGCGAGCAGTTCGTGGTGGACGTCATCCAGGGCGGCGCCGGCACCTCCACCAACATGAACGCCAATGAGGTGATCGCAAACCGGGCGCTCGAGATCCTGGGGTACGACAAGGGCGATTACGAGCACCTGCATCCGAACGACCACGTGAACCTCAGCCAGTCGACGAACGACGTGTACCCGACAGCTGCCAACATTGCGACAATCGTGGCGGCCGGCAGGCTGCTCGACGCGATGGGGTCACTGGCTGAGGGCTTCGCCGCGAAGGGTGTGGAATTCGCATCGATCCTCAAGGTGGGCCGGACACAGCTCCAGGACGCCGTCCCGATGACTCTCGGCCAGGAGTTCGGGGGACACGGGGTGACGCTCAACGAGGACCGGCAGCGCCTGAGCGAAGCACTGGTGCTCCTCCACGAAGTGAATTTGGGTGCGACGGCGATCGGCACGGGGCTGAATGCACCGATCGGCTACGCGAGGCGCGTCGTCGATACCCTCGTCGAGGTCACCGGTCTGCCGCTGGAAGGCGCCGAGAATCTCGTCGAGGCCACTCAGGACGTCGGCGCGTTCGTGCACCTGTCCGGTGTGCTGAAGCGCGCCGCTGTCAAGGTCTCGAAGATCTGCAACGACCTCCGTCTGCTGTCATCAGGGCCACGAGCAGGTCTGGGAGAGATCAGATTGCCCCCCATGCAGGCAGGGTCCTCGATCATGCCGGGAAAGGTGAACCCGGTCATCCCCGAAGTCGTGAATCAGGTCGCCTACGAAGTCATCGGGAACGACGTGACCATCACCATGGCTGCCGAAGCAGGACAGTTGCAGCTGAATGCCTTCGAGCCGATCATCGTCCACAGCCTGACCAAGAGCATCAGTCATCTGGCGGTGGCATGCCGCGTCCTCAGGGAGCGCTGCGTCGACGGAATCACCGCAAACGTCGAACATCTCGAGCGATCTGTCGCCGATTCGATCGGCCTGGTCACCGCACTTTCCCCGAGGATCGGTTACTACGCGGCCACCAAGATCGCCACGGATGCCGAGCTGACCGGACGGCGGGTCGCCGATCTGGTACTCGAGAGCGGGTTGCTCACGGCTGCCGAACTGGCAGACCTCCTGCAGCCGGCCAAGATGGCAAACATCGTTGCGTTCCCTCCGCCGGAGACACAGTCCCGCGACTAGGGCAGGTCTCTGAAGTCAGGCCGGCCGGAGCGGGATCGCTGCGAGGACGGCTCCGCCCGGGTTGGACGAGGGCGTGCTCGTCACAGCGTGACAGCCGAACGCCGCGGATCAGTACGACAACTACCGCCGAGCCGGCGGGCACTGTCCCGGAACCCGGCAGGGCGGCCAGGGCAACGCGTCGTGCAAGGACAGGGCTCACCCTCTCGGGCCTGGCCCCCGAGGGAGAGGTGCGCGGCGCGGGGACGGGGCTTCGTCAGCGCTGACCCAGTTCCTCGGCGAGGCCGCGCAGACGGGCGATGCGCTCGGCCATGGGCGGGTGGCTGGCGAACAGAGCGGCCATCCCGTGACCACCGCGGAACGGGTTGGCGATCATCAGATGGCTCTGGGTGACGAGACGGTCCTCTTGCGGGAGTGGCAGCGCGCTCGCGCCCCGCTCGATCTTGGTCAGCGCACTGGCCAGGGCCAGCGGATCCTGCGACAGGAGAGCTCCGGAGGCGTCGGCCTGGTACTCGCGGCTGCGGCTGACCGCCATCTGCACGAGGCCGGCGGCGAGCGGGCCGAGGAAGACCAGCAGCAGGCTGCCCACGGCGTTGCCGCCACCCCGGTCGTCGGACCGGCCGCCGAACAGCGAGGCGAACATCGCCATGTGCGCCAGGTAGGTGATGACCGTGGCCATGGCGCCGGCCACCGAGCTGATCAGGATGTCGCGGTTGTAGACGTGCGAGAGCTCGTGGGCGAGCACGCCACGCAGCTCGCGCCGGTCGTGCAGTTCGAGGATGCCCTGGGTGACGCAGACCGCGGCGTTGCGCGGGTTGCGCCCCGTGGCGAACGCGTTGGGCTGCGTGGTCGGGCTGACGAACAGCCTCGGCATCGGCTGCCGCGCCTCGGTGGCGAGCTCCCGCACGATCGCGAACAGCTGCGGCGCCTGGGTCTCGGTGACCGGGAACGCGCGCATCGCCCGCAGCGCGAGCTTGTCGGAGTTGAAGTAGGCGAAGCCGTTCACGCCCAGCGCGATCAGCAGAGCGATGAACAGTCCGCCGCGCCCGCCGAGAAGCGCTCCGGCGGTGAGGATGAGCCCGCCCATGAGACCCAGGAGAAGGGCGGTCTTGAGTCCGTTGGTCCAGCGCTGCACGTCCCGTCCAACGCCACCGCGGGGGTCGCCGTTCCCCGCCGGAATGGGGTGATCGGCCCGCGGGTTGGCCATGACGAGATCATCGTGTCCGGATCCACACCCCGCGCGGGGACACACGCACGTAACCTCGGCCGGTGGAGGTATCCCAGGCATGACTGCGACCGACCCGTCTCTCGTTCCCAGCACCTCGGCGCCGGGAGGGCTCGTCAAGAGCGTCGTCTCGCTCGACCGTGTCGTGATCCGCCTCGCCGGCGACTCCGGCGACGGCATGCAGCTGACGGGCAATCGCTTCACCAGCGAGACGGCGTCCTTCGGCAACGACCTGTCGACGCTGCCCAACTTCCCCGCCGAGATCCGGGCACCGACGGGCACGCTGCCGGGCGTCAGCTCCTTCCAGCTGCACTTCGCCGACCACGACATCATGACGCCGGGTGACGCCCCGGACGTCCTGGTCGTGATGAACCCGGCCGCGCTCAAGGCCAACATCGCCGACCTCCCCGGCGGCGGCCTGCTCATCGCCGACTCCGACGAGTTCAGCCCCCGGAACCTGGCCAAGGTGGGCTACGCCAGCAATCCGCTCGAGGACGGCTCGCTCGAGGGCTGGCAGCTGGTCTCCGTTCCGCTCACCAGCATGACGACGGAAGCGCTCAAGGACTCGGGCCTGGGCAAGAAGGAGGCCGAGCGCTCGAAGAACATGTTCACCCTCGGTCTGCTGTCCTGGATGTACCACCGGCCCACCGAGGGCACGATCCGCTTCCTCGAGCGGCAGTTCCGCCGGAAGCCCGAGATCGCCGCGGCCAACATCGCCGCCTTCCGCGCCGGCTTCAACTACGGCGAGACGACCGAGGCCTTCGCCGTCTCCTACGAGATCAAGCCTGCCCCGATGGCGCCGGGCCGATACCGGAACATCTCCGGCAACCAGGCACTCTCGCTCGGCCTGGTCGCCGCGGGCCAGCGCTCGGGTCTGCCGATCTTCCTCGGCGCGTACCCCATCACGCCGGCGTCGGACATCCTGCACGAGCTGTCCAAGCACAAGGCCTTCGGCGTCCGCACGTTCCAGGCCGAGGACGAGATCGCCGGCGTCAGCGCCGCGATCGGTGCCTCGTTCGGCGGCGCGCTGGGCATCACGACGACGTCGGGGCCGGGTATCTCGCTGAAGTCCGAGGCGATCGGGCTGGCCGTGATGACCGAACTCCCGCTGGTCGTCGTGGACGTCCAGCGCGGTGGCCCGTCCACCGGGCTGCCCACGAAGACCGAGCAGTCGGATCTGCTGCAGGCCATGTTCGGCCGGAACGGCGAAGCGCCGCTGCCCGTCATCGCGCCCCGCTCCCCCGGCGACTGCTTCGACGCCGCTCTCGAAGCCTGCCGCATCGCCCTGGCCTACCGGACGCCGGTCATCCTGCTGTCCGACGGCTACCTGGCCAATGGTGCCGAGCCGTGGGCTGTCCCCGATGTCGACGATCTGCCCGACCTCACCGAGGCCGTGCGCTTCGCCACCGAGCCCAACGGCGAGAACGGCGAGTTCCTGCCGTACCTCCGTGACCCCGAGACCCTCGCCCGGCCCTGGGCGATCCCCGGCACGGCCGGTATGCAGCACCGGATCGGCGGACTGGAGAAGGCCGACGGAACCGGCAACATCTCCTACGACCCGGCCAACCACGACTTCATGGTCCGCACCCGGCAGGCGAAGGTCGACGGCATCGCGGCGAGCCTGCCGCCGACCGAGATCGACGACCCGGACGGCGACGCCCGCGTCGCGGTCATCGGCTGGGGGTCCACCTACGGTCCGATCGGGGCCGCATGCCGGCGGATCCGGCGCTCCGGTCGCTCGGTGGCGCAGCTCCATCTGCGGCACCTCAACCCGATGCCTGCCGACCTCGGCGACATCCTGCGCCGCTACGACCGCGTCGTCTGCCCCGAGATGAACCTCGGTCAGCTGGCGATGCTGCTGCGCGCGAAGTACCTCGTCGACGTGGAGAGCCACACGCAGGTGCGCGGTCTGCCCTTCCGGGCGGCCGAGCTGGCGGCGGTGCTCCAGGACGCGATCGACTTGACCCAAGGCGCCCCCCTCGGCGCCGACGCCAGCGGAGGCGCGGAATGAGCACCACTTCTTCACATGCGGCCGAACACGTGCACGACCTCGGCATGCCCGGAAACCCGATCAGCACGGCGATCGCGTCGTCCGTCGCGTCGCAGGGCGAGAAGCAGACCGCCCTCAAGGCGAAGGACATGAAGACCGACCAGGAGGTGCGCTGGTGCCCGGGGTGCGGTGACTACGTCATCCTGAATGCGGTCCAGAGCTTCCTGCCCAGCCTCGGGATCGCCCGCGAGGACATGGTCATCGTCTCGGGCATCGGTTGCTCCTCGCGCTTCCCGTACTACATGAACACCTACGGGATGCACTCGATCCACGGCCGGGCGCCGGCCATCGCCACAGGGCTGGCCGCCTCGCGTCCCGACCTGTCGGTGTGGGTGGTCACCGGGGACGGCGACGCCCTCTCGATCGGTGGCAATCACCTGATCCACACGCTGCGCCGCAACGTCAACCTGACGATCCTGCTGTTCAACAACCGGATCTACGGGCTCACCAAGGGCCAGTACTCACCGACGTCAGAGGTCGGCAAGGTCACGAAGTCGACGCCGATGGGCTCGCTGGACCACCCGTTCAACCCGGTGTCGCTGGCCCTCGGCGCGGACGCGACCTTCGTCGGCCGCGCGATGGACTCCGACCGCAAGGGCCTCACCGACGTGCTGCGGCAGGCCGCCGAGCACCAGGGGACGTCGCTGGTCGAGATCTACCAGAACTGCAACATCTTCAACGACGGCGCCTTCGACCTGCTCAAGGACCCGGCGACCGCCCCGCAGTGGACGATCCCGCTCGTGCACGGCGAGCCGCTGGTCTTCGGGCCCGACGGCGCCGCCTGCGTGGTGCGCGACGAGGTAGGCGGGCTGCGGATCGCCGAGACGAATCAGGTAGAGGCCGCCGAGATCGTCGTGCACGACGCGCACCGCCAGGACCCGTCGTACGCCTTCGCGCTCTCCCGGCTCTCCACCCAGGACCTGCGCTACACCCCCATGGGCGTCTTCCGGTCGGTGCAGAAGCCCACGTACGACGCCATGATGGCCGAGCAGCTCGACGTCGCCCGGGCACAGGAGACGGCGGACTTCGACGCCCTCCTCACCGGCAACGACACCTGGACGGTGGCGTAGACCCGACAGGGCCCGCCTCCCGCGTGGGAGACGGGCCCTGTCGGGTCAGATGGGCTCGGCGTCAGGCCGGGCCGTAGTAGCCGGCGCCCCGGACGGTGACCCAGCGGCTCTCGGAGGCCAGCAGGCTCTCGTCCTCGCCGGCAACCAGGCAGAACTGGAGCCAGGCGCGGCCGTTCTTGAGGTGGCCGAGCGGCCGTCCGCCGAAGTCGGTCGCCTCGCGGCCGAGCCGGACGGTGCGGGTGTGCCACTGCCCGTCGCAGTTCACGTAGACGTCGTGGGAGGCGTTGGTGTCGTACCACGCCTTGACCGTGGCGCTGCTGCCCGGCGCCGTCGGGTCGGGGCCGCCCTGCTTGACCGACACCCACAGATGGATGGGCTGGCCACCGAAGCACTTGTAGGTGCCTCGCACGCGGGCCACCTCGCGGTCGTTGGAGTCCACGGTGGCGTAGCCATAGACGGACTTGATCTGCGGCGCCTGAGTGGGGTAACCGTCCGTACCCGCCGAAGCCGAACCGAGTCCGGTCAGGGACATCGCCACGGCGAGCAGGAGTACGACGAGAAGACGAATTCGTTGCACGAGTAGACCTCCAGGAGAACGCGCCCACCTGCGCACGGGGCGCATGACAAACGGCCGGGGAGACCTTCTCGACGGGGCAGCGGGGCAACAAGGGCCACGTGCGCGAACTGGGCAACGTTCTGGTTCCGTTACTCGCGAGGCGCCACCTGGAGTATCCGATCCGACCCGTCGCCGTTGTCCGTCGTCACGTACACGTCGCCGTCCGTGCCTCGGACGACGCTCCGCAGCCGACCCCGGGAACCGTCGAGCTCGGGCAGCCGGAACTGCTCCTCCAGCGCTCCCGCAGGGTCGAGGCGCAACGCGAGGACCCCCTGCGCCTTGAGCAGCCCGATCAGCAGCAGCCCGTCGTAGCTCCCCCACTGCTCGCCGTCGACGAAGGTCGCGCCGCTGGTGGCCAGCGTGCGCTCACCCGAGGACCAGACGGCGGGCACGGCGCCGGCGATGTCGGGATCGGTCATCGGCACGCTCTCGTCGTAGGTCCCGGAGCCGACCGGGTCCCACCCGAAGTTGGCTCCGGACCGCAGCAGGTTCACCTCGTCGTCCCGGTCCGGTCCGTGCTCCACGGAGAACACCTGCCCCGTGCCGGGCCGCACCGCCAGTCCCTGCACGTTGCGGTGGCCGATGGTCCAGACGACCACCTCGCCGGTGTCGGGGTCGGCGCGCAACACCTTTCCGGCGAGCGACTCCGGGTTCTGCGGATTGGTGCCCAGGGCGTTGTCCCCGGTGCCGATCAGCAACGCTCCGTCCGGCGCGAACCGCAGCCGGCAGCCGCCGTGCCGGCCCGCCTGCTGGTTGACCGGGATCCCCCCGACCAGCGGGTCCGCGACCCGGGTGGCGGCGCTCCAGTCGGCGGTCACGGTCCAGGCGACGACGGCGATCGACCTGCCGCCGTCGTCCGCCTGCTTCCCCTGGCAGCTGTAGAGACGCCGGTTGCCGGCGAAGTCGGGATCCAGTTCCAGGCCCATGAGCCCCGTCTCGCCCTGGGCGTAGAGGTCGTCGAAGTCGGCTCGGAGCGGTCGGACGGTCCCGTCGGGCAGCACTGCGGTGAAGCCACCGGCGCGTTCGTCGAACAGCAGCGTCCCGTCCGCGGCCTGGACGACGTCCCAGGGATGGTCGAGCCCGTCGGCGACCACGGTGACGTCCAGGGCAGGTGCCCGGGACGACGGGGACGCGGACGGCCCGCCCTGCCCGGCGTCGTCCCCGGCGGTGCAGGAGGCGCTCACGGCACCGAGCGAGAGGAGCAGCACGACGAGGCGGACTCGCGGGGCAGCCGTCATGTCCCCAGCATTCCCGCGTCAGCCGCGGCCGGTCACCCTCCGGAGCACGGCGTCGGCGTCCTCCGGCGCGACGTCCCCGGTCCACGCGACGAACTGGTCGGGGCGCACGAGGATCAGCCGGGTCCCGTAGGCCTCCCGCCCGTCCGCGAAGGTGTCATTGACCACGGTCAGCGGCACCCGCCTCGCCCCGGCCGCGGCCACGAACGCTTCGACGGCGTCGTCGGGCGCGTCCAGCGTCACCAGGGTGAACCCCCGCCCCAGCTCCTCGAACACGTTGCGGCCCGAGGAGAGCGGCTGCGGCGGGAGGTGGTGCCCGGCTCGCGCCTCGAACGTGTGGGTACCGTGCGCGCTCGTCTCGCCGCCGGGCGGTCCCACGACCACCGGGGAGCCCTCGTAGTTCGGCTCGAAGTCCCGCAGCCGCCGACCGAAGCCCTTGGTCTGTTCCTCGAACCCGCGGGCGAACTCCTCCCGGTCGCGGTCGGGGCTGTACTGCCCGAGGAACGCGCGGTCGTCGCGGATCCAGCCGCCGATGATGTCCTCGCCGACGCCGCGGAACACCGGCTGCCGCTCCTCGCTGTAGGACTCGAGGAGCGCGTCGCCGCCCCAGCCGTCCAGGACGGCCGCGAGTTTCCAGCCGAGGTTGACGGCGTCCTCGAGGCCGTTGTTGAGGCCGAAGCCGCCGTAGGGCGGATGGGTGTGCGCGGCGTCGCCGGCGATGAAGGCACGCCCGGCGCGGTACCGCGTCGCCACCTGGACGCGCAGGTCCCAGAAGCCGACGTGGTCGACCTCGCAGGCGAACTCGAACCCGGCCGCCCGGTAGAGCAGTTCGGTCACGTCCAGCTCGTCGGGCCTGGTGCCGCGCGGGACGGGGGCGTGGAAGAAGAACCCCTCGCCGACGTCGACCCGCCCGAAGAACATCCAGTAGCCCTCGAGGTCGGGATGCATGACCCGGTAGGTGGACCGGTCGGGGAACCGCTTCAGCGCCTCGTGCAGTTCCGCGGAGCGGAAGACGACCAGCGCGACCAGTTCCTCGAAGTCGGTGCCCGTGCGCTCGATGTCGGTCTGCTCGCGCACGACGGAGTGTCCGCCGTCGCAGCCGACGACGTACTCGCCCTCGATCTCCTCCCGGCCGCCGTCCTGCTCGATCACGACCCGAGCGCCGTCGGCGTCCTGCGTCACGGAGGTGGCGGTCCACCCCACGAAGGTGTCGGCGGTGCCGAGCTCGGCCAACCGGCGGCGGAGCACCTCCTCGGTGCGGTACTGCGGGAGGCGCTCGTTGGCCTGGAAGTAGTAGGCCTGGACGAGTTCCCGGGCAGGTGGCGCGTGCCAGAACTCGCCCAGGAGGCTCTCGTAGACGGTGACCTGGCCGATGGGGTGACCGGTCGGCATGGCGCGCGCGGCGCGGATCTGGTCGGCCACGCCCCAGGACCAGCAGTGCTCCATCGTGCGCTGGGAGAGGCCCTGCCCCTTGGGGATGCCGGACAGCCGCGTGCGACGCTCGATGACCGCACAGGAGATCCCGCGCACCCCGAGGTCGACGGCGAGGCCGACGCCCACGGGCCCGCCGCCCACGATGACGACCTGGTACCGCTTGCCCATGGCTCTCCCCGAATCCTTGGTCAGACCATTGGACCTAACCACATGGAACGGGCTCAGCTGGTACGGGTGACCACGTAGTCGCACAGCGCGGACAGCGCGTCCCGGACGTCCCCGGCCGGAACCGCGTGCAGCCGGGCACGGGCCCGGTCCGCGTACTGCCCCAGCACCTCGGTGGCGCGGGCCAGCGAGGTCGAGGTCCGGAGCAGCGCGAGGGCCTCCGCGTGGTCGGCGTCGTCGGTGACCGGCGCGGACACGAGTTCCCGGAGCCGCGCATCGGCCGGGTCGTCGGCGGCGAGCGCGAACAGCACCGGCAGGGTCGCGATGCCCTCGCGCAGGTCGGTGCCGGGCGACTTCCCGGACGCGCCGCCCTCGCTGACGATGTCGAGGAGGTCGTCGGAGAGCTGGAAGGCCACCCCCACCTCCTCGGCGAACGCGGTCAGCGCCGACACCAGGGGCTCGGCGGCGCCGGCGAAACCCGCGCCGAACCGGGCGGAGGTCGCGACCAGTGAGCCGGTCTTGTCGGCGAGGACGGCGAGATGGTGGGCGACCGGGTCCTCACCGGGCTGCGGGCCCACGGTCTCGCGGATCTGTCCGGTCACCAGCCGCTCGAAGGTGCGCGCCTGGATCCGAACCGCCTGCGGGCCGAGGTCGGCCACGAGGTCCGACGCGCGGGCGAACAGCAGGTCGCCGGTGAGGATCGCGACGCTGTTGCTCCACCGGCTGTTGGCGCTGGGTGCACCCCGGCGCACGGCGGCCTCGTCCATCACGTCGTCGTGGTACAGCGTCGCGAGGTGGGTCAGCTCGCAGACGACCGCGGCCTGCGTCACCTCGGGAACGGATGCGTCACCGAGCTGGGCGGCCAGCAGCGCGAGCATGGGCCGGAAGCGCTTTCCGCCGGCGGCCATCAGGTGACCGGCGGCCTCGCGTACGAACGGGTGCTCGCTGCCGACCGCGGCGGTCAGTGCCACCTCGACTCGGGCCAGCCCCTCGGCCAGGGACAGGCCCAGCTCTCCCTCGGGCAGCCAGGGGCCGATGGTCGAGGCAGGCGTGGAGCCCCGGTGCCAGACCGCGGGCCGCGCCTCAGCAGGAGTGCCGTCGATTTCGGCACGGGCTCCGGTCATCAGCCGACGAATCTAGCCGCACTCCCGGCGAGGTCGAGCACCGACCCGGGAACGATGCCCAGCGCCAGGGTCGCGGTCGCGGTCACCGCAAGCACGATGGTCGTGGGCAGACCGGGCACCCCGACCGTCGGGCCGTCCGTGGCCGGCTGCGAGAAGTACATGAGCACGATGACCCGCAGGTAGAAGAACGCCGCCACCGCGCTGGCCAGCAGGGCCACCAGGGCCAGCGGCCACGCGCCCGCCTCGATCGCCGCCCGGAAGACCGCGAACTTCCCGGTGAAGCCGGCGGTGAGCGGGATTCCCGCCAGAGCGAGGAGGAAGAGCGTCATGACGGCCGCGGTCAGCGGTGACCTCGA
The DNA here is from genome assembly GCA_025965795.1 of Blastococcus sp. GTDB lineage: Bacteria > Actinomycetota > Actinomycetes > Mycobacteriales > Geodermatophilaceae > Blastococcus_B. The sequence continues at coordinate 38,458 of JAOPWH010000229.1, forward strand.
CGCCAGTCCCGCCCACTGGGAGAGGTGGCCGGCCTCTCCGTCGCCGTCCCGTACCAGGGTGAGGACGGCGAAGGCGCCGATCGTGGTCAGCCCGTAGGTGAGCAGGTAGAACATCGTGGCCGCGAGGCCGGAGCCGCCGCCCTCGGCGTTCATGCCGATGACGCCGGTCAGCAGGAAGCCCGCGTGCGCGATGGACGAGTAGGCCAGCATCCGCTTCAGGTCGGTCTGCGTCAGCCCGAGGACGGCGCCCACGATCATGGAGACGATCGCGATGCCGTAGATGAGGGGTCGCCAGGTCCACTCGCTGGTGCCGAAGGCGACGTAGAGGAGCCGCAGGATGGCGCCGAACGCGGCCACCTTCGTGCAGGCGGCCATGAAGGCGGTGACCGGCGTCGGGGCGCCCTCGTAGACGTCCGGCGTCCAGGTGTGGAACGGCGCGACGCTGGCCTTGAACAGCAGCCCGACCACGAGCAGCGCCAGGCCCAGCACGAGGAGGGTGCCGTTTCCGTCGGCGACGGCGGCGGAGCGGATGTCGCTCAGCCGGACGCTACCGACCGCGCCGTAGACCAGCGCCAGACCGTAGAGGAAGAACGCCGAGGCGAACGCGCCCAGCAGGAAGTACTTGACCGCCGCCTCCTGGGAGAGCAGCCGGCGGCGGCGGGCCATGCCGCAGATCAGGTAGAGCGGGAGGCTGAGCACCTCGAGCGCGACGAACATGACCAGCAGGTCGTTCGCGGCGGTGAACAGCATCATGCCGCCGATGGCGAACGTGGCCAGCGGATAGACCTCGGTCTGCACCTGGGTCGAGACGGCCAGCTCACGGTCGCGCGGACTGCCCACCGGCACGGCGGCCGAGGCCACGAACGCCGACCGGGCCGGGTCCAGCGAACGCTCGGCGAAGAGCAGGATGGCCAGGGCTCCGAGGCCGGCGATGGTGGCCTGCAGGAACAGTCCCGCGCCGTCGACGGCCAGCGCACCGCCGGCGGTGATCTCCCGGTGCCCGGCCAGCAGGATGGTGGAGACCAGGGCGCCCACCGTGCCGACCAGCGCGACCGCCACCTGGACGGGATGGCGGTGCTCCCGCGGCGCGAACGCCTCGACGAGCACCCCGATGCTGGCCGCCACGAAGACGAACAGCAGCGGCGCCAGCGCCGCGAGCGAGATGTCAGGGGCCTCGATCATCAGTCGGTCCCTCCGGAACCCGTGGGGGCTGCACCGATGTCGCTCATGGTGGCGGCGACGGCCGGCTCGATCAGGTTGAGCAGCGGCTGCGGGTACACGCCGAGGACGAGGATCAGCGCGACCAGCGGCGTCACCACCGCGAGCTCACGCCGGCTGAGGTCGGAGACCCGGAGAGCGGCGCGGGACGGGGCGGCCGCGACCGCCGTGGCGCCGCCCCCGACCGGAACCGGATCGAGGACCGACTCCTGCAGCAGGACTCCGGCCGGCGGCCCGTGCATCGTCCGCTGGTACATCAGCAGGATGTACAGCGCGGCCAGGATGATCCCGACGGTCGCGATGATGGTGAACACCGGCCGCGTCGGGAACGAGCCGATCAGCACCAGGAACTCGCTGACGAAGCTGTTGGTCCCCGGCAGCGCGAGCGACGCCAGCCCGGCGAGGAGGAAGACCCCGGCCAGGATCGGCGCCTTGGCCGCCATACCGCCGTAGTCGCGGATCTGCCGCGATCCCCCGCGGGCGATGAGCATGCCCACGACGATGAACAGCAGGCCGGTGGCGATGCCGTGGTTGAACATGTAGAGCACCGCGCCGGTGCCCGCCTCCGTGGTGAAGGCGAAGATGCCGAGGGCGATGAAGACGAAGTGCGAGATCGACGTGTAGGCCACCAGCCGCTTCATGTCGCTCTGCCCCATCGCCAGCAGCGCCGCATACAGGATCCCGGCCACGGCCAGCACGAGCACGTAGGGCGCGAAGAACCGCGAGGCGTCGGGGAACAGCGGCAGGCAGTACCGCAGGAAGCCGAAGGTGCCGACCTTGTCCAGGACGCCGACCAGCAGCACCGCGCTGCCGATGGGCGCCTCGGAACCGGAGTCGGGCAGCCAGGTGTGGAAGGGCACCAGCGGCGCCTTGATCGCGAAGGCGA
>JAOPWH010000237.1 GCA_025965795.1 Blastococcus sp.
GGGAGCGGGAGCCGCTCGAAGTAGCGGAACACCTCATCCGGCGACGGCGGTGGATTCAGCGCCGTGATGTCGATACAGGCCCGCACAAGGCGTACCCACGGGCCGATCTCGGTCCCGACCGGAGTGCCGGGCGGGGGGGTGTAGCTGCCCTCGGGGTCGTCGGCAACCAGACCCCCGGACATGACGAGGCGACGCTGCTCGGCGACTAAGTCCTCGACCACGCGACCAGGCGTTTGGGGGCACTCAAGAAAGTCACTCGGTCGACAAGTGCCGCTCTGCCGGTCATCCACGACACAGGGTTGATGGAGGACGTAGGTATAGGGAGCCTCGATTCCCGATGCGTTGCTCGCTGTCCAGCCGCCGCCGGGATTCTGACCGACATAGGCGGCTGTCAACGCCCCCGAGCCAGTCGACACTCTGGGCGTATCGCAAGTGATGCCAGAGCAGTCCGCAGCAAATGCGACGCCGGACCCCGTGACGAGCAATGCGATGCCCAGGGCAGTGCCCAGTAATCGGCTCACGTCAGCCCACAGTGAGAGTCGTAATGACCCAGCTCTGGAGGTCGTCGCGCCAACGCAGCACTGCTCCTGACTGGAGGTCGCCCGTCGTAGCTGATGACCTAGTAGGGACGACCTTGCCGGCCGAATCTATGACGGTGATCGGGCCCTGGGCGTAGACAAAGCCCATTTCGGCCGAGTCGCCGTGGAGAAGGCCGGGCCCGAGCTCTTCGAAGTTGTAGTCATAGTCGCGGTAGCTGTAGCCGGAATTCAGATCTTCTTGGAGAGATTCAGCGATCTGTCCACACACCCCGCAGTCCTGGCTCAGGTCGAGGAGCGGTTGCGGATCTGAGGAGCTGTCGGCTAAAAATTTGGCCAGGGCGACGTAGTACCGAACGAACTCGACGACACCATCAGGCGTCTTCTGGCGGGCCTCGTCCGGTACCGGGAACTCGTCGGGGCCGAGGGGTGGGAGTTCCGGTGTCGTCTCTGCGGCGCTGGAGCTGGGGTCGGGCAGGGTGCTGTTTGCTTCCTGCTTCTCCGAGCACCCGCTGAGCACGACCGCGGCCACGGCGAGGCCGGCCGCGAACCGTGTGGTCGACCGCCAGGTCACGTCGTCACTCCCGGTGTTGATCATCGGACCACGGGAGACTACGCAGACCAGCAACCGGCTAGCACGCCGACCTGTGGACAACCACCCGCGCAGGTGGCCTGACACTGCAGTCTCCAGCGGCGGAATGGTCCGCTCCCGGTCAGCGTCTGATTCGCCCGGAGCGGCGGGCTGCCTACAGCGCCAGCGCCGCCGACATCTCGGCGCGCAGCTGGTCGAGCTCGTCTTCGCCGCGACCGCGTGCGGCGATCAGCCCGGCGTCGTCGTGCACCGGCACCACCGATTCGAGGTAGGCCTTGAGCTTGGGCTCGGTGCCGCTGGGCCGCACGATCACCCGCACGCCGTCGCCCAGCAGCCGCACCGCGTCCACCGCGGGGTCGTCCAGTGCGAGATCGGCGAACGCGACCTCACGACCCAGCAGCCGGGTAGGAGGTGCCGCCCGCAGCCGCGCCATCGCGTCGGAGATCACCGTGAGGTCCTCGACCCGGACCGACAGCTGCCCCGTCACGAACAGCCCGTGCTCCCGAGCCAGCTCGTCCAGCCGGTCCAGCAGCGTCCGGTCCGTCGTCTTCAGCTCCGCCGCCAGCAACGCGACGGCCAGGGCGGCGGAGATTCCGTCCTTGTCCCGCGCGACCGAGGGTGCCACCGAGTAGCCCAGCGCCTCCTCGTATCCGTACACCAGCGGCGCCGAGTCGGATCCGGCCCGCATGATCCACTTGAACCCGGTCGGCGTCTCGGCCGACGGCTGCCCGGCCGCCGCGGCGATCACGTGCATGAGCGAACCGCTCACCAGCGACGACGCGTAGGTGCCCTGCACGCCTCGGCGCAGCAGCCAGTCGGCCAGCAGTGCGCCGACCTCGTCGCCGGTCAGCTGCCGCCCGCCGCAGACCACCGAGCAGCGGTCGGCGTCCGGGTCCTCGGCGATCGCGACGTCCGCCCCCACCCGCGAGGCCAGTGCCTTCAGCAGGTCGACCGCGCCCGGCTCCTCCGGGTTCGGGAACGCGACCGTCGGGAACGCGGGGTCGGGGGCGTCCTGCTCGGGCACGCTCACCGGCTCGGCCAGCCCCGCCGTGGCGAACACCGCGCGCGTCGTCTCCGCGCCCACCCCGTGCATGGCCGTGTAGGCCACGACCAGGTCGCTGCGCGACGGCACTCGCGAGGGATCGAGAGCCGTCACGACCGCGGCCACGTAGTCGGCCTGGATGTCGTCCCCGAGGGTCAGCCAGTCATCGCTGAGCCGCACGTCGCGGGCCGGTCCCACCGCGGCGATGGCCTCCTCGATCTGCCGGTCGGCGGGCGGCACGAGCTGGGCGCCGTCGCCGAGATAGACCTTGTAGCCGTTGTCGTCGGGCGGATTGTGGCTGGCCGTCACCATGACCCCGGCCGCGCACCCGAGGTGCCGGACGGCGAAGGACAGCACCGGGGTCGGCAGTGCGCGCGGCAGCACCTGCACGGCGAACCCTGCGCCCGCCAGCACCGCCGCCGAGATGTGCGCGAACTCGTCGGACCGGCGGCGGGCGTCGAAGCCGATGACGACGCCCCCGCCCGCGTGGCCCGAGTCGGCGAGGTGGCGCGCCAGGCCCGCGGCGGCCCGCGTGACCACGGCCGCGTTCATCCCGGCCGGACCTGCGCGCAGCGGTCCGCGCAACCCCGCCGTCCCGAAGGTCAGCGGTCCGGCGAAGCGGCCGGTGAGTTCAGGGAGGTCACCGGCAGAGATCAGCGCCTCGATCTCGGCCCGGTCGCCGTCGTGCGGATCGGCGTCCGCCCAGGCACGGGCGGCGGACAGCACGTCGTCCGTCATGCGGTGAAGTGCTCCGCGTCGAAGGCGGCGGTCGTGTACTCCCCGCCGACCCGCGCGTGCACCGGGTCGGTCAGGTCGGGCTCGCCGTGCGCCTCGATCAGCGCCTCGGCGTAGACCTCGGCGTCGTCGGCCGGTTCGTAGCCCAGCGCGCGGGCTGCGGTGAGGTCCCACCAGCGGCGGGTGTTGTCCGAGACTCCCCACACGACCGAGAACCCGGGCGACGGCGCCTTGAGGGCGGCGTCGACCAGCGCGACGGTGTCGGCGGGGGAGAGCCAGGTGGACAGCTGCCGGGTCGACGTCGGCTCGGGGAACGCGCTACCGATCCGCAGGCAGACGACGTCGAGGCCGTAGCGGTCGACGTACAGCGAGCCGAGCGCCTCCATGGTCGCCTTCGCGACCCCGTAGTAGGTGTCGGGGCGCGGCGGTGCGTCCGCCTCGGTCAGCAGACCCTCGGCCGGGCGGGGCGTGTATCCGGTGGCGTGGTTGCTGCTGGCCAGGACCACGCGCGGCACCCCGGACAGGCGGGCCGCCTCGAGTGCGCAGTACGTGCCGTCGATGTTGGAGTGGCGGATCGCCGGCCACGTCGACTCACCTGAGATGCCGGCCATGTGCACGACCGCCGACGCGCCCTCGGTGGCGTCGACCATGGCGGCCAGGTCGGCCACGTCCGCCACGAGGTGCTCCTCGCCGGGTCGGACGTCGGCCACCGGGACGACGTCCAGGCAGCGCACCGCCCAGCCGCGCTCCGGCAGCCCGCCGCGCAGCCAGGTGCCGATCCGCCCCGCGGCACCGGTCAGCAGCACCGGCCCGCTCACGGCATCCGCCCGATGAACTCGACGAGGAACTGGCCCAGCCGGCCGGCCGCCGCCTTGCCGGCCGCCAGCACCTCCTGGTGGTCCAGCTTCTCCCCGGTGATCCCCGCGGCCGCGTTCGTCACCATCGAGAGGCCGAAGACCTCCATGCCGGCAGCCCGGGCGGCGATCGCCTCGAGCGCCGTCGACATGCCGACCAGGTCGGCCCCGAGGGTGCGCAGCATGCGGATCTCGGCCGGCGTCTCGTAGTGCGGGCCGGGGAGCGCGGCGTACACGCCCTCGGCCAGCGACGGGTCCAGTTCATGCGCCAGGGCCCGCAGCCGGGCCGAGTACAGGTCGGTCAGATCGACGAAGTTCGCGCCGACCAGCGGCGACCGGGCGGTCAGGTTGAGGTGGTCGCTGATCACGACGGCCTGCCCGACGCGGTGCTCGGGGGCCAGCCCGCCGGCCGCGTTCGTGAGGACGACGGTGCGCACGCCGGCCGCGGCCGCGGTGCGCACCCCGTGCACCACCGGGTCGACCCCCCGGCCCTCGTAGAAGTGGGTGCGACCCAGGAAGAGCAGCACTGCGCGGTCGCCGACCCGCACCGACCGCACCTCGCCGCCGTGCCCCACGGCGGTCGGGGCGGCGAAGCCGGGCAGCTCTCCGATCGGCACGGAGCCCTGCACGTCGCCGAAAGCGTCGGCGGCCCGCGCCCATCCCGACCCCATGACGACGGCCACGTCGTGCGGTCCGCCGAGCGTGGCGGCGAGCTCCTCGGCCGCGACGGCGGCGAGAGTGTCGGGGTCGGTTCCGGAGGCCGGGTTCACGCGGGGACGCTAACGCAGCCCGTCGGGGATGCGGGTCGCCCGGGTCCGGCCGGAATGCGGGAAACGCCCCCTCGCGGCCTCGGGACGCTTACCGTCGTCGCATGCGCATCGCGGTCCTCGGACCGTTGGAGGTCCTCACCGACGCCTCCGTCCCGGTGCCCGTACCGGGGACGACGGAGCGGCTGCTGCTCGCCGTCCTCACCGCAGCCGCCCCGGGCGAGGTCGGGGCCGACGAGCTGCTGGCCCACCTGCCGGACGACGTCACACCCGAGGCGGCCGATGAGGCGCTGCGGGTGCACCTGGCCCAGCTGCGCGGATCCCTGGAGCCGAACCTGCGCGAGCGCACCACCGGGCAGTACGTGCAGCGCCGCGGGCAGGGCTACGCCCTCGCGATCGGTCGCGCGAACGTCGACGCGCTCCGGTTCACCGACCTCGTGCGGCGCGGCCGGGCCCAGCTCGGCGCCGGCGATCCGGCCGAAGCGGTCCGGCTGCTGAGGACGGCGCTGGGGCTGTGGCGTGGCGAGCCGTACGCCGACTGGCCGGCCGCGCGCTTCGCGGTGGCGGAGCGGCGCAGGCTGCATGCGCTGCGCGCCGAGGCCGAGGCGGCGCTGAGCGAGGCCAGGCGTTCGGTGCCCGCGCACCCGCGAGCACCGGCAGCTCTGCCGGTCATGGCCTGGCTGCCTCCGCCGCGACCGGCGGCCCTCGCCATCCACCGCGATCCCCTGTCCCAGGCGGAACCGCAGTCGCCGCGCAAGCCGGACACCGGGGCGGCCGAAGCCACCGCCACCGGTGCCACCGCCGCCGACGTCGCGCCGCAGCGCCGTTTCGCGTTCTCGGGCCGACGGCCGGGGAGGCGCCTGGTGCTCGGCGCGGTCCTCGTCGTCGCGCTGGCCGTCACCGCCATGGCGGTCCGTTCCCAGCAGCAGGCGGACCAGGCGGCCGCAGCCGCGGACGGCGCCGGCCGGGCCTCGCTGGTGGACGAGGCGAACCGGCTGGCCGCCACCGCCCCGACCGTGGGCTCGCTCGACACGTCCCTCCTGCTGTCGGTACGGGCCTTCCGGCTGGCGGACACCCCGCAGACCCGCGCCGGCCTGCAGACAGCGGTCGCCGCGCTCGGTCGGATACAGCGCGTCCTGGCGATCCGGGGCGTTCCCCAGGACCCGATCCTCACCGGTGGCGGACGGACGCTCAGCTACGGGATCGGCACCGCGGTGGTGGCCTGGCCGCTGGGTTCTCCCATGGTTCCGCACGTGATCATGGACATCCCGGGGGCGTGGGGCGACTGGGCGACCGTCGCCCCCTCGCCGACCAAGGACGAGATGATGGCCGCGGGCGTCAAGGACGGCGTCCCGTGGCTACGGCTGGTGACCACCGACGGCGACTCCCGGATGCTGCTCCAGGGGGACCAGATCGGCGGTTGGCCGCTCGACGGCGCGATCAGTGCCGACGGCAGGCGCATCCTGCTCGTGGTGGCCGAACCGCACGACGGCGCACCGAACACCTCGTCCTCCTGGGAGCTGCTCGACGTGGCCGTCGCGGACGGATCGACCCGCGCGACCGGCGTGAGGGGCACGTTCCACGCACCGATCGAGTTCCTCGCCGCCGATTTCGCCGACGACGCCCGCTCCTTCGTGCTCTGGGACAGCCAGGGGCTCGCCGCGACGCTGGTGGACCTCTCCGACGGCCGGTCCGTGCCGGTCACCCCGCACTCGAGGCCTGCCGTGCTGACCACCTTCCGCGCGCTCCCCTCCGGAGCCGCGCAGCTGTGGGACGACGGCACCGTCACCCTGGTCGACGCGGCGGGTGGCATCGCGCAGGAGCTCGACCTCCACGAGCAGCAGGTCCGGGACGTCGTCGTGGCATCCGACGGGAGATGGGCGGTCACCGCGGGGAACGGCGCCGAGGTCCGGCGGTGGTCGATCGACCCCTCGACCGGCCGCTGGTTCGACCCGGAGTCACTCGCCGGTCACCGAGGGGACGTCGTCGGTGTCGACGTGGACGCCACGGCCCGGACGCTGTTCACCGTGGGCCTCGACGGCACCGTGATCAGCTGGGACATGAGCCGCCCGGCCGGGCTCCAGGCCGACCGGGCGCGCCGTCTCCCGTTCATGGACACCTCCGCGTGGCTGGACGAGGCCTGCGCCGTGGTCGGGCGGGACCTGTCGTCGGGGGAGTGGAAGCGCTACCTCCCGGACATGTCCTGGGAGCCGACCTGCTCGGACCTCTCCTGACGGGCGCGCCGGCCGCGCCCGCGGGCCGCGGGCACCTGGACGGGTGAGCGGTACCGGGCCAGGCGGTGGTGACCGGTGATCGAACCTAGACTTCCCGCGTGCGGATCCCCTTCGAGTCCTCCGAGCGCAGCAGCCTGGGCGTGGAGTGGGAGCTGCAGCTCGTCGACCGCGAGACCCGCGAGCTGTCCGCCGGTGCCGTCGAGATCCTCGAGGAGATCCGCCCCGAGGGCCTCGAGGAGCACCCCAAGGCCAAGCACGAGCTCCTCCAGTCGACGATCGAGATCATCACCGGGATCTGCAGCACGGTGGGCGAGGCCAAGGCCGACCTCGCCGGCACCCTGGCCGAGGTCGTCGCCGCCGCCGACAAGCGGGGGCTGGGTCTCATGTGCTCCGGCACGCACCCGTTCACCGACTGGCAGAGCCAGCTGATCTCGCCCAAGGAGCGCTACGCACAGCTGGTCGAGCGGATGCAGTGGCTGGCCCGCCGCCTGCAGATCTTCGGCGTCCACGTGCACGTCGGCGTCCGGGCGCCGGAGAAGGCGATCCCGATCGTCAACGCCCTGTGCCACTACATCCCCCACTTCCTGGCGCTGTCGGCATCCTCGCCGTTCTGGGTCGGCTGCGACACGGGCCTGGCCTCGGCGCGGACCAAGGTCTTCGAAAGCATGCCGACCGCCGGCCTGCCCTATCAGCTCTCCGGCTGGGACGAGTTCGAGACCTACATGGAGACGCTGATCTCCACCAAGGCGATCGAGAGCGTGCGCGAGGTGTGGTGGGACATCCGCCCGCACCCGGGCTTCGGCACGGTCGAGCTGCGCATCTGCGACGGTCTGCCGACCCTCGACGAGATCGGCGCGGTGGCCGCGCTGTCGCAGTGTCTCGTCGAGCAGTTCGACGGCCAGCTCGACCGCGGCTACACCCTGCCGACGCCGGTCAGCTGGGTGCTGCGGGAGAACAAGTGGCGCGCGGCGCGCTACGGCCTGGACGCCGACATCGTCGTCGACGAGAAGGGCACCATCCGGCCGGTGCGGGAGGCGATCCTCGACCTGGTCGAGGATCTGATGCCCACGGCCAAGCGGCTCGACTGCGAGGACGAGCTCGCCGACGTCGAGCGCGTCCTGGCCCTCGGCGCCTCCTACCAGCGGCAGCGCGCGGTGGCGTTGGCCTCCGGCGGCGACCTCCGTCCCGTGGTCGACAGCCTGCTCGAGGAGATGCGCAACGGCCTTCCCGCCACCGGGCCGGCCGGACTTCCACCGGGTCCGGTGCCCGGTCCTGCCGACTGCGCGGGCGGGCACTCGGCATGACCCCGGTCGTCGAGAAGCTCGGGGCCGCTGTCGACGACTGGGTGCAGGCCAACAACGGCCAGCTCATCTCCACCCGCCGGCACCTGCACGCGCATCCCGAGCTGGCCTTCGCCGAGTTCGAGACCACGTCCTACCTCGAGCAGCGGCTGCGCGAGATCGGGCTCAAGCCGCGGCGGCTGCCGACGGGCACCGGACTGGTCTGCGAGGTGGGCTCCGGCGAGCCGGTCGTCGTCCTCCGGGCCGACATCGACGCCCTTCCCCTCGCCGACCTCAAGGACGTGCCGTACGCCTCGACCCGCGAAGGCCTGTGCCACGCCTGCGGGCACGACGTGCACACCACCGTCGTCCTCGGGGTGGCCATGGCGCTCGCCTCCCTCGACGGCGTTCCGGGCCGGGTGCGCTTCGTCTTCCAGCCGGCCGAGGAGACGCTGCCCGGCGGCGCCACCGAGGTGGTGGCCTCCGGTGTCCTGGACGGCGCGACGCGAGCGTTCGCGGTGCACTGCGATCCGTCGGTCCCCGCCGGCAAGATCGGCCTGCGCACCGGCGCCATCACCGCCGCCTGCGACCGGATCGACGTCACGCTGCTCGGCCCCGGCGGGCACACCGCCCGCCCGCAGCTCACCGTCGACCTCGTCGACGCCCTGGGCCGGCTGATCACCGACGTGCCGGCCCTGCTGTCCCGTCAGGTGGATCCGCGGGCCGGGATGTCGCTGGTGTGGGGTGCGGTCAACGCCGGCATCGCGGCCAACGCCATTCCGCAGCGCGGCCAGCTGCGTGGCACCGTGCGCGTGCTCGACCGGGATGCCTGGAAGGACGCCGAGAACCTGATGCGGTCGCTCGTGCAGCGGGTCGCCGCGACCACCGGCGCCGAGGTCGACGTCGACTACGTCCGCGGGGTGCCGCCGGTGGTCAACGACCCGCGCGCGGTCGCGCTGCTGCGCGCGGCCGCCCTGGAGACCGTCGGCAGCGACCACGTCGTCCTCTCCCCGCAGAGCATGGGCGGGGAGGACTTCGGCTGGTTCGCCGACGTGATGCCGATCGCGCTGGCCCGGCTGGGCACGCACGGCGGCGGCGCGCCCCTCGACCTGCACCGGGGCACGTTCGACATCGACGAGCGGGCCATCGCGATCGGCGTCCGGCTGCTGGCGCGCACGGCGCTGCACGCGCTGGAGGCCGACGCGGTCCAGTCTCCCGCGTCCGGCCCGCCCCCACCCGCCCGTACCCGCCGCCCCGCACCCGGCGACACTTCGTCCCGTCCACCCGGCGAGGAGTGAGACCGACGATGAGTTCCACCGACCAGCACACCGCCCCCGGGACCGACGGGGCGGCCGAGGGTGTGGGCGCGGCAGACGCCGAGGTGCCGGCCGAGCACGAGGTCCCCGACGACCTCGCCCTGGCCGCCGGGTTCCCTCCGGTCACCCGCGACGAATGGCGCGACCTCGTCGCCGGGGTGCTGCGCAAGGCCGGCCGCGAGAACCTGCCCGATCCGGTCGAGGAGGCGCTGACCGTCCCGGTCGCCACGGGGGTGCGCGTCGCGCCGCTCTACACCGCCGAGGACGCCGCCGACCTCCCGACGACGGCCGGCGTGCCCGGCCTCGCGCCGTTCGTCCGGGGATCGCGAGCGGGCACGGACCCGGCCGTGCCGGGCGGCTGGGACGTGCGCCAGCGGCACGCGGACCCCGATGTCGGGGCCACCAAGGAGGCGATCGCGGCGGACCTGGAGAACGGCGTCACCTCGCTGTGGCTGGTGCTCGGCGAGGGCGCGATCGGTGTCGACTCGCTCGCCGACGTGCTCTCCGACGTCCTGCTCGATCTCGCACCGGTGACTCTGCAGGGCGGAACGGCCGCCGCCGAGGCCTTCCTGGCCCTCGCCGAGGGGCGCGACCTCGCGCCCGGCGGATCGCTCGGGCTCGACCCGCTCGGCCTGCACGCCGCCGGCGGGGAACCGCAGGATCTCTCCGGCCTCGCCGACCTCGCGCGCCGGGCGGCCGTGCACGACGGCCTGCGCACGGTCGTCGTCGACGGCACGGTCTTCGCCGACGCGGGCGCGACCGCGGTGGAGGAGCTCGGCTGCTCCCTGGCGGCCGGTGTCGCCTACCTGCGGGCCCTCACCGACGGCGGGCTCGGCGTCGACGAGGCGTTCGGCCAGCTGGACTTCCGCTACAGCGCGTCGGCCGACCAGTTCACGACGATCGCCGCCCTGCGCGCCGCCCGCAGGCTCTGGGACCGGGTCGGCGAGGTCAGCGGTGCCGCGCCGGACCTCCGGGCCCAGCGGCAGCACGCCGTCACCTCCTCGGTGATGACGACCAAGCACGACCCGTGGGTGAACCTGCTGCGGACGACGGTGGCCTGCTTCGCCGCGGGTGTGGGCGGCGCCGACGTCGTCACCGTGCAGCCGTTCGACGCCGTACTCGGCCTGCCCGATCCGTTCTCGCGGCGGATCGCCCGCAACACCCAGAGCCTGCTGGTCGAGGAAGGACACCTGGCCCGCGTGCTCGATCCGGCCGGCGGCTCCTGGTACGTCGAGTCGCTGACCGAGTCGCTGGCCCAGGCGGCATGGGAGTGGTTCACCGAGATCGAGCGGGCCGGCGGACTGGCCGCGGCCCTCGACTCGGGCCTGGTCCGCGACCGGATCGCCGCGGCGTGGGAGGAGCGGGGCGGCCGCCTGGCCCACCGCACCGACGCGATCACCGGCGTCAGCGAGTTCCCCAACCTGGCCGAGCGGCTGCCGTCCCGCGCGCCCGCCGCGGAGGTGCTGCCCACCGGCGGCCTGCCCCGGGTGCGGGCCGCCCAGGAGTTCGAGCAGCTGCGCGCGCGGGCCGGCGGCGCGCGGGTCTACCTGGCCACGGTCGGCCCGATCGCGAAGCACACCGCGCGGGCGAGCTTCGCCGGCAACCTGTTCCAGGCGGGCGGTCTGGAGACGCCGTCCGGCGACGGCGCAGCCGGCCTGGCGGAGGCATCGACGACGGTCGCCTGCATCTGCGGCACCGACAAGGACTACGCCGCGTCGGCTGTCGAGCTGACATCCGAGCTGAAGGCGGCGGGCGCGACGCACGTGTGGCTGGCCGGCAGGCCGGACCTGTCGATCGACGGGGTGGACGGCTACGTGTACGCCGGGTGCGACGCGCTGGACGTGTTGCGGACCGTGCAGGAGCAGCTGGGGGTGCGGGCATGAGCGGGATCCCCGACTTCGGGTCGGTCGCGCTGGGCCGGCCGGCGGCCGGCGGCACGCGGGACGACTGGGCCACGGCGTTCCAGGCGGCCACCGGGCGCAGCGTCGCGGACGCCACCTGGGAGACGCCCGAGGGCATCGCCGTCCCCCCGCTGTTCACCCCCGACGACCTCGCCGGGCTGGACTTCCTGCACACCCTGCCGGGGCTGCCGCCGTTCCTTCGGGGGCCGTATCCGACGATGTACACGACCCAGCCCTGGACGGTCCGCCAGTACGCGGGCTTCTCCACGGCGGCGGAGTCCAACGCGTTCTACCGGCGCAACCTGGCCGCCGGGCAGAAGGGATTGAGCGTCGCCTTCGACCTGCCCACCCACCGCGGCTACGACTCCGACCACCCGCGGGTGGTCGGCGACGTCGGCATGGCCGGCGTGGCGATCGACTCGATCCTCGACATGCGGCAGCTCTTCGACGGCATCCCGCTGGACAAGATGAGCGTCTCGATGACGATGAACGGCGCCGTCCTGCCGGTGCTCGCGCTGTTCATCGTCGCGGCCGAGGAGCAGGGGGTGAAGCCCGGTCAGCTGACCGGGACCATCCAGAACGACATCCTCAAAGAGTTCATGGTGCGCAACACCTACATCTATCCGCCCAAGCCCTCGATGCAGATCATCAGCGACATCTTCGCGTTCACCTCGCAGGAGATGCCGCGGTTCAACTCGATCTCGATCTCCGGGTACCACATCCAGGAGGCCGGGGCGACGGCCGATCTGGAGCTGGCCTACACCCTCGCCGACGGCGTGGAGTACCTGAAGGCCGGCGTGGACGCCGGGATGGACGTCGACTCGTTCGCGCCCCGGCTGTCGTTCTTCTGGGGCTTCGGCATGAACTTCTTCATGGAGGTCGCCAAGCTCCGCGCCGGGCGGCTGCTGTGGGCGAAGCTGGTGCACGAAGCCGGCGCGAAGAACCCCAAGTCGCTGTCGCTGCGCACCCACTCGCAGACCTCGGGCTGGTCGCTGACCGCGCAGGACGTCTACAACAACGTCGTCCGCACCTGCCTGGAGGCCATGGCCGCCACCCAGGGGCACACCCAGTCGC
>JAOPWH010000279.1 GCA_025965795.1 Blastococcus sp.
GCGGGGCCCGACTCGAGCGACCTACAGGCTGAGGATGATCGCGAACGCGGTGCGGGGACGACCACCGTTGCCGGCCAGGAAGCTCCAGGTGTGCCGTCCGGCCGGCGGCGCGGCGAACAGCCAGCGCAGGAACGAGTTGGCGGGCTGGGGGGACGAGCGCTGGAACTGCATCCGCTCACGGACCGCGGGGAGGTCGCTGACGCGTACGCCGGTGGGGGCGCCGAGCCGGTGACGGCCGGCGCCGCGGCGGGCAGCTCGGGACGTCGGGGATCCGGGGGTGGGACGGGACATGATCGGGTTCTGCCTCTCTCGGCGGGGGAAGAGCGCCACGGCGGACGTTATGGGCTGTTACTGGTGTGACTGGTGCGACGCGCCGGGCGCACGGGGCGCGCGTTACCGCTCTGTGACCTCTCCGGCCTGGATCGCTACTGTCCGTGCGTGCTGCGCATCGGGTTGACCGGCGGGATCGGATCGGGCAAGAGCACCGTGGCGGCGCTGCTGGCCGCTCGTGGGGCCGTGGTCGTGGACGCCGACCGGATCGCCCGCGAGGTGGTCGAGCCAGGGACGCCGGGGCTGGCGTCGGTCGCCGAGGCGTTCGGCCGGGGGATCCTGACCCCCGAGGGCGCACTGGACCGGGCGGCCCTCGCCGGCATCGTCTTCGCCGACCCCGAGGCGCGGGCCCGCCTGGATGCAGTCGTCCATCCGCTCGTGCGGCACCGCACCGCCGAGCTGGTGGCTGCCGCGGCCGCCGACGCGGTGGTGGTGAACGACGTCCCCCTGCTGGTGGAGACCGGACAGGCATCCTCCTACGACGTCGTCCTCGTGGTGCAGGCCGATACGGAGACGCGCGTCGCAAGACTGGTGCAGCGCGGCCTCACCGAGCAGGACGCTCGTGCGCGCATCGCCGCCCAGGCGACCGACGAGCAACGGCGGGCGGTTGCCGACGTCGTCCTGGACAACAGCGGCTCCCCCGGGGAGCTGGCGGAGCAGGTGGAACGCTTCTGGGTGGAGCACGTCGAACCCGGGCGGTCGTGACACCCGGCCCCGGGCGTGCCTCGGACGATGTCCGGCTCGTCGCGGTCGACGAGGACGTCCTCGAACGGATGGTGCGGGTCGCACGGGCCGATGCGTCGGCGAACGAGGTCACGCCGCCGGTGGGGCCGGGGGAGGAGTGGACGGCCGATCGAGTGGCCTGGCTGAGGACCTTCCACCGGAGCCGGAGGGACGGTCTCGACGGGGCGATCGCGGAGGCCACCTGGGCCGTCCTCGCCGACGACGCCGTCGTCGGCGCCGTGCGGCTCAAGCGGGTGCCGGACACCTCGTCCGCCGAGGTGGGCATCTGGCTCGCCCGCACCGCGCGCAGCCGAGGCGTGGGCCGTCGCGCCCTGCGTGCGCTGCTCGCCGAGGCGAGGGCTTCCGGCCTGGCGCGGGTGCGCGCGGACACCACCGCGGCGAACGTCGCGGCCCTCGCCGTCCTCCGGGGCCTGGGGTTCGTCTGCACGCCGGTCGGCGACGGCGGCGTCATCGCCTGGCTCGCCCTCGAGGGTCGAGCCTGACCGCTCAGCGGTTGGGCGTGAGGGCCGTCCCCGGGCTCGTCATCAACGCCCGCCAGGTGTCGCGCGTTCGCCCGGTCATCACCCAACCCTTGTCGGCGGGGGAGTCGAAGTACAGGACGAACGCCACGTTCGCGGCAACCGCGTGGGTGTAGAACGACTGCACCTTGCTGGCGCCCTGCGGGTCCTCGGGTCGCACGCCGAGCTCGGTCACCGCCGGACGCACACCCCACTGCCTGGACTTCGCCAGCGCGTCCTTCCACTTCTGGTCCTCGAGCGGGCGGGCCGGGTTCGGGTCGTACTGGTCCCAGGCCGCCCAGTCCCAGACGCCCCGACCGGGGAAGAACTCGTCGATCGGCGCCAGCCGGGCGGCCCCCTGCGGCGTGAGCGTGTACGTCATCAGCGATCCGCCGAACGACACGTGCTGCGGAGAGCCCCCGGTCGCGGCGGTCAAGGCGGCACGGACGTGCTGCTGGGCGGCGCGGAAGTCGGCGGCCAGCTGGTGCCGCACGGCGGCCGGCTTGCCCACGGCGTCGTTCTCCGGCTCGTGGTGGACGATCACGAAGGTCACCTTGGGCAGCGCGTCGGCCCAGGTGAAGAACGTCCGCAGCTGGGCGTCGTACCGGCCGGTGGCGGTGGCCGCGATGCCGGGCTTGGCGCTGACGACGGGGATCCGCCCGGCGGCCTGCTCGGCGAGGATCGCGCGGGCGATCGGCCCGTTCGGGACGGCGAAGTCGCTGATCCCCTTGTTGAAGTAGATCCGGTGGGCGAGCTTGCGGCCGGTGGCCAGCTCGTGCCCGGCGACCTGGGTTCCGGCGACGCCGAGCAGCACGCGCCCCGGGCCTGGATCGCCGGGGAACGTGGTCGGGCACGCCGAGGACGCCGCACCGGCCGCACCGGCCGCACCGGCCGCGGCGGTGCCGGCGCTTGCCAGCAGCGTCGCCGCGGTGACGGCGGCGACCACCAGCAGGCGGCGGTGGGCAGAGGGCTTGCCGGCCGGGTTCGTCATCTTCGGGAGATCGGCGTGTCGGGACTCCACCTTGAGCCCCTCACCTGCGCGTTCCCCCGATGGAGCTAACGCCGTGCGCCGAGCTCAGCCGGTCCTGATCGGGAGCCAGGCGAGCACGTCCTGGATCTGGGTGTCCCAGTAGGTCCAGTCGTGCGCGCCGGCACCGAAGCGACTGGTCACCGGGATCCCCGCGGCCGCGCACGCGTCGACGAACGCACGGTTGTCGTCGATGAGGACGTCCTCGGTGCCGCAGCAGACGTACAACGACGGAACCGCGGCCGGGTCCGCCCGGTCGATGAGCCGGTACAGGTCGTCGGGAGTGCCGGTCACGCCGTCGTCGCCGAAGATCCGCTCGAACATCCTCGGGTCCTCGGGGCGCTCGCGTCCGGTGCGCAGGCCCGTGATGTCCACCGCCCCGGACAGGTTCGCCGCGGCCGCGAAGCGCTCCGGCTGACGGAGCGCCCATTTGAAGGCGCCGTAACCGCCCATGGACAGCCCGGCGACGAAGGTGTCCTCCCGCCGCTCGGAGACGCGGAAGAGGGAGGAGACCAGTTCCGGCAGCTCCTCGGACAGGAACGTCCAGTAGCGGCCGCCGTAGACCTGGTCGGCGTAGAAGCTGCGGTGCACCTGAGGCATGACGACGGCGAGGCCCAGCGGGGCCGCGTAGCGCTCGATCGAGGTGCGACGCATCCAGATCGTGTCGTCGTCGCTGAGTCCGTGCAGGAGGTACAGCACCGGTGGCGGGCCGTCCGGCGTGCGGCCCTCCATCCCGATCTGGGTGCTCGTCTGCTGGGGCAGCAAGACGGTCATGGAGGTGCTGAGGCTCAACGCCTCGGAGAAGAAGTCGCAGCGCAGGAGGGCCATGTGTCGATCCTGCCCGTGGTGCGGTCCGGCGTCAGGTCGGCCGGATCCCCGGACGGGAACGGGGCCTGCCCGCGGTGGGGCGGACGGTCGGGCTGCTGGGTGGCCGCGGAGACGGACGACGAACAGGCGCGCGGGGACGCCCACTGGGAGCGGTACCGCTCGGGTCCGGAGCGCCACCGTCGTCCTGGGGTGGCGGATCTCTCCGGCACCCGCCTGCCTGACCCCGGAACGGCGAGAGCCCCGGATCGCGGGATCCGGGGCTCTGCTGGTGGGCGATACTGGGATCGAACCAGTGACCTCTTCCGTGTCAGGGAAGCGCGCTACCGCTGCGCCAATCGCCCCATCCGATCTCGCGACCGGACCCTCCTCCACGCTCGTGCTCCGCGGGGGAGACGAGGTGGAGACGGGATTTGAACCCGTGTAGACGGCTTTGCAGGCCGTTGCCTCGCCTCTCGGCCACTCCACCGCACACGGGCGCCGGTCTCGCGACCAGCGCCC
>JAOPWH010000284.1 GCA_025965795.1 Blastococcus sp.
CAACGTGCTGGTGACCAACGGTGGCAAGCAGGCGGTCAACGAGGCGCTGGCCACGATGCTCGACCCCGGCGACGAGGTCCTCCTCCCGGCGCCGTACTGGACCACCTATCCCGAGGCGATCCGTCTCGCCGGTGGCGTCCCGGTGCCGGTGGTCGCCGACGAGCAGAGCGGCTATCTGGTCTCGATCGGCCAGCTCGAGGAGGCCCGCACGCCGCGGACGAAGGTTCTGCTGTTCTGCTCGCCCTCCAACCCGACCGGCGCGGTGTACCCGGCCGAGCAGGTCGAGGAGATCGGCCGCTGGGCGCTGGACGCCGGCCTCTGGGTGCTCACCGACGAGATCTACGAGCACCTCACCTACGGCGGCGCGGCGGCGCTGTCCATGCCGGCCCTCGTCCCGGAACTGGCCGACCGCTGCGTCGTGGTCAACGGCGTCGCGAAGACCTACGCCATGACCGGCTGGCGGGTCGGCTGGATCCTGGGCCCGGCCGACGTCGTCAAGGCCGCCACCAACCTGCACTCGCACGCCACGTCCAACGTCGCGAACGTGTCGCAGGCCGCCGCGATCGCGGCGCTCACCGGCGACCTCTCGGCGGTCGCGACCATGCGCGAGGCCTTCGACCGTCGTCGGCAGACCATCGTGTCGATGCTGCGCGAGATCCCGGGGATCGCCTGCCCCGAGCCGCAGGGTGCGTTCTACGTCTACCCCTCGGTGAAGGGGCTGCTGGGCCGTTCGATCGCCGGCCGGACCGCGGAGACCAGCGCCGAACTGGCCGGGCTGATCCTGGACGAGGCGGAGGTGGCAGTGGTCCCGGGCGAGGCCTTCGGCACCCCCGGCTACGTGCGCATGTCCTACGCCCTCGGCGACGACGACCTGGCCGAGGGCGTGGGCCGCCTGCAGCGACTGCTCTCCACCGCGGACTGAAGAAGGACCCCGTCCTCCCCACCCTTCGCAGGCTCGGGGTGGGACCCGGGACGGGGCCTCAGCGGGGGACGTCGTCCTTGCCGAGCGCGTGGGCCCGGTTGAGCACCCGGACGGCGTCCCGCAGGTCGTCGAGCACGGTCCGGACGTCGGTCGGCGTGGCGATGGTCCAGGCGGACGCGTCGACGTAGCACCGGATCGCGGCGTCGAACTCTGCCGCTCCGGCAGCCTGCCTCGCGGCCAGCAACGCGGCCGCGCCCTTGCCGTAGACGACGCCGAAGTAGCGCCGCTCATCGACGAAGTCGTCCATGGCCGCGCCGACATCGCCGTCGAGATCGAGAGCCCGCGTCAGCCCGGCCGCCGACCCGGGGTCGACCAGCGCCTCGGCGTAGGTGGCGAACGCCTCGTCCAGCCACGGGTCGCGGAACTGGGAGTTGCCGACCATCCCGTAGAACCACATGTGCGCCACTTCGTGGACCAGCACCGAGCGGTTCGGCGTGGCCAGCAGGATGGAGGAGGGGTACTCGATACCCCCGCCGTAGTCGGGCAGCAGGGGCACGGTGAGCGTCCGGTACGGGAACGGGCCGAGGTAGGTCTCGAGGTCGGCGATGGCCGCGACGGTCTGGTCCGCCAGCCGGCCGGCCTCGATCGAGGCCCCCGGGAGCACCCCTCCGGTGACCCGCACGCCGTCGGGCGTCGCCCGCTCCTCCGTGGTGAACATCCCCGCTGCCACGCTGACGTCGCGGGCGGCCGGCTCGGTCGAGGTCCACGTGCGACGGCCGTCCCGTGGCGCCGACGGCTCGGCCTGCTCGCCGGTCATCAGGACCGTCAGGGCCTCCGGGGCGGACACCTCCACCGTGGTGTCGGCGGCCGGGCTGGTCGCCGTCTCGCCGCTGAGCGCGACGAAGGGGTCCTCCGCCCAGCCCACGCCCGGTTCCCACGCCAGCAGGGGCGCCCCGCTGGCCCACCAGGACACCCCCTCGTCCGTGCCGAACCGGTCGAAGGAGGCCTGGCCCAGGTCAAGTGTGAAGTCCAGCGTGACGCTGGTGGACTGCCCCGGGGCCAGCTCCTCGTCGAGTTCGACGAGGTAGAGCCCGCCGGGTGCCGCCCCGCCCGCCGCCTCGTACCGGCTGTCGGCGACGTCGCTCCCGCGCACCGCGCCGACCTGGAGGTGGTTGCCGGTGTCGGCCGAGTCGGGCCCGTTCGGGGTCAGCCGGAACACCAGCTCGTCGACGGGGAGGTCGGGGGTGAAGGTCACCGTCTCGCTGCCGGTGACCGTCCGCCGGTCGTCCTCCAGCCGGAACGTGAGGTCGACGATCGGTCGGTCGGGGTCGGGGGCAGCCCGTTCGGCCGGGCAGGTGGCCTTCGGGGCCGCCTCCGGGGACGGCGACGTACCGGCCCGCGTCGATCCCGCCGACCCCTCGGCCGCGAGTGTGTCGGCGAAGGAGGTGCATCCGGAGAGCAGCAGCACCCCCGGGAAGGCGACGGCTACGAAGGCAACGGCCGCGCGGGCAACGGCTGCGCGCCGCCGCGGCCTCATGCCAGGGCGACGACGGCGCGGGCGAGGGACAGCACCTTGTCCCCCTGACTGGTCACGGTCAGGTCGACCCGGGCGCGGTTGTCCTCGAGGAGGGCGGCGACGCGGCCGCGCACGGTGAGCTCGCCACCGGCGTGGTCGTCGGGGACGAGGACCGGCCGCCCGAACCGGACGTGGTACTCGACCAGCGCACCGGGGTCGCCGGCCCACTCCGTGACGACGCGGCCGGCGAGTGCCATCGTGAACATCCCGTGCGCGATGACGCCGGGCAGCCCGACCTCGAGGGCCACGCGCTCGTTCCAGTGGATCGGGTTGAAGTCGCCCGAGGCACCGGCGTACCGCACGAGGTCGGCGCGCGTGACGGGGAAGACCCGCTCGGGCAGCTCCGTGCCGACGGCGACGTCACTGGCGGCGAGCCGGCTCATGCTCCGCCCCGGGCGACCAGCATCGACGTGGCCGCGCACACCGGCTCGCCGTCCTCGGTGGCGACGTCGACGCGTGTGGTGAGCAGGTCGTTGCCGCCGATGCTGCGGACCGCCTCGATCGTCGTCGTGGCGACCAGCCGGTCCCCGGCGCACATCGGCCGGTGATGGGTGAAGCGCTGCTCGCCGTGCACCACGCGGCTGTAGTCGAGGGAGACGTCCGGGTCGCCGAGGACCACATTGGCCGCCTCGAGGGTCAGGGCGATGGCGAAGGTCGGCGGCGCGATGACGTCCGGGTACCCCGCCGCGCGCGCCGCATCGGGATCGCGGTGCACCGGGTCGTCGGCACCGATCGCGGTGGCGAACTCGGCGATCTTGCCGCGGCCGACCTCGTAGACGGCAGAGGGCGGGTAGCTGCGCCCGACCAGATCCCGGTCCAGCGCCATGCTCCCGCCCTCTCGCTCGACAAGCCGACCAGGGTCAGCGGGTCTCGCGGTGCGTCGTGTGCTTGCGGTCGTACGGGCAGTACTTCATCAGCTCGAGCCGGTCGGGGTCGTTCCGCCGGTTCTTGCGGGTGATGTAGTTGCGGTTCTTGCACTCCTGGCAGGCCAGGGTGATCTTCGGACGGACATCGGTGGCTGCCATGGAGTTCTCCTAGCCTTGTGGGTACAGGCCCTGATCGGGCCTGTGTCGTGCCGACGGCCCCCGGCACGCGGGGTTCGTCGTGAGTAGCGGTGACCGGACTTGAACCGGTGACACAGCGATTATGAGCCGCTTGCTCTACCAGGCTGAGCTACACCGCCGGGATGACCATGCGGCCCGGTCTCTCGACAGGACCGGCAGGTCAGCTCTTTGTGTTTCCTCTTTGTGTTACAGAGCCCCTTTACGGAATCGAACCGTAGACCTTCTCCTTACCATGGAGACGCTCTGCCGACTGAGCTAAAGGGGCGTACTCGAAGGGCCGCCGGAGACTCTACCTCCCCGTCGGCGAGCGCCTCGCGAGGGGTTCGCCGCGGCGACTCAGGTACGGACGAACAACCGGCGATGCGTGGCACCGGGCGCGGCGGACCGCACGCCGGTGCGGGCGAGCAGCCAGCTCTCCAGCCGGTCGTCGGGCAACGGCCGGCTGACCAGGAACCCCTGCAGCTTGTCGCAGCCCATCTCCGCCAGCAGGTTGCGGGTCAGCTCGTCCTCGACGCCCTCGGCGACGACGCGCAGGCCGAGGTTGTGGGCGAGCTCGATGATCGAGCGGGCGATGAACGACTCCCCCTGACTGGTCGACATGCCCAGCACGAAGGACTTGTCGATCTTGACCTCGTCGATCGGCAGCTGGCGCAGCTGGGACAGCGAGGAGTACCCGGTGCCGAAGTCGTCCATGGAGAGCCGGAGCCCCAGAGCGTGCAGATCGGCCAGCACGGAGCTCTCCCGCACGGAGTCGTCCACGACGCTGCCCTCGGTGAGCTCCAGGGTGAGCAGCTCGCCGGGCACGCCGTGCCGCTGCAGGGCGCCGCTGACCCGCGCCACGAGATCCGGCTCGGTCAGGCAGTGCACGGAGAGGTTCACCGCGACCGACAGGGAGATCCCCTGGTCCAGCCAGCGGCGGCACCGGGCGAGGGCGAGATCCAGGACATGGTCGGTCAGCGGACCGATGCGGCCGATCTGCTCGGCCAGGTGGATGAAGTCGTCGGGCGGGATGGCGCCGTAGCGGGGGTGCGCCCAGCGCACGAGGGTCTCCACGGAGACGATGTCCGAGGTCTGCGCGTCGATGATCGGCTGGAAGACGACGCTGATCTGGCCCTCGGCCATGGCCTGCTCGAGCTCCGTGCCCAGCTGCAGGCGGCGCAGGCTCTGCTGGTCGAGCACCGGGTGGTAGCTGGCGACGCCACCGGAGTCCGCGGCGGCCAGCAGGGCGACGTCGGCGCGCTGCATGAGCATCCCGGCGTCCGTGCCGTGCACCGGTGCCGCGGCCACCCCGATGGTGAGCGTGACCTCGAGATCCAGACCGGCGACCCGGGAACGCGTCGAGGCGGCCTCCCGCAGCCGGCGGGCCGCGCGCTCGGTCGCGGCGAGCGACAGGCCCGGCAGGAGGACGGCGAACTGCTCACCCTCCATGCGCGCGAGGAGCGCCTGCGGGGGCGCGTGCTCGCGCAGGAGCCCGGCCGTGACCAGGAGCAGCTCGTCGCTGGCGGCGTGCCCGAGCGTGTCGGTGACCTCGGTGTAGTTGCCCAGTGCGGCGAGGATGAGCCCGGCCCGTGCGGTGCCCGGCTCGGCCGACAGCAGTTGGTCGATCTCGGCCGCCAGTCGTTGGCGGTTGGGCAGGCCGGTGAGCCGGTCGTGGTCGGCGTCGTAACGGATCTGGGTCAGCAGCTGCTGCTGGCGGATGGCCGCGTTGATATGGGTCAGCATCGACTCGAGCGCGGCCCGGTCGCTGTCGGCGAAGGAGACGATGTCGCTGCGGCGGTCGCAGACCTCGAGGTATCCGGGCTCGCCGGCCGCGGTCGTGACGGGCGCGCCGATCAGGTCGGACACCCCACGGCGCGCCAGGGCTGCCGCCTCCTCCTCGTCGGCCCGCGCGAGGGACACGAGGACCGGCCCGTCGGCCGTGGCGACCGCTCGGCGCCGGAACACGTCGTCCGGATCGCCGGGCCCGTCGTACCAGACCGCACCGTTCTCGGCGGCGACGACCAGCCTCGGCTCCTCGTCGAGGTAGGGCGGCAGCCACAGCGCGACCCGCTCGGCGTTGAGAAGCTCGCGGACCGCCTGGACGATCTGCCGGGTGCCGGCCTCGTCCGGCGAGACCTGCTCGACCCGGCGGGCGAAGTCGTAGACCCGTTCGACGCTGTTGCCCTCACGGGTGACCTTGCCGAAGCGCCGGAACAGCAGGACGACGGCGGACAGGACGGGCAGGACGAGGACCCACGCCCAGTTGCTGAGCGAGGCCAGCAGCAGCGCGATGATCCCGACCGACACCACGACCGGAGACACCACGGCGATCGGCACCAGCTGCTCGCGCCAGAGCTGCATGCCCGGATACCCGGCGGTGCCGATGATGGCGATCGTGATCATGAAGGCGACCACGAGGTTGGCGGCGAGGACCGCCAGGATCAGGCTCAGCCACGCGAGCGGTTCGGTGATCGAGGCGTCCGGCAGGGCCTCGAGGACCGCCACGGCGACCGACCCGTGCAGCAGCGCCATGGCGAGGTTGAAGACTGCCTTGGCCGGCGAGTAGGACTGCACGATGAGGAGGACGGCCAGGGCCGCCACCCAGGCCAGCGTTGCCCAGAGACCCCCGACCTCGACCAGCGCGATGGTGAGGGCGAGTTCGGCCAGCGACCAGGAGTAGGTCTGTCGGCGGAACTCCACGTGCATGCTGACGGACTCGGAGAACAGGAAGAACCCGGTCATCAGGAGCATGGCCAGCGGCCGGATGGGCTGGGCCGCGGCGGGAAGCACGGCGGCGGCCAGGGTGATCGCGACGACTCCGCCACCGACGGCCATCGTCCAGGCCCGGTGTGGGGCGGTGGAGGGCAGGCGTGGGGCGGACGCGATCTCGGGCTCGGCCAACGGGACCCGGGTTTCTCGGGAAGGGGATGGGCGGCGCCGAGGCTAACAGCGGCGGCGCGTCCCGCCTAAGACCGACGACCCCATGGGGGCAGGTGGTCGCAACCACCTGCCCCGAGGGGACGTGCGGAGATCAGCTCCAGCGGGAGCTGCGGCCCCAGCGAGCGGTGCGGCCCCAGCGAGCGGTGCGGCCCCAGCGTGCGGTACGGGTGTTCGAGCTCATGACGCCTCCTAGTTGGCATGACTGACTGCGGTGCTGCGGCAGCCACTTACGCGCGGGGGCAGAGCGTCGTTGGGTACGGACCGCGCAGGGAACATTGCTTCCCGTCACCCGCTAGAGCAAGCACCGAAGATCACGACCGGGTGACGAGCCCTGATGTCGTCACTTTCTGTATAGCTTTGAAGACATGTCGTCACCGAATGGGTGACAGAAGCAGTGTGCGCGGTACACAACGGATCACGACGCTCCGGCCCGCCACCCCCATCTACCCCCGTCGCGGCGAGTCACTCACGGGTGGCGGCGCCTGAGGCGTGCCAGGTCGTCCAACCAGGTCGTGCCGAGGGCGCCGCCGGCGTCGATGAAGGGGTCGAAGGGGTGTGGCTTCGGAGCCTTGGGGGGTTCAGGCATCCCCAGTGCGTCGACCGTCCCGTCGAAGGCGGCCCGGGCACCACGTTCCAGCGCGGCCACGGCCGCCTCATCCGCCAGCAGGGTGACCCCGCCGGTCGAGCGGGCGGCGTCGTGCCGGTCGAAGACCAGGCCCCGATCAGGGCCGGCCTCCCACGACCCGTCCGCGTCGAACGCCTGGGCGAGGAAGGGCTCGGCCGCGACGACCAAGGGGTTGAGGCGTCCCCCGACGAAGTTGCTCAGCAGTCCGATCTCGCCGTTCCACCGCCATTGCCGGTCCTCCGCCGCCGCCTTCGCCTCGAAGGCGTCCAGCGTGTGCGCCAGGCGCTGCCCGTACTCCTGCAGGGCGACGTAGGCCGCCGGCACGGCCACGACGGGGTGGGAGGCGGGCAGCGTCCCGGCGAGGGCGCCCGGCTCGTGCCACGCCCACTCCCGGAGGACGCCCTCCACCAGGACCGCGGCCGTCCGGTCGGTCGTCATGAAGGCCAGACCGCGGAGCATGTCGCCGTTCCCGTCCTCCGTCGCTCCGTCCACGACCACCTCCAAGGCGCCGACGGCCACGAACGGATGGGCGGCCAGTCCCTCCGCGAGCGGCAGCGCCAGGGCCGCGGCGGTCGTCCTGAGGACCGCTCCCTCCCGAGGGTCACCGTGGGCAAGGCCGGCTCCGACCACCTCGAGGCCCGACCGCAGGGCGGTCCCCCCGGCCGAACCCGTGTCGCCACCCGCTCCGCGGACCAGCCGAGCCAGGCCGGCGCACCCGTCGGGCCACTCGCGGGCCAGGAGCACCTTCCAGACGTCCTGCTGGGTCAGCAGGGCGGCAGCCTCGTCCGTGGCGCCCGGACGGCCCAGCAGGTCGACGACCAGCGGCACCGGGTCCGGGGGCTCGTGCGGGCCCAGCACGTTGAGCCGGTCGACGGCCGAGGCGCCCTGCGCGTGTTCGCGCCCGATGATCTGGCGACCCCACCTCCCGATGACGGAGGGGGGCAGCGTGCCCGAGCGGCCCGTGGCTGCGGCCGCCAGCAGGACCGCCATGCCCAGGACGATCCGATCCGAGTCGTGCCCAGGGTCGGCCGCGTCCACGTAGGCGGCCTCCAGAACGTCCCCCACCGGTTCGTGAGCGCGGCTGGCCGGTTCCGCGGCTCCGATCGCGCGGACCAGCAACGCCGCCAGCGGACTCCCGGAGCCGAAGTCGCCGTCCCCCACCTGAGTCAGCAGGTCCCGCATGCCCTCCTCCCCCAGGCCGGCGAGCAGCCCGTCGGCGAATGCCTGCGACCCGGCGAGGGGTGCAGCTTCGCGCGCCTGCGCGTCGAGCCGAGCGGGATCGAACGGTTGCCGGAACAGGTCGGCGAAGGTCAGGCCGCGGGAGGCCAGCTCCGCGTCGCCCCAGCCGGGCAGCCGCGCCGCGACATGCGCCAGCACACGATCGGCGTCCCCGGGCCCGCCCCGGCCGCCGACGGCCGCGGACGCGTCGGCGAGTACCCGCGCGGTCTCGGCGGCATCGTCGGTGACCCGCTCCAGCACCATCCCGTGCCGCCGGCGGCGCGAGGCTTCCGAGGCGCGGAGCTCCTCGACGGTGCCCACCCACTCCGGGGCCGCCGTCATCACGGCGAGCTGAGCGGCCTCGATCCGGGCGAGTCGGACCCACGCGGCCGCGAAGTCCTCCTGCTGCTCCCGCTGCAGGGCGGCGACGTCCCGACGGGCCTCGTGCAGGCAGTCGAGGTGGGCGCTGAGCCGATGCATCGCGGCGAGGACCGCGTCGGCGGCCTGCCGAGCCAGCGTGGCGACGGCACCCACCTGCAGGGCGGCGGCCGCGGCGTCGTCTCCCAGCCAGCCAGGGGCCTGGGCGGCCGGTCCAGCCAGTGCGCCGGCCAGGACGGACAGGTGGAACACCGCGCCGGCGACGTCATGGACGACGTCGTCGAGCGCCTCCGGGCTCTCCGGTGGCATGTCGAGGGGCAGCCTGTCCGGCATCTCGACGCTCATTCGGCACCCGGACGACGGATGCGCGCCAGGAGCGACGCGTCCAAGGCCAGCCACGAGTCGGCGACCGCCGAGATCGTGTCGCCGAGCCACTGCAGCTCGCCGGCCATCGCCCGGCCTGCGGTGCGGTGACCGGAGAGGAAGGCCTCGAGCGCGGGCTGGAGACTTCCGCCCACGTCCGCGTGGATGCCGAGACGGCTCGCCGCCTCCAGGGCGTCGTCCGATCGGCCGCGCAGCTCGCGGGCCAGTGCTCGCACCTCCGCGGCCGGCATCTCGATGCTCATGCCGGCAGTCTGGCGTTCCCACTCGATCCGCCGACCGTCGTCCACAGGCAGATCCGCCCGGTGGACGGCGGAAAGCGCGACTGTCCACATCGTCCACAGGCTCTGTCCACAGGCGTGGACAGAGCCCTTAGGCTCCCCCGGTGCCCACGGAGGAACGGAACGGCGAGCGTGGGTCGACGCTGCCCTTCGTCCTGGTGTGCTGGCTGGTGGCGGCCCTCATGGCCTTCGGCGCCATCGCCGCGTCCGACGCGTTCCTCGAGCAGCAGGAAGTGCAGTCGGTCTGCGACGGCGCCGCACTGGCCGCCGCGAACCAGGCCGACGAAGCGGTGGTCTACCAACGTGGCGTCGGTCCCGAGCTGCCGCTGACCCGTGCGGCCGCGCAGACCGCCGTCGCCGATCAGCTGGCCGACGGCAGAACGCGGCTCGATGCCTGGTCGGCCGACACCGATGGCGCGGAGGTGACGGTGCGCTGCACCCGGTACGCCGACATCGCGTTCGGCTGGCTGTTCCTCGGCGGCGAGCCACTCGAGCGCACCGCCACCGCGAGCGCCCGCGCCCCGACGGTCCCGTGAACGCCGGACGGCCCCCGACCATGAAGATCGGGGGCCGTCGTACCGGGCGTGGCGGGTGAAGGATTCGAACCTTCGTAGGCTAAGCCGACGGATTTACAGTCCGCTCCCATTGGCCACTCGGGCAACCCGCCGTGCGGTGGTACCGGAGCAGCTTACAAGAACGGCGGACGGCGTTCCCGGGCACCGGGGAGGCGTCCGACGAGCAGAGGAGACCACCATGGCCGACGCATCCTTCGACGTCGTGAGCAAGGTTGACCGCCAGGAGGTGGACAACGCCCTCAACCAGGCGGCCAAGGAGCTCTCCCAGCGCTTCGATTTCCGGGGGACCAACGCCACGATCGCGTGGGCCGGCGAGGACGGCGTCGCGCTGCAGGCCGACACCGAGGAGCGGGTCGCCGCGGCGCTCGAGGTATTCAAGGAGAAGCTGATCAAGCGGAACATTTCCCTGAAGGTGCTCGACGCCGGGGAGCCGCAGGCGTCGGGGAAGGTCTACAAGCTCACCGCGAAGATCAAGCAGGGCATCGAGTCCGACGTCGCGAAGAAGATCGCCAAGATGATCCGCGACGAGGGACCCAAGGGCGTTCAGGCGCAGATCCAGGGCGACCAGCTCCGGGTCAGCGGCAAGAAGCGGGACGACCTGCAGGCGGTGCAGCAAATGCTCCGCGGCGCCGAGCTCGACGTCGCCCTGCAGTTCGACAACTACCGCTGATTCGGCCTACAACCGCGGGTCAGCGGGCCGGCGAGGACCCGCCAGTCCGCACAGGGTCCGGCCACAGGTGGGAGTAGGCGCCGAAGGTGATCGTCGCCGAGGAGTGCCCCAGCGCCCGCTGGACGGTCACCACGTCGCAGCCAGGTCGAGCGCGGTCCCGACCTCCTCGGCGGTGGGGATCGTCATGGCCGCCGCGGCCTTCCGGCGCCGCGGTAGTGCTGCCCGCAACCGTGCACGATGGGAGCTGCTGAAGGTGACGTTGCCCGTCGATGTCGACAGGCCATAGAACAGTAGGGCCGCGGCGGCCAGGGGAACGGTGGTCACCACGGTGAGGAGGAGGTCGACGACCCCTCGGACGGCGTAGGGCCCGAACACGAACAGCGGGCGCCGTGGCTCGGCGATGTGGCGCAGGCGCAGCATGGGTCCCAGGGCGGCTCCGGCTCCGATAGCGGCCACCAGCACGCCGAAGCCTTCACCGCCGCCACGTCGGTCTCGAGCAAGCACGACGAGCAGCGCGCTGGTGGCGCCAGCGGACAGCACGGCCAGGAACTGCCCGACGGCCAGCGCCTTGAGCAGCGACAGGGCCAGGAGCGTCGCCAGACCCGCTCGAGCGTGCGCGAACGGGCTCTTCGACGGGTGCCCCACTGGACGGTGGCCGACAAGCGCCTGCGCACGGCGCTCGGCAAGACAGGCAACTCGGACGTCGAGGTGAGCTACCGCGAGGTCTCGACGCCCTCGGACGCCGAGGCGGTTGAGTTCCGCGGATCGCCAACGATCCTCGTGGACGGCCGCGATCCCTTTCTCGAACGCGACGCTCCCGTGGCCCTGTCCTGTCGGGTCTATCGAGCAAACGCCGGCCTGGCTGGGTCGCCAACCGTCGAGTGACTGGTGGCAGTCCTGCGATGAGCTTTGTCGGGCGCCGCGGTCTCCCGGCCTCCGAAGCCACCCGCGGCTGCTGCTCGCGGGCTCTTCCCCGTAGGGCCCTGGCCGAGCAGGGCAGTACACCCGGGGTCTACATCTGTCGGCGCTGTGCGCTATGGGCCGCCTGGCGGGGCGGGGTCAGCTCGAAGCGGCGCTGATGCCGACTTGGACGAGCACAAGGGCGGCGACGGCGAACACGAGCCAGGCGAACCAGCGCTTGAGCCGGCCGGTGTCCAGGTGTGCTCCGAGGCGCCCGGCAAGGAGAGCGGCGACGACTGCGGCTGCGGTGAAGCCGACGGTGATGGGGATGTCGATGTGCGCGTCGCTGGCGTGGGCGGCGAACCCGGCGGCGGAGTTGACGGCCACGATCACCAGGGAGGTGCTGATGGCCGTGGCCATCGGCAGGCCGAGCACGATCACGAGCACGGGGATGATCAGGAACCCGCCGCCGACGCCAAGGAGCCCGGTGAGGAAGCCGACGACGAGTCCGCCGGCGAGGGTGCGGGGCAGGCAGCGGTGCCAGTTGACGGTGCCGTGGTCAGTGGCGCAGGCGGCGCCGGTGGCGGGCTTGTCCTGCAGCATCCGGACCCCGGCTGCGACCATTAGCACCGCAAAGATCGCGAGCACGACCTCGTCAGGCAGTAGTCGGTTGACCGCGGCCCCGGCGAAGGCCGTCGCCGCCCCGGCTGCGCCGAAGAGCAGTGCAATCCGCCAGACGATCTGGCGGGCACGCAGTCGGGGCAGCAGGGCGACGACGGCGGTGATGCCGACGACCAGCAGCGATGTGGCCACGGCCTGGGGGAGCGGCTGGCCGACGACGTAGACCAGGGCGGGC
>JAOPWH010000003.1 GCA_025965795.1 Blastococcus sp.
TCGAAGTAGACGTCGATCCCGTCCGGGCAGGCTGTGCTCAGGTCCCTCGCAAAGGTGGGTGAGCGATGGTCGACGGTGGCCTCGAAGCCGAGCACCTCCTCCAGCAGTTGCCGCTTCTCGGTCGAGCCGGTCACCCCCACGACGCGAGCACCGGCGATCCGGGCGAGTTGTCCTGCGACGTTGCCTGTGGCGCCCGCCGCGGCCGAGACCACCACCGTCTCGCCTGGCCGCGGGCGACCTACGTCGATCAGGCCGAAGTACGCGGTGAGACCCGTGACGCCGAGGACGCTCATGTGGTGGGTGAGTTCGCCTCCGCCTCGCACCGGAAGCAGGTGGTGTACGGGCATGACCGCGTAGTCCTGCCATCCCGCCTCGCAGGTCACGAGGGTGCCGGTCTCGACGCCCGTGCCGTTGGGGTCCACCACCCGGCAGAGCGTGAACCCAGCCATCACGTCGCCCGGTCGCAGTGACCCGCGGTAGGAGGCGCCGCGCATGTGCAGGCGGTGGACCGGGTCCGGTGACGCGAGCACGGTGCGGCACAGCACCTCGCCCGGCCCGGGCCGCGGGACCGGTGCCTCCCGCAGCTCGAAGTCGCCGATCTCCAGCGCGCCGTCGGGCAGCCGCCTGAGCACAACCTGACGGTTGACCGGTTCGTCCACGACCGCAGGACAACATATTTTCAGCGGACGACCGTCGGGGCGCTCCCGTGGGCGCTGGAGATCTCCACAGCACGTCTGGGCACCGGGAGGTGCGCCGCGTGCGCAGCGAGTCCAAGCCCGAGCGCTCAGCGGCGACGGCCAGCTCGACTACTCAGGGGCCGGCAGTCCGAAGACCGCCGGCGAGGTCGACTCCGTCTCCTCGCGTCAGGATCGGTACAACTCGGCGATCTGCACGCTGTACTTTCGCGCGATTTCGGCGCGGCGCAACTTCATCGTGGGTGTCACCTCGTCGCCACCGGGCAGCCACTCCTGCTCGACGAGCTGCCAGCGACGGACGGTCTCCGGACGCGACAACCTGGTGTTTGCCTCCTCGACCGCGCGCTCCACCTCCGCGCGCACGGCCTCGGCCCGCGCCAGCGCCTCGAACCCGCCGATGAGTCCGCTGCGGGCCGCGAAGGACTCCAACTGCGAGCGGTCGAGAGCGATGAGCGCCGACACGTAGCGCTGCCCGTCGGCGATCGCGATGACGTGGTCGATGAGAGGCGAGGCGTCCTTGACTGCACCCTCGATCGTCGCTGGCGACAGGTTGTGGCCACCAGCCGTGATCATGATCTCCTTCATCCTGCCGATGATGCTCAGGTACCCGTCCTCGATCTTGCCGAGGTCACCAGTGTGGATCCAGCCGTCTGCGTCGAGAATCTCCGCGGTCTTCTCTGGCTGGTGGAGGTAGCCGGAGAAGGTGTTGGGCCCTCGGACACACAGCTCGCCGGTCACGGCGATGCGCCCCTCGACACCAGCCAGGAAGCGGCCCACGGTGCCCAGTCGGATGGCGTCAGGCGGGTTGCTCGTGCACATGATCGCCTCGGACAGGCCCCAGATGTCGCCGACGGGAAGGCCGATGGACAGGAAGAACTCGAGCAACCCGTACGACGACGGCGCTGTCGCGACGCCGCGGTACACAGCCCGGTCGAGCCCCAGAGCGGCTCGGACGGCGCCCAGCCGCTCGAAGGCGGCGTCCGCTTCCCCCTGCCGTCGCGCGTCGAGGACCTCACCGGCCTGCTGACCGCGGACGACCTCCAGGCCGGTGCGCTGAGCCGCGACCAGTGCCGAGTCGGCGGAGATCAGCTCGCGCGCGCGGTCGGCCAGCTTCTCGTACACGCGGGGGACGCCGAAGAACCTGGTGGGGCGTGTGCGCACGATGTCCTCGTACAGCGTGCTCGCGTCCGCCACGCAGTTCACGGCCGCGCCGTACGCGAGCGAGGTGTAGTGGGTCATGAAGCGCTCGGCGATGTGGTTGAGCGGCAGGTAGGACAGCAGCCGGCCGTCTGGCTGAACCGGCGCGAAGCTCTCGAAGCCACGCAGGCTCGCCGTGATGGCTCGGTGTGAGAGCTGGACCGCCTTAGGCGGCCCCGTCGTCCCGGAGGTGAAGATCAGGGTCGCCGTGTCGTCGGCGGTGATGGAGCGCCAGGCCTCGTCGGGCTGCTCGACTGCTCTTCCGCGGAGGTCGACCTCGTGGATCGTCAGCTCCGCTGGGCGCGCGTCCTCGCCGAGGACGATGAGCCTGCAGTCCGGCCCTGCCCCTTCGACGAGCGCTCTGGCTGTCTCGAGGTAGCCAGGCTCGCTGATGATCAACCGCGGGCGGGCCACTGTCACGAGGTTGATGAGGGCGGTCACCGGGTCGCCGGCGTGCACGGAGAAGGGCACGCCGCGCGCGTGCATCACCGCGGTGTCCACGATGTGGAAGTCCGGGGTGTTGCGTGTCAGCAGCGTGACCGTCTCACCCGGTCGCAGGCCCAGGGACTGCAGTCCCGCGGCGAGAGCGCCTACCCGGTCCGCGTACTGGCTCCACGTCACGTCGGCTTCGCCCTCGGCCACGAGCGCAGGCAGATCCGGGTGAGCGGCGCAGGTCTGCTGGAAGAGCTCGCACAGCGTGGGGAGCGTCGTCATCGAGACCTCCGGCGTCGCAGGTCGGCCAGCGCCGGGTCGCCGGCCCATCGAGACGGTCGGCACGGGGCCGGTGGCTCATGGTCTGGCCATTGTGTTGCAGGACCGTAGGGCTTGCTCACGCCGCTGTCTAGCAGCGGGCCGTGCGAGCGAAGGCGATCCCTGCTACGCCGATTTGTCGCTGGTGCGCGATCTTCCCGGGGGCGGCTCCCGTGCGGGCCCTGTGACGCTCGACACCCGAGCCTGAGGTGCGTTACGGTCCGCTCGTGCCAAAGAACAGACCAATTGCATCAGCTGCTGGAAACGCGTCTCAGGCCGCCAACGTGCCTGACAGCCTCCTCGCTGTGAGCGACCTCGCCCTGCACTTCGGCGGCATCAGCGCGCTGGGGGGCGTGAGCTTCGACGTGCGTCCCGGGGAGATCTGCGCCCTTATCGGGCCGAACGGGGCGGGCAAGACCTCGCTGTTCAATTGCGTCAGCCGGCTGTACCAGCCCTCGAGCGGTTCGATCACCTTCGCGGGCATCAACGTGCTCAGGCTCGCGCCGCACGAGATCGCTTCGGTCGGCCTCTCGAGGACCTTCCAGAACGTCGGGTTGTTCAAGAGCCTGACCGTGGTCGAGAACGTGATCCTCGGCGCGCAGCACCGCCTCAAGGCTGGCATGGTGGCCAGTTCCCTCGGGGCTCCCTGGGCTCGGCAGGAGCACAAGCTCCTCCGCGAGCGGGCGAACGACCTGCTGGAGCGACTCGACCTGGCTGCGCACGCCCGGGCGAGCGTCGGAGACCTGACCTATCCGACGCTGAAGAGGGTCGAGCTGGCTCGATCGCTCATGTCCGAACCGAAGCTGCTCATGCTCGATGAGCCTGCGGGGGGTCTCACCCACGGAGAGGTGGCCGAGCTGGGTGAGCTCATCAGCCGCTTGCGAGACGAGTTCGCCATCACCGTCCTGCTTGTCGAGCACCACATGGGCATGGTGATGGGCATTTCCGAGCACGTCGTCGTCCTCGACTTCGGGATCAAGATCGCCGACGGCACCCCGGCTGACGTGCAGGGCGATCCCGCGGTCATCGAGGCATACCTCGGTACCGCTGCGTGAACGTGCTTGAAGTCGACGACCTTTCGGGCGGCTACAGCGCCACTCCCGTCCTGCGCGGGCTGACCTTCAGCATCCCCGAGGGCGGTGTCGTGGCCCTGCTCGGCCCCAACGGCGCAGGCAAGACGACGACGCTGCGCGCGCTGACCGGTGGTCTCAAGCGCACCTCGGGCCGCATGTCTTTCGGCGGCGAGGACCTCGCCTCGATCCGCCCGGAGGGAGCGGCTCGCCTCGGCATCGCGCACGTCCCCGAGGGTCGCGGCACCTTGGCCGACCTGACGGTCGAGGAGAACCTGCGGGTCGGGGGCTACCTGCTCGGCAGGGGCACTGCCCTCACCGAGAAGCTCGACGTCTGCTTCGGCTACTTCCCGATCCTGCACGAGCGCCGCAAGCAGAAGGCCGGGCACCTGAGCGGCGGAGAGCAGCAGATGCTGGCCATCTCACGGGCCTTGATGCTCCAGCCCCGCTTGATGCTGCTGGACGAGCCGTCGCTCGGCCTCGCACCGAAGATCACCCAACGCCTGTTCGAGACCTTGGGCGTCATCAACAAGGAGCAGGAGACGGCCATGCTCCTTGTCGAGCAGAACGCCTCGTTGGCGCTGGACCTCGCCAGCCGAGCCTTCGTGCTGGAGTCTGGCAGCGTCGTCCTCGGGGGCGACGCCTCGGACATCCGAGACGACGAAGAGCTCCGACGTGCATACCTGGGCTACTGATGGGCGCACTGCTGCAGGACGTCATGAGCGGGCTCGCTGCCGGATCCATCTATGGTGCGCTCGCGCTCGCGCTGGTCTTCGTGTTCCGGTCCACCGGGGTGGTCAACTTCGCGCAAGGCGAGATGGCCATGATCAGCACCTACATCAGCCTCTCCTTCTACAACCTCGGCGTTCCGTTGCTCGCGGCAGTCGTGCTGTCGATGGCGTGCTCCTTCTTGATCGGGATCACGGTCGAGCGGACCCTGATCAGGCCGGTCGCCGGGCGCACCGCCCACGCAGCGTCCATCGTGACCGTCGGGCTGTTCCTCGCGGCCAACGGCATCGCCGGCTACGTGTGGGGGGTCGAGCCTCGCGGGTTCCCCTCGCTGTTCTCCCGGGAGTCCGTCGGACTGGGCGGAGCACGGATCGCCGTCGCTGATCTGGGAGCGCTCGCAGTCCTGGTCGTCCTCGTGTTCTTGCTGTTCCTGCTCTTCGAGAAGACCCGGGTGGGCCTGATGATGCGTGCCGCGGCGTCGCAGCCGGCCTCCGCGCGCATGGCCGGCGCACCAGTCAGCAACCTGCTGATGAGCGGGTGGGGCATCTCCGCGGCGGTCGGCGCCGTCGCGGGAGCCCTGATCGCACCTGCGGTCTTCGTCAGCCCGGGGATGATGGGGCCCGTCTTCATCTACGCCTTGGCCGCTGCTGCCCTGGGGGGGTTGAGCAGCCCGCTCGGGGCCGTGCTCGGCGGCTGGATCATCGGCGTGGCTGAGGCGGTGATCGCGCCTCGGGTCGACTTCATCGGTTCTCAGCTCGCGATTCTCATCCCCCTGACGATCATCTTCCTGGTCCTGCTCCTGAGGCCGGCCGGTCTGCTCGGGGTCCAGGAGGTGAAGCGGGTATGAAGGCGCTGCGCAGCCACGGGGCCAAGCTCGCGGCTCTCGTCCTCGTCTTGGTGCTGGCGGTCGTCCCGTTCTACGAGACGCCCTACAACAACAACCAGATCACACTGATCTTCATCTTCGCCATGGCCATCCTTGGCCTGAACCTGCTCGCCGGGTACACGGGCCAGCTCTCGGTGGCGCAGAGCCTGCTGCTGGGGATCGGCGGCTACACCGCCGCCATCCTGGTGACCGAGATCGAGATGCCGCACCTCTTGACCATCCCGGCAGCTGGCTTCGTCGCCATGTTCTTCGGATGGCTCATCGCCATGCCCGTCCTCCGGCTGCAGGGCTTCTACCTGATGGTCGTGACGTTGGCGCTGGTCTTCGTGCTCTCGCCCGTGGTCAAGGAGTTCCCAAGCGTTACTGGTGGGCCCGAGGGGCTGCTCATCGACGCCCCGGAGGGCGTCGGCACGTTGGCGACCGACCAGTACGTGTACCTGGTGGCGCTGGCTGTCGGTGTGCTGCTGTTTGCGCTCGCGGCTCGACTCGTGAACAGCGCGCACGGCCCCGCCATGAAGGCTGTGCGCGACAACGAGGTGGTCGCCGAGGCCATCGGTATCAAGACCACCCGCACGAAGACCGGGGCGTTCCTGTTCGCCAGCGCCTTCGCTGGCGTGGCCGGCAGCCTCTACGTGCAGGTCATCGGCTACGTCTCGCCCGACTCCTTCGGCATCGGTCTCGGGCTCGCTCTGTTCGCGGGAGCCTTCATCGGAGGGATCGGGACCATCGCCGGAGCCCTCATCGGCGCGACCTTCGTCCAGGTCGTCCCCCTGCTCGCCGGCCGGACCGACGCTTCGCTCACAGGGGTCATCTACGGCACGGCCGTCATCGTTTCGATCATGGCCTTCCCCGAAGGCCTCGCCGGGCTCGGAGCGACGGTCAACAAGCGCCTCCGCAAGCGGAGCACGGGCACGTCTCCGACCGTCAGCCCGGACCCGCCGACGGCCCCTGCCGCAACGCCTACCACCTCAATCTCCTCCAGCAGAAATGAGACGCGATGAAGCAGGCAGCTAGATCCCTCACCCTCGTCCTCGGCACATCCTTGGTGCTGACTGCGTGCGGCGGCGGTCGAGAGGACACCAGCAGCGGCGCAGGCGAGCGCTCCGACCCTGGGATCACTGCCACGACGATCAAGCTGGGTGGAACCTTCGCGCAGAGCGGCACTCTCGCGGCCGCCGGCCAGGCGGGGGAGGGCGCGGCTGCTGCCGTCGCCCAGATCAATGCTGCCGGGGGCATCGACGGGCGCAAGATCGAGTGGGTCCGAGAGGACGACAAGTACGACCCCACCCTCGCCGTGACCACGGCCAAGAAGCTCATCGAGCAGCAGCAGGTCTTCGCGGTCAGCGGCTCGGTCGGTACGCCCGGCCAGCTCGCAGCGCGCAGCGTCTACGCACAGGCCAAGGTGCCCGCGCTGTTCCTCTACAGCGGCGCCGGCAAGTGGGAGAGCGAGTTCAAGCAGTACCCCTACACGATGACGGGCGTAGGTATCGGCCCGTCGATCGGCCAGGTCTACGGCCAGTACCTCAAGACCGAGAAGCCGAACGCGAAGGTCGCCGTCCTCTACCAGAACGACGACTCCGGCAAGGACTTCTACGAGGGCTTCAAGAAGGCCATCGCCGGCTCAGGGGTCAAGGTCACCGCAGAC
This sequence comes from Blastococcus sp., assembly GCA_025965795.1. Lineage (GTDB taxonomy): Bacteria > Actinomycetota > Actinomycetes > Mycobacteriales > Geodermatophilaceae > Blastococcus_B. The sequence continues at coordinate 6,973 of JAOPWH010000003.1, forward strand.
GCAGGCTACGAGGTGACTGCCCCGACGGTGGCGCCTCTGCTGGCCAGCCTCCAGCAGTCCGGTGCTGACACCTTCTTCTTCAGCGGCTCCCCGCAGCAGGGATCACAAGCGGTACAGCAGATCGGGGTCCTCGGCTGGAAGCCGCTGATCCTGATGCAGTCCGCGGGCTTCTCGCAGGACCTGATCAAGGGCCTGGGTGCGGCTGGGAACGGTGTCGTCACCGAGAGCTTCATCAAGGACCCGAACGACCCGGAGTGGAAGAACGACCCGGACGTCAAGGCCTACCTGGAGTGGATGGCGAAGACATCTCCGCAGACCAAGGCGGACTCGCGCATCCCGATCGTGGGGTACGTGCACATGCAGCTGATGGCCCGCGCCCTGGACAACATGAAGTCTCCCACCCGGCAAGCACTGCTCGAGTCCGCCCTGAACCTCAAGGACGTCAGCGTCCCGATGCTGCTGCCCCAGGTCACAGTGACGACCGGACCCGATGACCCGCTGCCCTTCGAGAGCGTGCAGCTCATGCAGTGGAACGGCACCTACCTGCAGCGGCTCGGTAAGCCGATCGACATCAGCGGGTCCTAGAAGCAGCACGCGCCGGAGCGCGACCGTCCCGCACGGTCGCGCTCCGGCGGTCTGTGGACCGCTGACGCGCGAGGCACCAGCAAGCGCATCCCCGCATCCCCGCCGGCATACCAAAGACCGGATCACCTCTGGAGGAGACGTCGTGAACTTCGACACGGACAAGCTGTACGGACGGCGAGCGACGCAGCGGTGGAACCGCATGGTCTTGGGTGACGTGCTGGAGCGCAACACGTGGAGTCGTCCTGACAAGGAAGCGATCGTCGGCTGGCAAGGCGCCTACGCCTCACCGGAGTTCGCTCGTCTCACCTACCGTCAAGCAGACGAGGCTGCCAACCGCGTCGCGAACGCTCTGCTGGCAGAAGGCCTCCAGCGCGGTGACCGCGTCGTCCTCTACTGCGAGAACTCGGTGGAGGCGGTGGTGGCCATGTTCGGCATCGCCAAGGCCGGGCTGGTGGCCGTCCCGATCAACCCGCTGCTCGCGCCGGACGTCCTGTCCTGGGCCATCGGGCACGTGAGCGCGACCTTCGCCATCGTCGACGCCGAGCTGTGGCCGCGGGCCGAGTCCGCCTTCAACGAGGCGGGGTTGTCCCCAACGGTCACCATCCCCATCGGCGGGCCGGCGGTCCCGGGATCCAGGCTGTTCGCCGAGTGGATCTCGACGCAGCCCGCCACGGAGGTCGACGTGGAGATCCATGCGGACGACATCTGGAGCCTGATGTTCACCTCGGGCACGACGGCCATGCCGAAGGCCGCCATGGTGAGCCACACGTACGCCTACGTCGCGGCCTACAGCTTCGCGACGTCCCTGACCCGCGGACTCCGCTTCGAGGACGACCTCCGGATCGGGACGTTCCTGCCGATCATTTACCACGTCGGCCACCACGCCGTGCTCTTCCCGGCGTTCTTCACGGGTGGGACCGCCGTGGTCGGCAGGCGTCCTGACCCGAGGGCGTTGTCCGAGGCGATCGCACAGGAGCGGGTCACCGCGGTGTGGGGCGGCTCCCCGCAGTTCCTCCAGGCCCTGATGGACGCCAACGATGTCCAGGGCGACGATCTCAGCAGTCTCACCGTCGCGCAGTTCTCGTGGGGCACCATGAACCCTGACCTGCTCGCCCGCATCAAGGCCGCCGCAGGGGACGGCGTCGCCCTTCTTGAGGTCTTCGGGCAGACGGAATCGCTGTCCTGCTACCGGTTCTACCCTGACCAGCACCCCGAGAAGCACGAGAAGTCGATCGACGGGGTCAATTACGTCGGCTTGCCGAACCCCATGCTCGCTGCCCAGATCGTCGACGCCGAGGGTCGGCAGCTTCGTGACAAGCCGGGGGTGCCGGGCGAAGCTGTCTACCGCTCACCGGCCATCACCGCCGGGTACTTCCGCAACGAGGACGCCACCGTCGAGGCCTTCGCTGGCGGCTGGTTCCACTCCGGAGACAGCTGCACCTACGACGAGGACGGGCTCCAGATCATGGTGGACCGGTTCAAGGACGTCGTGAAGTCAGGCGGCGAGACGGTCTCCAGCATCCGGGTGGAGACGGTGCTGGCGCAGCACCCCGCCGTGGCACGCGTGGCCGTGGTCGGCCTTCCCAGCGAGAGGTGGGGGGAGGAGGTGACGGCGGTCGTTGTCTGCCGCCCTGGGGTCAGCGTGGAGGCAGACGAGCTGGTGAGCTTCTCGCGCCAACGCCTCGCAGGCTACGAGGCGCCCAAGCGCGTGATCTTCACGGAGGAGCTCCCGGAGACCGTCGGGGGCAAGATCCTGAAGTACAAGCTGCGGCAGGCTCACGGCCCTCAGCCGGTGTGACTTACGCGGCCCGACCCACGAGGCGGTCACCCGTCGGCTTGGTGACGAGGCACGCGTGGGTCGGCGGCGCTTCACGACCGACCGTCATGGGGCGCGACCGGTTCAGCAGCTCCAGCGGGTGATCGGGCAGGTCCGGCGGCAGGAACGGCTCAAGTGCGGCCCGACCTGCAGGCCCTGCGCGTACCCACCCAGGTATGCGATCTGCAGTGCGGGAAGGCTCCTCTCGTCGAACGGCTAGCGGCCGAGCCCGGCTTCAGGTCCGGCGCGGCCTAGGCGGAGTAGGTCGGGGTGCGCCCGGAGGTCGCCAGCGCTGCGGCGACGTCCTCCGCGAGTCGGGGGAGGTCGTCCTCGCTCAGCCCGCCGACGGTGATGCGGATCCCTGGGCTGCTCGCGATCCGGAAGCGCGACCCAGGTGCGACGAGCCACCCCGCCGTCAGAAGCCCTGCTACGGCGCGGGTCTCGTCGGTCACGGGCACCCAGACGTTGATGCCACCCGGGGCGGTGCTACTCACCCCCCTCTCGGCGAGCGCAGCGACCAGCCCGGAGCGCCGGGATGCGTACGTCCTGGCGGCGGCAGCGATCGTGCGATCGACCTGGCGGTCCTCCAACAGCTCGGCGGCGAGCTCCTGCAGCAACGAGCTCACCCAGCCCGCACCGAGGCGCAGGCGCCCCTCGACCCGGCTGATCGTGGTGGTGTCCCCGGCGCACAGCGCGACGCGGAGGTCGGGGCCGTACGGCTTCGACATCGAGCGCACGAACGCCCAGGTGGTGGTCGTGCCAGCGACGACGGACAGAGGGACGTCGGACAGGTCGGCGGCGTGGTCGTCTTCGATGACCAGGGTGTCGGGAGCGCGGGCCAGGACGCGACGCAGCTCGTCCCGGCGTTCGGTCGAGATCGCCGCACCGGTGGGGTTCTGCGCCCTGCTCGTCACGACGACCGCCTGGGCTCCGGCGCGCAGCGCGGCGTCGAGTCCTTCGGGTCGCGGACCGGCCTCGTCGACGGGGACGGGCACCGGGCGGAGCGACAGACTGGCGACGAGGTCGAGCAGGTTGGGCCATCCGGGATCCTCGACGGCCACCTTGTCGCCCGGCCGCAGGTGCGAGGTGAGTACCCGCTCGATCGCGTCGAGCGCACCCGAGGTGACTGTCACGGAGCCCTCCGGGACGCCGTCGCGGGACAACAGCGCCCTGCCGGAGGCCGCGAGTCGCGGGAGCACCTGCTCCGCCGGGCTGGCTGCCGTGCCGGCTCGCCGAGCGACGCGCCGGAGAGGAGGCCCGAGCTCCGGCAGGAGCGCAGCAGAGGGCAGGCCGGTCGAGAGGTCGACCGTTCCCGGCGGCAGGTCCGGTGGTGCGCCGGCTCGCGAGACGACCGACGGCACCGCGCGCACCCGGGTGCCGCGGCGACCGTCCGAGTGCACCAGGCCGCGTTCGCGGAGCGCCCGGTAGGCAGAGGCCACGGTCCCGGGTGCCAGGCCCAGCTCGCTGGCAAGGGCTCTCACCGTGGGCAGCGCGTCGCCGGCCTGGAGCGCGCCCTTGCGCAGGCCGGACTCGATGCTCGCCGCCAACTCCGTGGCGTTGGTCCCGACGGGCCGGTACTGTGCTGTCACCATAGTGCAGTTGTACCAGTACGAAAGGTCAACATGACCCGTTACGCGCCCACGGCCCGCACGACAGCGACCCGCTCTCCGGCCCGGGTCGGCTACGACCGTGAGGCCGTCCACCGCGTCCTGGACGAAGCGCTGGTCTGCCACGTCGGGTTCGTCGTCGACGGCGAGCCCGTGGTCCTGCCGCAGTTGCACGCCCGGGTGGGGGACCAGCTCTACCTGCACGGGTCCACGGGCGCCCGTGCCCTGCGGCAGGCGCGAGAGGCCGGGCTGCAGGTGTGCGTCACCGTGACGCTGCTCGACGGCCTGGTCCTGGCCCGGTCGGCCTTCCACCACTCGGTGAACTTCCGCAGCGTCGTCGCGTACGGCCTGGCGGTGGCCGTGGACGACGACGAGGAGAAGTCGCGAGCCCTCGCCGTCCTCGTCGACGCGGTCGTGCCTGGCCGCAGCACTGCCTCTCGGCCGCCCTCACGCAAGGAGCTGGCCGCGACGACCGTCTTGCGTCTCGACCTCGAGGAGGTGTCGCTCAAGGTGCGTAGCGGGCCGCCCATCGACGACCGCGAGGACATGGAATTGCCGTACTGGGCGGGAGTCCTGCCTCTCCTGACGTCCCGGGGGATACCTGTGCCGGATCCTGCGGCGCTGGTCCCGGTCGAGGTCCCGGAGCACGTCACCGCATGGGGCCGGCCGGGGCGGTGATCGTGCGGCCCCGGGCGCCGTCAGCGGGTTTGTGTGGTGCTCGTCACCAGCCGCGCGAGGGCGGTTGCGCCCGGACCGGAAGCGACTGGTAGGAAGTCGATCCGACTACTCCAGGAGTTGATGTGACCACCGCTGGTGCACTGCCGGTCCGCCCCTTCCGTCCTGTGCTCGCCGATGTGCTCCCTGGGGCACGGGCACGTGATGCGCTGCTGGTCAGCGGGGCCGCGCTTTTCACCGCGCTGCTCGCGCAGGTCGCGATCCCGGTGGCTGGTTCGCCGGTCCCGATCACGGGCCAGACGCTGGCCGTCGTGGTCACCGCCGCAGCCCTGGGTCCTGCCCGGGGGGTGGCCGCCCAGGCGCTGTACCTCGTGCTCGGGGCTGTGGGTCTGCCCTTCTACTCCGACGCCTCGGGCGGCATCGACGTCGTCTTCGGTGCGACGGGCGGCTACCTGCTGGGCTTCCTCCCGGCGGCCCTGCTCATCGGTCTGGCTGCCAGGCAGGGCCAGGACCGGCGGGTCAGTCGGGCGCTCCTGCTCTTCCTCGCCGGCCAGATCGTGATCTTCGCGGTCGGCGTCCCGTGGCTGGCGGTTGCTGCTGACCTGTCGGCCGCGACCGCCCTCGAGAAGGGCTTCTACCCGTTCGTCTTCGGTGGCGTGGTCAAGGCGATCCTCGCTGCGGTGCTCCTCCCGGGCGCGTGGCGGCTGGTCCGGTCTGCTGATCGGAACCGGTTCGAGTAGGGGCTCACGCGCCCCGGGTCCGGGAGTCCGTGCCACCTCGCGTGTCGCCGCTCGCTCCCGGCCCGGGGGTCAGCTGCTCGGCGGCGACTGCGCGCCATCCGGTCCAGTGCGCCCCCGGTCGACTGGACGGCCGCTGTCCCGAGAGCTCCCGTGATGACCACGAACAGCGGGACCCCGAACCAGGCAGGTAGCCGGTGACGGGTCCCGCTGGTGGCGCATGAGGGCCGGGCAGCATGGTCCCGGGGGCTGCCGCGGGGACGGCCTGGGAAGTTCTCAGCGGATCCACGGCACAAGATCGCTCGTACGGGAGAGGATCTGCTGGTCGGCTCGCTGCGCGGGCGGTCGTTAGAGTCCTGCCGGGGCGGTAGCTCAGCCGGTCAGAGCAGGGGACTCATAATCCCTCGGTCGTGGGTTCGAGCCCCACCCGCCCCACACACGCTCAGTTTGACCCGAGGACTAGCGACACGGTCCCGCACAGCGCTCCTACAGCCGGGGACTGTGCCATGCTCTGAGCCATGACGCAAGCGACGCGCACGCCCGCCGTCGACGACCCCTCCGGGGCGTGACCATGCTGGGGAGCGTACTCCCGACTCGGGCCACGAACCAGGCCACGAAGCAAATGTCGAAAGTACGTTTTCGCAGGTGGGGCGGGTGGGGCTCGAACCCACGACCGAGGGATTATGAGTCCCCTGCTCTGACCGGCTGAGCTACCGCCCCCGCTGCCGCCCGGACGTGCCGGCGGCGGCCACCATCCTGTCAGACGCCGTCAGTACATCGACGGCGTCATCACCCACAGCACGATCGTGGGTTCCTCGGTGAAGTTGTGGAAGCTGTGCCCCTGCCGCGGGTCGATGAGCAGCGAGTCTCCCCGGTCCAGCCGGAACGTGTCCGACCCGACCATGACATCGAGCTGCCCCTCCACCACGAGGATGCATTCCTCGTCGGCGGGGTGGGCGTACGGCTCCTTGCCGGAGTCCTTCCCCGGCGCGATCACCGACTGGATGATCTGCAGCTTCCGCGCGGTCGGCGGCGTCAGCAGGTAGTCGTCGTACCGCCGGGGATGCGCCAGCCGCCTGCGCTCGGCCGCGCGGACGACCATCCCCGAGCTCTCGTCCCCGGAGAACAGTGACGCGACCGGCTCCCGCAGCGCCTCGGCGATCCGCCGCAGCGACGCCACCGACGGGTTGGCCAGCCCGCGCTCCACCTGGGACAGGAAGCTCTCGGACACACCCGCGTCCCGGGCCGCATCCCGCAGGATCACGCCCTTGCCCTTCCGCAGCTCGCGGATCCGCTCTCCCAGCTCGAGATCGGCGCTCTCGGCAGATCGCTTGGCCATGACGGTGCGTGCTCCCCTCAGCAGCCCGGACTGGCACCGATCGTATCCACCGGTCCTCACCCCACCCGCGCCCGCAGCCGGTCCAGCGCCACCGCGGAGATCAACACCGCGCCGAGGACGAGCTGCTGGACGTAGCTGGAGATCTGTAGCAGGTTCATCCCGTTGTTGAGCACCCCGATGAACACCACGCCGAGGATCACCAGCCCGAGCCGGCCCTCGCCGCCGAACAGCGATGTCCCGCCGAGCACGGCCGCCGCGATCGACAGCAGCACGAACGAGGACCCGAGCGTCGCCTCGCCGGACGCGACCCGCGCGGTCAGCAGCACACCGGCGAGCGAGGTGAGCACCGAGCACAGCACGAACGCCGCCACGAGCACGGCCTTGACCCGGATCCCGGCCACCGTCGCGGCGAGCTCGTTGCCGCCGACCGCGAAGATGTTCCGGCCGAAGCTCGTCCAGTAGAGGACGCCGTAGATCACCAGCGCGGCGAGCAGGGCGATGATCAGCGGTACGGGCAGGCCGAGCCAGCTCCCGGTACCGAGGAAGTCGGAGAACCCGAGCGGTACGCCGGTGACGGGTGCGCCGTTCGAGAGCAGCAGGGCCGCACCGGCGGCGAGCGACGTCGTGCCGAGCGTGACCATGAAGGACGGCACCCGCCAGAACGCCACGGCGAGTCCGTTGACGAGCCCGACGAGGAGACCGACGCCGAGACCGGCGAACACCGCGAGGATCATCGTCGCGACCGTGGCCTCGGTCGCCGAGGACAGCACGAGCGCCGTCACCACCGACGTGAGCGCGATCGTCGAGCCCACCGACAGGTCGAGCTGCGCGCACAGCAGGACGATCATCTGTCCGAGCGTGACGAGGAGCAGGTACACCGACTGCCGGCCGACGTTGGTGAGGTTCTCGCCGGACAGGAACCGCGGCTCCATCGCCGCGAAGACGACCACCATCGCGACGAGCAGGAACGGCAGCAGGCCGAGCTCGATCGCCTTGCCCGCAAGCCTGCGGCCCAGCGGAGCGGCCTGCGTGGGCGTCACGGCCTCGTTCGTCAGGGTCGTCATGCGGACGGACCTCCCGGGGTAGTGGTTGCGGCTTCACCGAAGAACTTCGCCAGCACGGCCGTCTCGGTGATCTCGTCCCCGGTCAGGTGCGCGGCGACCTGTCCCTCGTGCATCACGTAGACGCGATCGGACATCCCGAGCACCTCGGGCAGGTCCGACGAGATCAGCAGGACGGCCTTGCCGGCCGCCGCGAGCTCGGCCATCACGCGGTACACGTCGGCCTTCGCGCTCACGTCGATCCCCACCGTGGGCTCGTCGAACACGTGCACCTCGGTGTCGTGGATCAGGCCGCGCGCCAGCACCGCCTTCTGCTGGTTGCCGCCCGAGAACAGCTCGGTACGCCGCCCGACGTCCCCGGGTCGGATGCTCAGACGCTCCACAAAGGACATGGACACCGACCTCTCCCGGCGCCGGTTGACGAACCCGAACGTGCTGGCGGACGCGTCCCGCAGGCTGCCGAGCGTGATGTTGGCGTACAGCGGCCGGCACAGCGCCAGCCCCTGGTTCCGCCGGTCGGACGGGTAGTACACGACGCCGCGGCGGATCGCGGATGCCGGCCCGAGCCGCTTGACCGGCTTCCCGGCGATCTCGACCGATCCGGACTGGAGCGGGTCGAGGCCGAAGCAGGTACGCCCGACGGACGACTTGCCGGAGCCGAGCAGCCCCGCGATCCCGACGACCTCGCCGGCTCGCACGGCGATCGACACGTCGTGCAGCTCGGGACCCTCCACATTGCGCAACGTCAGGAGCTCGGCCCCGGGAGTGCGGGACAGGGACGGGTACAGGTCCTCCTGCGCACGTCCGGTCATCAGCTCCACCAGACGGTCCTCACCGGTGCCGGTGACCGGGAGGGTCTCGACGCGACGGCCGTCCCGGAGCACGGTGACCTGGTGTCCGACGCGCGGGATCTCCCGCATCCGGTGGGTGATGTAGATGATCCCGAGCCCGTGTCCGGAGAGGGTCTGGACGAGCTCCAGCAGCCGGTCGCTCTCCCGGTCGCCGAGCGAGGCGGTGGGCTCGTCGAGGATCAGCAGCCGGGCATCCCCGATGAGTCCCTTGGCGATCTCCACGAGCTGCTGGGCCGACCGCGGCAGCGTGGAGACGCGGGCGTTCAGCCGGATGTCGGCCCCGACCCGGTCCAGCGCGGTCCGCGCCAGCTCCCGGAGCCGACGGCGCGCGACGAGCCCGCCGGCGGACGGCAACCGTCCCAGGTAGAGGTTCTCGGCCACGCTCAGCGTCGGTACCAGGCTCAGCTCCTGGAACACCGTGCTGATCCCGGCCTCCCGGGCGTCCCGGGGCGTCGCGAAGGACACCTCCTGTCCGCTCAGGACGATCCGACCCGAGCTGGGCGTGTACAGCCCGGCCAGCATCTTGATGAGCGTCGACTTGCCGGCGCCGTTCTCCCCCAGCAGGACGTGCACCTCGCCGGGGTCGACCTCGAGGGTCACGTCGGAGAGCGCGAGCACGCCGGGGAACTGCTTGGTCAGCGACTCGACCCGCAGCAATGCGGTCACGCCGAGCCGTCCCGGTGGTGCACCTCGCGGCCGGCCAGGTACACCGAGTCGACCTGTACCTCCCGCAGCGTCGCGAGCGGAACCGTGCGCGGGTCGCGGTCCAGCACGACGAGGTCGGCGTACTTGCCCGGCTCCACCGAGCCGACGCGATCGTCCACCCCGAGCGCGCGCGCCGCCTCGAGCGTGTGGAGCCGCAGCGCCTGGGCGAACCCGATGCTCTCCTCCTCCTCGATGACCCGGCCCCAGTAGCTCTCCCGGGCCGCACACTCCCAGATGGAGAACAGCGGGTTGGACTGCTCTTCCTCGGCGCCGAGGCCGACGTCGGTGCTCGCCACCGGGATGACCCCGTCGTCGAGCATCGAGCGCAGCGGCAGACGGCCCGTCGTCCCGGCGTCGCCGAGCAGCATCGGCACGAAGTCGCCGACGAAGTTGTAGAGGAAGCCCGGCTGCACCACCGGCGTCACGTTGGCCCGCCGCCAGTCGGCGAGGTCCGCCCGCGACCCGAGGATGTTGCCCGCGTGCTCGATCCGGACCGGACGGTGCGCGTGCGGGTTCTCCAGCGAGAGCAGCGCGGAGACGACCTCGTCCTGCGCCCGGGTGCCGTTGGCGTGCACCGCGAGGTGGACGTCGTGCCGCCGCGTCGCGTGCACCGCGTCGAGGATCGCACCCTGCGTCAGGTTGAGCTTCCCGCGGTACCCCGCGCGGGGCGCGTGCTCGCGGACGTACGGCGTGCGGCTCGCAGCGTTGCGGGCCGAGTACCCTCCGTCGGCGAACAGCTTCACGCCCGCAGCGGACAGCAGGTCCGGTCCGGCACCGCTGCGGTACGAGGCGGCCCAGGCGCAGGCCTCCTCGAGCGGCAGGATCGACGGCACCATGCCGTACATGACGGCACGGGCCGGGATCCGACCTGTGGAGATCAGCTCGTCGAGGATGTCCACACTGGCCAGTGACCCGACCATCTCGCCGAACGTCGTGACGCCGTACGTCGTGAACAGCTCGCGGTACGTCGACTCCATGTGCGTGCGGACGTCGGCCGGGTCGAGCGGCGGGATCGGCAGCAGGCCGTCGATCTCCCCGACCACGCCGGTCGGCGAACCGTGCGCGTCGACCTCCACGACCGGGCTCCCCCACAGCCCGGCGGCGCCGCCGGCGAGGAACCGCTCCACGCCGGCGAGCTCCAGGGCCCGGGTGTTGAGCACCGAGGTGTGACCACCGCAGTGGAGGACGATCGGGATCCGTTCGCTCACCCGGTCCAGCTCGTGCCGGGTGGGCAGCCGCCGCTCGGCGAGCTTCTGGTCGAAGAACAGGTTGCCGTAGCCGATCAGCCAGCCCGACTCGGCGGCCTTGCTCAGCCCGTCGCTGAGGTTGTCCAGTACGTCCGAGATCGTCTTGCACCCCGGCACCCGGCAGTCCACCCCGCGCCCGCGGCCCACCGCGTAGTGCTCGAAGTGGACGTGCGGGTCGACGAAGCCGGGCAGGATCGCCCGGTCCCCGACGTCCCGCACGGGGATACCGGCGGACCGGGCGTGGGCGACGACCTCGTCGCCGCCCACGGCCTCGATCCTGCCGTCCCGCACGAGCACCGCGGAGGCGTCGGACGAGCCGCTCACCGTGATCACTCGACCGACCAGCGCGATCGTGTTCATGCAGGCCTCTCCTCGAACTGGGGGGATTACTTGCTGGGCTTGACGGTCGTCACCGGCTTCCAGCCCTTGGGCGCGAAGCTGGTCGACGCGTCGAACGTGTCGAGGTTCGCCGCGTCGCCCGCCTTCTCACCGCAGGCCAGCAGCGGCTTCGGAGAGTTGCGCTCGTAGCCCTCCTTGATGGGCTTCTTCTCCAGCAGCCGCACCGCGTTGTCGACCGCGATCCGGAACGTCATCACCGGCTGCTCGGTCGGGGCACAGACCGCCCGACCGCCCTTGATCAGCTCGAGCGTGGTGGGGTTGATGTACGTGCCGTACAGGCTGACCTTGTCGGTCTGCCCACGCTCGGCAAGCACGGTCTGCGCGACATCCACCGTCACCGCGGTGCCGACGAGCGCGTCGAGGTCCTTGTGGCTCGCCAGGGTGTCCTCGACCAGCCGGAGCTGGACCTCCTTGCCCGTCTCGCCGTACTTCGTGTCGACGATCTTGACGGAGCTGCCGGCGACGGCGTCCTTGAAGCCCTTGGCGGACCGCTCGGCCCAGCCCGCGCCCGCCGGACCGGGCAGGAGCGCCACGCGCATGGGCTTGCCCTGCGCGACGAGGTTGTCCCCGACGGCCTTGCCCATGTCGTAGTAGTCGACGACCGCGCGGCCCTGGACCTTCTCGGACGTCACGCCGTTGCCCGCGTCGATCACGACGACGCCCTTGGCGACGGCCGCGTCGAGCGCCGGGTTCAGGGAGTCCTGGCTGATCGCGCCGATGATGATCGCGTCGGCGCCGTCGGAGACGCAGTTCTCGATCTGGCTGACCTGGTTGGTCACCTCGGTGTACCCGCCGGCGTCGTGGAACTGCATGTCCACCCCGAGACGGCGGCTCTCGGCGGTGACGCCGTAGTTCACCGCCACCCAGATCTCGTCCTTGAGGTGGGGCACCGTGACGCAGATCTTCCACGGCTTGGTGAGGTCGGACTTGGCCAGCGGCGTGTACGTGTCCTCCACGCCCTTGCCGATACAGCCGCGCTCGATCCCCTTCGCCTGACAGTCGATGAACGTGGCCGGGATGGTCCAGTCGGCGGTCTCGTCTGCGACGGCCGTCTTCGAGCCACCGCCCGAGCTGCCGCACGCGGCGAGGGCCACGAGGGAGAACAGGGCACCGGTGGCGCCCATCAGTCTGCTACGTCGTGCCATGGCGTGATCCGACCTTCCTGGGGGTGAACGGCGGGGCCTAGCGGGTGATGGACGGGAAGTACTCGGCGGCGAAGTTGATCCGCTTCTGTACCGGAGCGGACTTGCCGAGAGCCCAGATGAAGCCGGAGCGCACGTCGAGCAGGTTGGACGGCCAGCGGGTGCCGACCCGGCCGTAGAACCGGGAGTACCGCTGGACGCGGGTGACCATCGGGCGCTCGCTCTCCTGCCAGACGTCCAGCGCACGGTCCACGTCGTGCACCTTCAGCGCCTGCCCGAGCGCGACCGCGTTCGTCATCGCGACGCAGGCGGCCTGGCCGAGGTTCGGGGACATCGCGTGGGCGGCATCGCCGAGGATCGCGACCTTCCCCTTGTGCCAGGCGAACGCCTCGACGTCGTAGAAGGACGCCCACCGGCCCTCGCCGTCGTCCGGGATGCGCTCGAGCTGCGAGCGGAAGTCCGGGAACGTGTCCACCCAGGTCTGCCGGTTGAACGGCTTCTGGTCGGTGCCGTCCACATCGGACTCAGGGCAGCACAGGAAGATGTACGTCTCCTCCGGCGAGCACGGCACGACGCCGATCCGCCGCCCGCCGCTCCACGCCTCGTACGTGGTGCCGACCGGGTCGTCGGCGGTACGCGGGATCAGGTGCCGGCCGCAGCCGTCCCCCAGGTCGCGCACGGACTTGGCCAGGCCCAGCGAATCGCGGACCTTCGAGTACACGCCGTCCGCGCCGATGACCAGGTCCGCCTCGTGCACGGTGCCGTCCGCGAGCTGCAGGGCACCCGCCGGGGTCCCCCCGGCCACCGCGGAGTTCGTCTGGATCTCCACACCGGAGGCGAGAGCGTTCTCCACGAGCGACTTGTGCAGGTGACGGCGGGCGACCGTGAACAGGCGACCGTGCCGCAGCCACTCGCGCTGCAGCAGGCGGTTGCGGTGGTCGCGCAGCTCGGGGCTCTGCACCCGTTCCGCGGTGGACGTCACCGCGTCGTACGCGCCGATCGACTCCAGGGCCCGCAGTGCGTTCTCCCAGAGGAAGATGCCGGCGCCGATCTCGCGGAGCTCGGCGCCCTTCTCGTGCACCCGGACCGTCCAGCCGCTCTGGGCGAGGACGGACGCGACCGTCAATCCCGCGAGCCCGGCGCCCGCGATCTCGGCGTGTCGTTGCTTGGCCACAGCACTCTCCCGTCTCCGCCCGTCCGATGTGGACCGTCCGGGCGATACGCCTGCGCCGACGCCTCACGGTGCGGCACGCTGAACCAACGCCGAGCAAAACTTCAGTGCTGCTTCAGTAAGGCGGGACCGTACTTCAGTGGCGAAGCTCACAGCAAGGGGTTCGGCGGGTTGCGGAGATAGTCGTGTTTGTCCTGCTCACGGCCCGCGAACGCGCTGTTCACCCGGTGCTGGACCTGCCGTTCCGGGTGGGGCAGTATCCCCGGCGGGGGATCCGCGAGGTGAGGACTCGGCGCCGTGCGCGCCGGGTTCCGGCACGCCCCGACCCGTCCGGGTCCCTGAGGAAAGGCACGTCATGACATCGTCGGTCGAGGACCCGCAGCGGACGCGCACCGCCGTCGCCGTACCCGCGTTCGCCCTGTCCGCCGCCGGCGTGGTGCTGGTCGCCCACACGATGCGCCAGGCCGTCGCCGGCGTACCGCCGCTTCTGGAACGGCTCGATCTCGGCGGCGCCGCGGCCTCGTTGCTCGTCACGATCCCGGTGCTGTGCTTCGCGATCGGCGCACTCGCCGGCCCCGCGCTGCGGCGACGGTTCGGCGAGGAGCGCGCCGTCTTCGGCCTGATGGCGGGACTGCTCGTCGGCCTGCTGCTGCGCGCGGTGAGCCCCGAGTGGGCGCTGTTCGCCGGGACGATCGTCGGCGGGTTCGCGGTCGCGGTGCTGAACGTCCTCATCCCCAGCCTCATCAAGCACCGCTTCCCGAACCGGGTCGGGGCGATGATGGCCGCGTACACGATGGCGATCACCGTCGGCGCCTCGCTGGCCGCCGGCGTCACGGTGCCGGTCCTGCACGCCACCGGCGACAGCACGTCGTGGGCGCTGGGTGTGTGGGCGATCCCCGTCGCGGTCGCCCTCCTGGTGTGGATCCCCCAGTTGCGGGTGGGCCCCGCCGAGGCCGACTCCGGGGAGAGAAGGCCACGCTCGCTGTGGCGTGACGCCCTCGCGTGGAACGTGATGGCGTTCATGGGCCTCGTGACCCTGATCTACTTCGCGTGCCTGTCGTGGTTGCCGGCCATCTACGTCGACCGCGGCGTCGACGAGTCCGAGGCCGGGTTCCTGCTCATGGTGATGAACCTGACCGGCCTCGTCGGCAACCTCGTGGCGCCGATGATGGCCGAGCGGATGCGGGACCAGCGTGTCGCCGTCGCGGCCACCGTCGCGATCGCCACCGCGGGCGTCCTGGGCATCTGGCTGGCCCCGGCGAGCACCGCCCTCGTGTGGGTCACGCTGTTCGGGATCTCGCAGGGCGCAGCGCTGAGCCTCGCCCTGCTCCTGATGGTGCTGCGCGCGCCCGACCCCGTCACGGCGGCACGGCTGTCCAGCATGGCGCAGGCCGGTGGCTACCTGATCGGCGCCGCGGGACCGCTGGTCATGGGCCTGCTGTACACGGCCACCGGCGGGTGGACCGCGCCGATGGTGTTCCTGCTGGTGACCACGCTGCTCGGCCTGCCGCCCGGGCTCGCCGCCGGACGGGACGTACGCCTCCCGATCCGGTGATCGCCTCCCGATCCGATGATCACGGAGGCGCGGGAACCCCGTGGCGGTGCAACCCTGAGCCCCATGGCCGTCCCTGCGCGCGTGAGTCTCGTGACCCTCGGCGTCGCCGACCTGCCCCGGTCGACCGCCTTCTACTCCGCTCTCGGCTGGACGATGTCGCCGGCGTCCACGGCGGAGGTCAGCTTCTTCCACACCGGCGGCGGGCTGCTCGCACTGTTCGGTGAGGAGGACCTCGTCACCGAGAGCGGCACGCTCGCCGCCGTCGGGCCCGGGTTCCGCGGTGTCACCCTCGCCATCAACCTGGAGAGCCCCGGTGCCGTGGACCGTGCCGTCGAGGAGGCCGAGTCCGCGGGCGCGACGGTGCTCAAACGTCCGGAGACGGCCCCGTGGGGCGGGCACGTCGGATACTTCGCCGACCCCGACGGCCATGTGTGGGAGGTCGCGCACAACCCGGGGTTCCCCCTCGGGCCGGATGGCCTGCCGCGCCTGCCGTAGCAAGCATCCCGCGCACCCGCGACGTACCGTGGAGTCCAACCGGACCAGGTATTCGAGGAGTGTGGTCGATGTCCACGCCAAGGCACCTGTCGCTGACGAAGCTCGCGCCGCCGGAGAAGATGTTCATCTCCCTGGAACGGCAGCTCGCAAACGTCCGGCGCTGGAACGAGGAACGCGAGTGGGGTCTCCTGCAGGGTGACCTCGCCGCCATCGACCTCACCCCCCGCGAACACGACGACCCGCTCGTCGTAGATCTGATCGCCGTCTACCTCGACAGCACGCGGGAGCTCGACGGCGTCCGCCGCACCTGCCACGAGCTGTGGAAACTCGCGGGCGAGCAGCAGCCGCACGCCTGGTCGTTCGACTGGGAGTGGGACGAGTGGAAGGAACACCCCAAGCCGGTACGCCTCCTCGACGGCATCGAGCACCGTCCCGGCGTCCGCCGGGTGACCGTCGATCTCGGCGCGCACTGGGAGCCGGGGCGCCACATCCGGCCCCGCAACGTCCGCGGCACCCGCTCCGCCCACGCCGAGCTCCTCGCCGCGGCGGCGCACTTCCCGGACTGGGTCCGCGCCATGGACGGCAAGTCGGTGCCGTACATCTGGCTGTCGGGGTACCAGCTCACGATCACGGAGCGGTCCGACCACCGGCTCCCGGGCCTCGCCTGGGTGCGGTACCGGCGCACGATGAGCCTCACCGCCAACTGGGCCGACCACTCCGGCAGC
>JAOPWH010000017.1 GCA_025965795.1 Blastococcus sp.
GCGGCGGCGCAGCGCAGCGGGCAGGCCGGCCACGTCCGCGGCCGGGAGCCCGCCGTCGCCGGCCAGGCGGAGCAGCTCGGCACGGGCGAGGTCGTCGAGCGCGTCGAGGTCCTCACGGAGCTGCGCCGCGGTGCGGGCGAGAGCGGGGGCCACTCCCCCGCCGAGCACGTCGTCCAGCAGGGGCAGCACCTCGGCCCGGAGCCGGACCCGGGTGTAGGCCGGATCGACGTTCCACGGGTCGTCCCACACGGGCAGCTCCAGGGCCACGCACGCCGCCCGCGTCGTCGTCCGCCGGACGGCCAGGAGCGGCCGCCACCACCGCACGCCCTCGGTGCTGCGGTGCTCGACCATTCCCGCCACCGACCGGGGCCCCGATCCGCGGCCGAGCCCCAGCAGCACGGTCTCGGCCTGGTCGTCGAGCGTGTGCCCGAGCGCGACGCAGGCTCCCTGCTCACCGGCGACCGCGGCGAGGGCCCGGTAGCGCGCGGTACGGGCGGCACCTTCGGGGCCGCCGTGGTCCCCCACCGCTACCCGGGCCACCCGCACCGGGTCCAGGCCCAGCCCGCGCAGCAACGATGCCGTCTGCTCGGCCCGGTCCGCCGACCCGCGCTGCAGGCCGTGGTCGACGGTCACCGCGCCGGCGACGACGCCCGCCCGGGGTGCCTCGAAGGCGACGGCCGCGGCCAGCGCGACGGAGTCCGCTCCCCCGCTGCAGGCGACGAGCACCGGGTCACCCGACGCGGTCAGGTACGGGCGGACGGCGCTGCGCAGCTGGGCGACCGCGGGATGGGGGCCGGACATCTCGAGCTGCCGTGACTCAGGTGGCGCGGAACTCAGGCGGTGATGGCCGGGCGGCCGAGCACCCGCTCGACCCACAGCTCGGGAGCGGTGAGCTCCTCGATCCGGGGCAGGTTCTCCGGGCCCTCCCAGACGCGGTTGAAGCCCTCCATGCCGGCCCGGTCGATGACGCCGCCGACGAACGTGCGGCCGTCGGCGTACTGCTTCATCTTCTGTTCCAGGCCCAGGAGACGGCGCAGGACGCGGTCGAGGGGGCCGCGGCCCTTGCGCCGCTGGGCGAACCGCTTGCGCAGGGTGCGCACGGTCGGGACGACGTCCGGGCCGACGCCGTCCATGACGTACTCCGCGTGCCCCTCGACCAGGCTCATCACGGCGGTGACCCGGTCGAGGACCTCGCGCTGGGCGGGGTCGCGGACGAGGGCGAGCAGGCCCTCGGACTCGCCGTCGCCGTCCCGGCCGCGGATGGCGTCGATGACGCTGCGCAGGACGTCCTGCAGCCGCTGTCGCAGGACCTCCGGCGTGAGATCGGTGGCCTCGACGAACCGGCCGATCTCGGCCTCGAGGTAGTCGTGCAGCCAGGGCACGGCGGTGAACTGCAGCTGGTGGGTGACCTCGTGCAGGCAGACCCACAGGCGGAAGTCCGAGGGGTCCACGCCGAGCTTCCGCTCGGTTGCGACGATGTTGGGTGCGACGAGGAGCAGCCGGCCGCCGGTGCCGAAGATCTCGTACTGCCCGAGCACCCGCGAGGAGAGGAAGGCCAGCAGGCCGCCGGCCTGGACGCCGGTGGCGCGGGAGCCGATGGCCGTGGCGATCGCGCCCGGCCGGACGCCCTGCTGCTCGGTCAGGGCGTCGACCAGCGTGTTGATCAGCGCGGCCATGCCGCTGGTGTTGGCGTCCACCCAGCCCGGGCGGTCGACGACGGCGACCTCGGGTACCCGCCCGCCGGGTGCCGGGTGCAGGCCGGTCAGCGCCTCGACGTGCGCCACGGCGACGGCGGCGGCCTCGTGCAGTTCGCGCACGACCGCGGCCGCCTCGTCCCGAGTGGTCTCCGGTCCCGAGCTCATGAGACGTCGGGCGGTCCGGCCGGCGAGGTCCCAGTCGACCATCGAGGAGGGGCTGCTCATCGCCTCACGGTACGCGGAGCGGCTGTGAGCCAGCTGTCAGCGGCAGCCGCAGCCGGCCAGCTCCGCGGCGAAGTCGTCGAGGGCGGCCTCGGCCGCGGCCTCGCTGCCGGTCGGCTGATCGGCCACCACGGCGAAGGCGAGGAGCCGCCCGTCCTGGGTGAGCACGGTGCCGGCGAGCGCGTGGGTGTCGAGCAACGTGCCGGTCTTGGCGCGCACCGTGCCGGGCGCGTGGTCGGGAGCGGCGTCCCCGCGCTCGGCGAGCGTGCCGTCGTAGCCGGCAACCGGGAGCCCGGACAGCAGCTGCGAGGCGCCCTCGAGGCTGCCGTCGGCCACCCCCCGCAGCACGCCGGTCAGGACCGACGCCGGGACGCGGTCCTCGCGGGACAGGCCGCTGCCGTCGGAGAGGGTCACGCCGGTCAGGTCGACGCCGGCGTCGGCGAGCGCGTCGGTGACCGCCTGCGCGGAGCCCTCGAAGCTGGCCGGCAGGTCGCGGGCCAGTGCTACCTGGCGGGCCAGCGCCTCGGCCAGCATGTTGTCCGACATGGAGAGCGCCTGCTCCACGAGGCGGGCGATCGGAGCCGAGTGCACGGTGCCGAGCGTCTCCGCACCCTCCGGCGCCTCGCCCAGGACGACGGTCGCCCCGGGTGCGCCGAGGGCGTCGGCGAGCGCGGCGCCGGCGTCCAGACCGGGCTGGCCGCTGCGGGCGGTCGACCCGGGGCTCAGGCGGGCGCCGTCGACCGCGGTCGCCGTGACCGGCGCGGCGTAACTGGAGGGGGTGTCGCTCGGCTGCCAGCCCGACGCGGTCAGCGGCCCGCTGAACAGCGAGCTGTCGACGACGACGCGGGTGACCGGCTGGCCGGCAGGGACGGCGGCGACGACCTGGGCCGCGAGGTCGGCGACGGTGGGCGCGCCGGCGTAGATCTTCGAGGGCGCCGTCCGCGACAGCGTGGGGTCACCACCCCCGACGAGGACGACCTCGCCCGGAGTCGATCCGGCGACGACCGTCGTGTCGAGGGTGCCGGAAGGGTCGAGGGTGGTGAGCGCAGCGACGGCGGTGAGCAGCTTGGCCGTGGACGCCGGCATCGAGGGCTCGGCGGCGTCCTGGTCGAGCAGCACGTTCCCGGAGGCGACGTCGACGACGGAGGCCGAGACGCCGGGGCCCAGAGCGGGGGCGTCGAGCAGCGGGGAGACGTGGGACGTCAGGGCGACCGCGTCCGGGGCGGGCGCATCCGTCGCGAGCGAGGCGAGCACGGGCTCCGCGTCCCCGAGCTCGGGGAGCTTCGCGTCCTCGACGGCGACGCGGTCGGCGGGGTCGGTCGTAGCGCCGCCCAGCCCGCCGGTGAGCCACGCGACGCCGCCGACGAGCAGCAGGACGAGCGCGATCACGCCGAGCGCGATGCGGCGCTTCAACCGTCCGGTCTTCGCGGTGATGATCGTCGAACCGGTCGACGCGATGGTGCCCACCCCCCAAAGAGCGACCTCCGCCGATCGGACGGGGCCGCCGTGGGCCACACTAAGCGCGTGCAGTTCGACGTGACGGTAGAAATCCCGAAGGGCCAGCGAAACAAGTACGAGCTGGACCATGCCACCGGCCGCATCCGCTTGGACCGGATGCTCTTCACCTCCACCCGATATCCGGCCGACTACGGCTACATCGAGAACACCCTGGGACAGGACGGCGACCCGCTCGACGCCCTGGTGCTGCTCGAGGAGCCCACGTTCCCCGGATGCCTCATCACCTGCCGGGCCATCGGCATGTTCCGGATGACCGACGAGAAGGGCGGGGACGACAAGGTCCTCACCGTTCCGGCGACCGATCCGCGCCAGGCCCACCTCGTCGACATCCTCGACGTGTCGGAGTTCGACCGGCTGGAGATCCAGCACTTCTTCGAGACCTACAAGGACCTGGAGCCGGGCAAGTCGGTCGAGGGCGCCGAGTGGGTCGGCCGGGAAGCAGCCGAGGCCGAGATCCTGGCCTCCATCCAGCGGGCGAAGGACGAGAACTACCACTGAGCACCGCGCCCTCCGGGCCGAGCGTGACGACGGCGGCACACCAGTTCTGTCGAAGGTGTGCCGCCGTCGTCGTTCCTGACTCACCGGGCCGCTCGGGCGGTCGATGACCGCACAGCCCGGACGCGGTGACCGCCTTCGGGGACCAGGGCGCGCGGCCGCGCACACACGTTCAGGTGGGTCCACCGACGAATCAGGACCCGGCACCCTTACGGTACGGACCGTGATCGCTACGAGGGCGCCGGGCTCGCGCAACCGTGGCTTCCGCTGTCCGCCGCGTGCAGCGGGCGGGACGGTCCTCGCCGCGCTGCTGCTCTGTCTGCCTGCCCTGACCGGCTGCGGATCGTCGGAGGAGGAGCCCCGCATACAGCGGGTGGCCTTCTGCCAGGGAGCGTCGAGCGACAACCCTCAGGGCGATCCGGTCAGCATCGAGTTCCGGCAGGGGTCCGAGGTGGTAGCCCGGGCGACGGGTTCCGCCGGTGTCGCCCTCACCGTCGAGGTGCCCTGGGGCCCGACGCAGATCTACGTCGACGGCGTCCAGAAGGGCTCGGTGGACGAGGGCGTGTCCGCGGACGCGTACCACTCACCGGGGCCGGAGGACGTCACCTACATCGCCAGTGCCGAGGGTTGCCCTGAAGAAGCGCCGCCAGCCGCCGGGTGACCGCGTCAGGTCTCCGCCTGCCGCCGCGCCGGTCCATGTCGCAGGTCGACCGGCTCGCCGAGCGCCTGCCACTGTGCCGCTGACGCGCGGCCATGGGCGACAGGTCCCTGCCTGGTGTCCGGACCGGGCCGGCCGTGAGGCGATCCCGGGCCGGGCACACGCCTGTCCCGCTGCCGACCGTCCTGCTGCGCAGGAGAACCGGCCGGGCCTGCGGGGTCAGCTCACGCGGCGATAGCGGATGTGGGTGGTCAGCGGTGAGTGCAGCACCTCGGCGGGTTCGAAGCCGAAGGACTCCACCCCGTCGAAGATGCGCTCGCCCGAACCGAGCAGGACCGGCGCGATGTCGAGGGTGAGCTCGTCGATGACGCCGGCGATCAGCGCCTGTCGGACGGTCGAGGCCCCACCGGCGATGTCCACGCCACTGTCCCCGGCCGCCTCGCACGCTGCGGCGTAGGCCGCATCGAAACCCTCGGTGACGAAGTGGAAGGTCGTTCCGCCCTCCATCTGGATCGGGTCATGTCCGTGATGGGTCAGCACGAACACCGGCGCGTGATACGGCGGTTCGGAGCCCCACCACCCGGTCCACGCCTCGTCCCAGTCCCCGCGGATCGGACCGAACATGTTCCGGCCCATCACGTATGCACCCCGCGGGCGCATCAGCCACTCGTTCGAGATCTCGTCGGCATCGTTGGCTCGCGGGTCGCCGATGTGCCAGCGGTGCAGCTCGTGTCCTCGCTTGCCCAGGGGATGCTCACGGCTCTGGTCGGGTCCGGCGACGAAGCCGTCCAGCGAGATGGACATGTGGCAGGTGGTGTCGGGCACCGCAAAACTCCTGGGTGAGTGCGACGTGCACGCCATCGTGCGGTCGGCAGCGGGTGACGGCAGACCGCACGTGACCTTACAAGGGATGGCGGCGCAGAAGTCGGAGTGAGACCGCGTCCAGGACAGGCCGCACGATCGACCGGGACGACCCGACCTCCAGCCAGTGGGGCACCGACTCCGACTCTGGGAATCGGGGATCGATCTGGGCGGTCGATGCGGGCGCGGAAGCTGCCGAGGGGGCCGACATGACCGATCTACGCTGGTCAGACGCGAGCCGCCTGTCGGAATCGAACCGACGACCTTCTCATTACGAGTGAGATGCTCTACCGACTGAGCTAAGGCGGCGGACTGCCCGGACAGCCTACGACACCGGCACGGCCGTTCCGCGGTATGGCCCTCCGGCAGGGGCCGACCTGGCGCCTTGCCGTGCACCGCGCTGGGCTCGCGAAGGTGGCGAGGACAGCGTCCGTCCACGGTGGGCGGGAGGGTCCATTTCTCAGCTCGGGAGCCGGAGCGCCACGGTGAGAGCCTCCAGCGCGATCCGGGGCTTCACGTTCTGCTCGATGGCCAGCCGGCACGCGAGGATCGCATCGATCCGCCGCAGTGCGCCCTCGGCGCCGATCCGGCGAGCCAGGTCGGTGGCGTCGGCTCGGCGGTCGGGGTGCATCAGCGTCGGCGCGGACTCCCCGGCCGAGTCCAGCACGAGGGCGTCGCGGTAGAGGCCGGCGAGGTCGACCAGCGCTCGGTCGAAGGAGTCGCGACCGAGTCGTGTGGCGCGCGACTTCTGCCGCTTCTCCAGGTCCTTGAGGACGGACGCGCCCCGGCTCGCCGCGGCCATCCCCGGCCCCCGAGCCCCGTAACCGAGGCTGGCCTTCATCGCCTCGGTCTCGGGGCCGTCGAGACCGGCGGTCGCTTCGTCGGTCTCCTCCTGCGCGGCCGTGACGAGGTCGTCGGCGGCGTCCAGGCAGGCGGCGAGGGACACCAGCGAGAGCGGCACGTCCAGGACCGCCTTCCGGGCCAGCCGGGCGGCCTCGTCCCGCGCCAGCCGCCGCGCCCGTCCGACGTGACCGCCGGAGGCAGCCGCCGACCAGGCGGCGAGCGCCGGATCGACGCCGTCCTGGCGGACGAGCACGTCGGCGACGGCCTCCACGGGCGGCGTCCGCAAAGGCACGACGCGGCAGCGCGACCGGATGGTCACGGGGACGTCGTCGGGGTGCAGGCTCGGGGCGCAGAGCATGACGACGGTGCGCGGCGGCGGCTCCTCGATCATCTTGAGCACCGCGTTCGACGCCGCCTCCGACATCCGGTCGGCGTCCTCGACGAGGATCGTCTGCCATCTCCCCTGCGAGGGTGCCCGGCCGGCGATGCGGACCAGTTCGCGCGCCTCAGCGACGCCGATGGAGAGCCCGTCGGGAACGACGAGGTGCAGATCGGCATGGGTGCCGGCCAGCACCGTCCGGCAGGCATGACAGGTGCCGTCCCCGCCGTCGGGGCACTGCAGGGCAGCGGCGAAGGCCCGGGCCGCCACCGACCGACCGGAGCCCGGCGGCCCGGTGAAGAGCCAGGCGTGGGTCATCGCTGCCGGGTCGGACACCGCTGCACGCAGCTCGGCCACCACGGCCGGCTGACCGATCACCTGCGCCCAGACGCCCTCGTCCGCAGCCGCCACCGCGCTCACGGGTGCAACTGCGGGGTCGAGCCGGTCTGGGCGTGCGGATGGCGGGGCGAGCCGTCGCCGTGGTCGACGATCGAGCCGTTGACGGCCGGCCGACCCGGCTGCGCGATGGTCTGCAGGGGCAGCCCCGACAGGAGTTCGGTCACGCGCACGCGGACGGCCGCCGCGATCTCGTCGGGGTCCAGCCGGGCGTCGAGCACCAGATAGCGGTCGGGATCGGCCTCGGCGAGCTCCAGGAAGGTGTGCCGCACCCGCTGGTGGAAGTCCAGGGACTCCGACTCGAGCCGGTCGGCCACCGCCCGGCCACGCGCCCGCGCGAGGCCCACCTCCGGAGGCAGGTCGAGGACGATGGTGAGGTCGGGGCGCAGCCCCTCGGTGGCCCAGCGGGACAGCATGCGCACGTCGTCCAGCGGAATGGTCCGCCCGGCGCCCTGGTAGGCCAGTGAGCTGTCGATGAACCGGTCGGAGATGACCACCTCACCCGCGTCCAGGGCCGGCCGGAGGACGTCGTTCACGTGCTGCGCCCGGTCGGCGGCGTAGAGGAGTGCCTCCGAGCGCGCGGCGATCCCGGTGTGCGCCCGGTCGAGCACGATCGCCCGGATGCCCGCGCCCGACGGCGTGGCGCCTGGCTCGAAGGTTGCCCGGGAGACCAGGCCCTCGTTGGTCAGCCACTCCTGGAGCCGGCGCACCTGGGTGGACTTGCCGGCCCCCTCGCCCCCCTCGAAGGCGATGAACACCCCGCCACCGGCCAGCCGTCGCCGGGCTGTGGTGTCGCGGCGCAGCGCTGTGACGACGTCGGCGAGCAGCGGTACCGGCCGGCCGTCGTCCATCTGGCGGTAGGAGACCACCCCCACCCCGAGCGCGAGCAGCCCGGCGGCGAACAGCATGATCCGCTCGCCGGTGACCGGCACCGTGACGATCCCGAGATCGAGTTCGTGGCGTCCGATCAGACCCACCCCGAACGGCACCACGGCCAGCGAGAGGATCAGCGCGGCGCGGATCAGGGACTGGACGATGGCGAACGTGCGACCGCGGATCTCGTCCTCGACCTCGGTGCCCAGCAGGGTGAAACCGGCGAGGTAGGCGATGCCGGCGAAGAACCCCATGAGGACGACGAGCAGCAGCGCCAGCCACAGCGTGAACGTCCACGCCATGAGCAGGACCATCAGCCCCGCGCCGACGATGGCCACGCCGAAGATGCGCTCCCGGGCGAGATCCCGCGCGACGCTGGGCCCGACCGCGATGCCCAGGCCGAGGCCGATGAAGACCGCGCCGAACAACAGGCCGTAGGCGGCATCGCCACCGCCGAGGGCACGGGCGAAGGCCTGGCCGGTCGCGATGATCACTCCGGCCGCAGCCATGGCACCGGTGATGCCGACGACCAGACCGCGCACCAGCGGGGTGTGCCCGGCGAAGGAGAAGCCGTGCCGCAGCGAGCCGAGGAAGCTCTCGGTGGTCACGACGGCGCCCCCGGACCGGCGGCCGCTGATCGAGGGCAGATGCCAGATGACGAAGGCGGCGACCAGGAACGTCAGCGCGTTCAGGTACAGCGCGAGATCGACCTCGTCCACCGACGGCAGCAGGTTCGACAGCGGGCCGCCCAGGGTGGTCAGCGCCGAGAAGACGAGGGCCGCGAGGACGGGAGTGAGCCCGTACGTGGTGACCAGCGACAGCTGGTTCGCCGGCTCCAGCTGGTCCTTGCGGAGCATGTTGGGAACGGCGGCTTCCTTCGCGGGGATCCAGAACAGGCTGAACGCCTCGATGAGGAACTGGGCGACGAACAGCCAGACGAGGTTGTTGACCAGCGGGATCGAGGCGAACAGGGTGAAGCGGATGATGTCGGTGATCACCATCGTCTTGCGCCGGTCGAACCGGTCGGCGAACGCTCCGGCCAGCGGGCCGAGCACGATGGCCGGGAGCAGCCGGAAGAGCAGGACGCCACCGAGGGCGAAGTTGGCCGCCGCGAAGCCGTCGACCAGCGCGGTGGCGGTGGCGGTGATCGCCAGCAGGCCCAGCCAGTCGCCGAAGCTGGACAGCGCCATCGACAGCCACAGTTTGCGGAAGTCCCGCACCCGCAGGACCGCACGCAGTTTGGCGACCAGGCCGACCGCCCCGACCGATCCGGTGGACTCGGCCTCTGCGGCCGGCGCCATCTGACCGGCCGGTGGCACCTCTGCGGCGGGCACGACCGGCAGCGTTCCGGTGTCGGTGACCGGCGGCACCGAGGCCCCGGGCACGGCCGCGCCGGCGGAGGGGAGGCCGTCCGCCGCGGGGACGATCCGCTCGACCGGCTGCGCCTCGGCCGCACCTTCGGGCGACGGAGACGGCGACGTGGGGTCGGACGGAATCGGGGCTCCCGGAGTAGGACGGTGAGGGCGGAGCGTGCCCTCGGCGGCCTTACGGTACCGGGCGACCCTGATGATTCCCGCAGCTTTTCGTCCCGGCCGACCTGCGCACCGCCTCCTCAGGGCCGTGCGTCGGCACGGCTAGGGTCGGGCTCGATGGACGGCACGCAGGCACCGGCGGACTCCACTCCGGGTCCTTCCCCGGCCCGGTCGGCCGCCTGGGACCCGGCCCGCTATCTGCGCTTCGCCGGGGAGCGGGCGCGGCCGTTCGCCGATCTGATGTCCCGGATCGACGCGGAGCTCCCGCGCGCGGTGGTCGACCTCGGCTGCGGCGAGGGTGCGCTCACCGCCTCGCTGGCCCGGCGCTGGCCGGATGCGCGGGTGACGGGTGTCGACTCGTCGGCCACCATGCTGGCCGCCGCGGCCACGCACGCCGTTCCCGGCCGGCTCGACTTCGTCGCCGGGGACCTCCGGGACTGGGCGCCCGACGGGCCGGTCGACGTCGTCGTCAGCAACGCCGTCCTGCACTGGGTGCCCGGCCACGAGGAGATGCTGTCGCGGTGGGCCGGCTGGTTGCCCCCAGGCGGCTGGGTCGCCGTCCAGGTGCCGGGCAACTTCCGGGCCCCCACGCACGCCCTTCTCGCCGGCCTGTGCCAGTCGCCCCGGTGGGCGGCCGCGCTCGCCGACGCCGCGCCCCGGCCGGACGCCGTGGCCGAGCCCGCGGCCTACCTCGACGTCCTCACCTCGGCCGGGCTGACTGCCGACGTCTGGGAGACGACCTATCTGCACGTGCTGACCGGTCCTGATCCGGTGCTGGCCTGGGTGCGCGGAACGGTGCTCCGCCCGGTGCTGGCACTGCTCGACGAGGACGACGCCGCGGAGCTCACCGCCTCGTTCGGGGCCGCTCTCCGCGGGGCCTATCCCGTACGAGCGGACGGCACCACCCTGCTGCCCTTCCGGCGGATCTTCGCGGTCGGAACACGTTCGTCCTGATCCCCGGAGGTTCCGTGCCGCTCACCGGTCTGCACCATGTCCAGGTCGCCTGCCCCGCCGGCAGCGAGGACGCCCTGCGCGCCTTCTACGGCGGCGTCCTGGGAATGGCGGAGGTGGCCAAGCCGGCGGTGCTGGCTGCCCGTGGCGGCGCCTGGTTCCGGTCCGGCACGGCGGAGATCCACTGCGGGGTCGAACCCGACTTCCTCCCGGCGAAGAAGGCGCACCCCGGGCTGCTGACCGACGACATCGACGGGCTGGCCGCCGCGTGCGAGGCAGCCGGACATCCGGTGGAGTGGGATCCGCACTTTCCGGGGCATCGCCGGCTCTACGTCGCCGATCCGGTGGGCAACCGGCTGGAGCTGCTGGAGCCGCTCGGCCCGGAGTGAGCCGCTCGGCCCGGAGTGAGCTGCTCGGTACGCCGCGAGCCGCTCAGGCCGGAGCGAGCCGCCAGGCGCGCGTCACGTAGCTGAGCTCGAGCCGCTCCTGCCCGCGGGTGTCCGGGTGCGTGGCCAGCAGGTGCCGGATCCGGCCGAGATAGGCCTCTCGGTCGGCGGGCGCCAGCAGGCTCGCGTAGCTGCTGGTGGCCACCCGGCCGACGACGCCCTCGGGGGTCAGGTGCTGGGCGGTGCCGGAGACGTACGGGGTCACCTCGGCGGCGAGCTCCGCGGCGAAGGCGGCCACGACACCGCGGTCGTCCTGGTGGTCGCGCGCCTCGGCGCCCAGGAGCTCCGTGAGGGCGGCGATCCAGGGCACGCGCTCGTCGCGCAGGTTCCAGACGAAGCCGATGGTGCCGCCGGGGCGGAGCACCCGGCGCAGTTCCCGGGCCGTGGCGCGGGGGTCGAACCAGTGCGCCGCCTGACCGGCGACCACTACGTCGACGTCGGCGTCGGGCAGCGGCAGCTCCTCGGCCGTGCCGACGGCCGTCGTCACTGACGGCAGCCGGGAGGTGAGCTGGGCCAGCATGGCGGCGGAGGGGTCGACGGCGACCACTTCGTGCCCGGCGGCCAGGAGCGGCTCGGTCAGCAGGCCGGTTCCGGCACCCACGTCGAGCACACGGCGGGGGCGCTCGCCGCCGGCGAGGAAGGCGGCCGCGTCGGCGGGATAGCCGGGCCGCCGCACCGCGTACTCGGCGGCCACGGCGTCGAAGGAGTTGGCCCGTTCCCGCCAGGCCGCGTCCGAGGTCATGCGCGGCGGGGAGAGAGCCGGAAGGCGCTGACGACGTGCGGCAGCCCGACGACCTCGCGCTCCCGCGTGTCGGGATGGGTCGATATCAGCTCGCGGATCTCGTCGAGGAACGCCGCACGGCGCTCATCGGTCATGGCGGCCGCGTAGCTGCGGGTGCCGAAGCCGGCCACGACGTCCTCCGGCGTGGCCTCCTGGACGAACACCGACTCGGTGGTCTCGACGGCGAAGCCGAGCTCGCGCGCGAAGGCGTCGGCCACGCCGTGGGGACGGAAGCGCTCGACGTTCTCGGCCGCCAGGATCGCGCTGAGCGCGGCGACCCACGGCGCGCGGTCGTCGCGGAGGCTCCAGAGGAGACCGACGCTGCCGCCCGGGCGGAGCACCCGGGCCATCTCGGCGGCCGCCGGCTCGGGGTCGAACCAGTGGGCCGCCTGAGCC
This sequence comes from Blastococcus sp., assembly GCA_025965795.1. Taxonomy (GTDB): domain Bacteria; phylum Actinomycetota; class Actinomycetes; order Mycobacteriales; family Geodermatophilaceae; genus Blastococcus_B. The sequence goes on from JAOPWH010000017.1 coordinate 12,049, forward strand.
GCCGTGACCAGGTCGACGTCGCCGTCGGGCAGCGGGAGCGCCTCGGCGGGGGCGACGGCGGTGACCACCTGGGGCAGCCGCAGGGCGAGCTGCTCGAGCATGGCCTGGGCGGGATCGACGGCGACCACCTCGTGCCCGTCGGCGACGAGCAGCTCGGTCAGGAGGCCGGTACCCGCCCCGACGTCGAGGATCCGTCGCGGTGGGGACGGCTGCTCGGCGGATCCGCCCACCAGGAACGCGACGGTCTCCGCCGGGTACGTCGGCCGCAGGGCCGCGTACTCGGCCGCGACCGAGCCGAACGCGCGTGCCCGTTCCTGCCAGGCGCCTGCCCGGTCCTCGATCGGCACCGGCGGTCAGCCTCCGGCCGGGACCGGGGCCGCCTTCGCCGCCGACTTCGTGGCCGGAGCCTTCTTCGCAGGAGTCTTCTTCTTGGCAGTCGTCTTCTTGGCAACGGCCTTCTTGGTGGTCTTCTTCTTCGTGGCCGGACCGCGGGCACGGCGGTCGGCGAGCAGCTCGGCGGCGCGCTCGATGGTGATCGACTCGACGTCGTCGCCCTTGCGCAGGCTGGCGTTGGTCTCGCCGTCGGTCACGTACGGACCGAACCGGCCCTCCCGGACGGTCACCTGGCCCTGGGTGACCGGGTCCGCGCCGAGCTCCTTCAGCGGCGCGGCGGCGGCCCGGCGTCCGTGCTGCTTCGGCTGGGCGAAGATGGCGAGCGCCTCGTCGAGCGTGACGGTGAACAGCCGTTCCTCGCTGTCGAGCGAGCGGGAGTCGGTGCCCTTCTTGATGTAGGGCCCGTACCGGCCGTTGAGGGCCTGGATCTCCTCACCGTCCGGGCCTGCCCCGACGGTGCGGGGCAGCGTCAGCAGCTTCAGCGCCTCCTCCAGGGTGACCGTCTCCGGCGACATGGAGGCGAACAAGCTGGCTGTGCGAGGGGCGTCCTTGCTCCCCTCGGGCACGACCGTGGTGACGTAGGGGCCGTAGCGGCCGGCCTTCACCACCACCGGGTGCCCGGACTCGGGATCGGTGCCCAGATCGCGATCGCCGGACGGCGCCGACAGCAGCTCGGCGATCTTCTCGGCGGTCAGCTCGTCGGGCGCGAGGTCCTCGGGGATGCTCACCCGCGGTCCGTCGTCGCCACCAGCTTGCAGGTAGGGGCCGTAGCGCCCGACGCGTGCGATGACCGGCGAGCCGTCGGGGCCGGTGGCGCGCAGCGGGATCGAGTTGACCCCGCGGGCGTCGATCTCCTCGAGTCGCTGGCCGACGATCTGCTTGAGGCCGCCGGACTCGGCGATGCCGCCCTTGCCGCGTCCGGCGCCGCCGAAGTAGAACTCGGTCAGCCAGTCGACCCGCTGCAGGTTCCCGCCGGCGATCTCGTCGAGCTCCTCCTCGAGGGAGGCGGTGAAGTCGTAGTCGACGAGCTGGGCGAAGTGCAGCTCCAGAAGGTTGACCACGGCGAACGCGATGAAGGTGGGCACCAGCGCGTTGCCCTTCTTCCACACGTAGCCGCGGTCCTGGATCGTCTGCATGATCGAGGCATAGGTCGACGGCCGGCCGATCCCCAGCTCCTCGAGCCGGGCGACCAGGCTCGGCTCGGTGTAGCGGGACGGCGGGCTGGTCGTGTGCCCCTTCGCGTCGAGCTGCCGGGTGTCGAGCTGCTGGCCACGCTCGAGGCGCGGCAGCCGCCGCTCCGCCTCGTCGCTGCCCGCGTCGTCGTCGCCGGTCGTGCCCGCCGCTTCGTCCTGTGACTCGACGTAGGCCTTGAGGAAGCCGGGGAACGTGATCGTGCGGCCGCTGGCCGTGAACTCGACCGTCTCGTCGGTGGCGCTGCGCCCGGCCAGGCGGATGCTGACCGTCTGCCCGACGGCGTCGGCCATCTGCGAGGCGACCGTCCGCTGCCAGACCAGCTCGTACAGCCGGAACTCGTCGCGGGCGAGCTGCGCAGCGAGCTGCCCCGGCGTCCGGAAGTTGTCACCGGCGGGGCGGATGGCCTCGTGCGCCTCCTGGGCGCCCTTGGCCTTGCGCTTGTAGCGGCGCGCCTCGGCCGGGACGTAGGCGTCGCCGTAGAGCTCGCGGGCCTGCTGGCGGGCGGCGTTGATCGCCTCCTGCGAGAGGTTCGTGGAGTCGGTACGCATGTAGGTGATGTGGCCGTTCTCGTACAGCCGCTGCGCCACCCGCATCGTCTGCGCCGAGGACCAGCCGAGCTTGCGGCCGGCGTCCATCTGCAGAGTGGACGTGGTGAACGGTGCGTAGGGACGGCGCCGGTACGGCTTCTCGTCGACGCGACTGACGCTCACCTGGCGGCCCTCGAGCCGCGCGGCCAGCCCACGGGCTCCCGCCTCGTCGAGGTGGACCACCTCGCCGGTCACCCGCCCGGTGGCGGGGTCGAAGTCCTTGCCGGTGGCGACCCGGCTGTCGTCGACGCTGACCAACCGCGCCTTGACCGTCGTGGGCTCGCCGTCGTCGGTGGCCGCGCCCTTCCGCGGGACCGCGAAGGTGCCCTCGAGCGACCAGTAGTCGGCGGCGTGGAAGGCCATGCGCTCCCGCTCGCGCTCCACGACGATGCGGGTGGCGACGGACTGCACCCGGCCGGCCGACAGCTTGGGCAGCACCTTCTTCCACAGCACCGGGCTGACCTCGTAGCCGTACAGGCGGTCGAGGATCCGGCGGGTCTCCTGGGCGTCCACCAGCGCGGTGTCGAGTTCGCGCGGGCTGGCCACGGCACGGGCGATCGCCTCGGGGGTGATCTCGTGGAAGACCATCCGGTGCACGGGGACGCGCGGCTTGAGCGTGTCGACCAGATGCCAGGCGATCGCTTCGCCCTCGCGGTCCTCGTCTGTCGCGAGGTAGACCTCGCTGGCGTCCTTCACCAGCTGCTTGAGCCGGCTCACCTGCTGCCGCCGGTCGGGGCTGACGACGTAGAGCGGCTCGAAGGAGTTGTCGACGTCGACACCGAGGCGGGCCCACGCGGCCCCCTTGTGCTCGGCCGGCACGTCGGCGGCGTTGCGCGGCAGGTCGCGGATGTGCCCGACGCTGGCCTCGACGACGTAGCCACTGCCGAGATAACCGGCGATCTTGTTCGCCTTCGTCGGTGACTCCACGATGACCAGCGGCTTGCCACCGGACGCGGCGGTGCGCTTGCGGGCGGGCGCCTTCGGCCCGCCGGCGGTCGCGTCGGTGCTCTCGCTTCCGGTCTGGCTGGTCTTCGTGGGCACGGTGCTCCTGTCGATGATGCTGCGGTGGCGCCGGGTGCGGTCGGTCGCCGGAGTGCTCGTCGGTGCGGGCTGCCGGATGCGGTGCCGGGGTCGCGGAACCGGATGTCCGGTTCCTGACGCCCCGGGCGCCGTCGGAGCGCCGCAGCGATTCGCCCCTCGGCGGGCCACGGTAAGCCACTCCCCCGCGAACGCCGTGGGGGCGACCCACCGTGGGCGTGCCGTCACTGCCACAAACGCCGGGCACGCCGTCGTGTTCCCGCGCACCGCTCCGATGCCTCGAGCAGGTCAGGGGACCCGGACACCCGCCACCACCTCCCCGATCGCCGGAAGGGTGGGGTGCCCCGGGTCGTAGTAGTCGGAGTGGCCCATCGACGGGTCGCCGGGCAGTGCCACCGACCCGAACTCCCCGTCCCCCGTACTGCGGCCGAAGTGGCGGAGTTTTGCGATCAGGTCGTCCTGCGCCGCGAGGTCGAAGACCTCAGGTGCCTCCAGGCTGCGGGCGTCGTCCTCCATGCCCGGGCTGCCGAGGAGGACGACCGCATCGGCCCGCAGGGGGCCCGGGACGTCGGCGGCCTCGTCCACGACGACCGTTCCGTAGCTGTGCGCGACGACCGTGGCGCGGGGTCGTGGCATGCCACCGACCGCCCGTGCCGCCACCCCGTCCAGCGAGCGGGCCAGGGCCGTGCCGCCGCGGTTGGCCGCCCCACGGGTGGCGATCCCCGGCAGCGTGCTCGGGGGCCGGTAACCCAGCCAGACCACCGTCGCGACCGCCATGGCCGGCGCCGCTGCACGGGCAGCGTCGCCGACCTCGACGGCGTCCCTGGTCAGCCGGCCCAGGTCGTCGCCGGGCGAGTTCCAGATACCGGGCACCAGCAGGGCGACGGCATCGGCGGTGTCGAGGTCGCCGACGGCGAGCACCACGCGGTCACCTGCCAGGTCCAGCAGCTGCAGTTGCATGCGGCGTCCTGCGGCCTCCTGGACCGCGATCTGCCGGTTGACGACCGCGGCGACGAACGCGGCGTAGGGCGGCGTCCCTGGATCCTCCAGTGCCCGGGCCAGCAGGACCCGGTTGGCCCGGTCCCGCGCCCAGGCGGGAACGCCGTCCAGGCCCCCCACGGCGGCCGGCGCCGAGCGGAGGACGGCGAGTTGTGCACCGGCGGACAGCGCGGCCCACCACCCCGCCACCGCTTCCGGGCTCTTCCCCCGGGGGACGGCGGGCGGTGCGACCGGTCCCACCAACCCGACGGCCGCCACCACGTCCCAGAAGGTCACCGACGACCAGGCGTCGAGGCCGCCGAGACGGGCGAGCGGCTCCCGGGCGGAGCTCGCCGAGGACGCCGCCGCGGCGGCGTCCTCGAGGGCCTCCGCAGCGACCGCCAGCGACGGTGGCAGGGTTGCGGTCGCACCAGGGGCGAGGGCGTCGATGACCGACGCGAGTCGGTCGTGGGCGGTGAGGTCTGCTCCGAGTTCGGCGGCGTGCCCCGATCGGACGGCCTGGAGGGCGAGTTCGCCCGCCGAGCCGGCCCGAGCGGCCAGGCGCTCGAGGTCGTGGAGCGACTCGGTGAGCGCACCGTCCACGGCCGCCGCGGCGGCCGACAGCTCGAACACCGCCGCGGTTGCGCCGGTCGCGGCGGGACCGGCCCAGCAGGCCGGGTCGTCCAGGGACCGCGCCACCTCACCCAGGCGCATCCGCCAGGCGGGCAGGCGCGCGGACACCGCGGCCAGAGTGCTGACCGCCCCCCGGATCAGCGACGTGTCCCAGGCGGCGACGACGGTCAGCCGCGCCCAGGTGCCGTCCCGCACGGCCGGCGGCGCCGTCACCGGTGCCCTCGCGGGGCGTCGGGGGCGGGCCCGATCTGCTCGGCCAGCGCCTGATCGACCGATCGGTAGGCCGCCACCGCGGCGACGAGAGTTCCGGCGACCGCTCCGGCCCGTGCAGCGACGACCTCGGCGAGCGCGGCCCAGGCGGTGGCCGCCGCGCGGGCAGACCACCCCTCGTCCCCGCCCAGGGCGGTGGCGAGCGACGTGGCGGCGGACCGGCAGAGCGCGCCGTCCTCCGACAGGTCTCCGGCCAGGGCCGCGAGTTCGGCGGCGAGGGCCTCGAGCGCGCCGGGCCGGACGGAGAAGGTCGGTGTGGCGATGGGTGGGGACATCGTGGGCTCCCGGCGTCACCCCGGTCCCGTGCGGACCGGAGGACGGCGGACGTTAGGAGCGGACGGCGACATCTCGCCCGTCGTCGTCCACAGCCGGCGTCGGCGTCCACATCGCGCGCCGGGATCCTCCGGCCGGCCGCTGCCGGCCGGAGGATCCGGATGTGCGGAGCTCAGGGAGCGCTGGTGGTGAGAGCTCCCGAGGTGTCGTCGGCGGTGCCGCCCACGACGATCGAGCGACGCTTGGAGATGACCACCGAGATCACGATCACCAGGACGGCGGAGAGCGCGATGAGCACGCGCAACGTCGTGTTGGCGTCGTTCCCGACCGACATGCCCACGATCGCGGGAGCGATCAGCAGGGCGACCAGGTTCATCACCTTGATCAGCGGGTTGATGGCCGGCCCGGCGGTGTCCTTGAACGGGTCGCCCACGGTGTCGCCGATGACGGTCGCCGCGTGCGCCTCGCTGCCCTTGCCGCCGTAGGCGCCGTCCTCGACCATCTTCTTCGCGTTGTCCCAGGCGCCACCGGAGTTGGCCAGGAACACCGCCATGAGCGTGCCGGCCGCGATGGCGCCGACCAGATAGGCGGCCAGCGGGCCGATGCCGAGGCCGAAACCGACCGCCACCGGCGCAAGGACGGCGAGCAGACCCGGGGTGGCCAGCTCGCGCAGGGAGTCCTTGGTGCAGATGTCGACGACGGCGCTGTAGTCGGGCCGCTCGGTGTAGTCCATGATCCCGGGCTTCGTGCGGAACTGCTCCCGAACCTCGAAGACCACCCGGCCGGCCGCCCGCGAGACGGCGCTGATGGCCAGACCGGAGAAGAAGAAGACGACGGCAGCGCCGAGCACGGCCCCGACGACGTTGTTGGGGTTCACCAGGCTGAAAGCGTTCCCGAGGGTTTCCCCCGCGTCGTCGAGGGCCACCCCGACCTGGGCGTTGTAGGACCCGAAGAGCGCGGTTGCGGCGAGCACCGCGGTCGCGATCGCGATGCCCTTGGTGATGGCCTTCGTCGTGTTGCCGACCGCGTCGAGGTCGGTGAGCACGCGGGCGCCTTCCTCGTCGATGTCGCCGGACATCTCGGCGATGCCCTGGGCGTTGTCGCTGACGGGGCCGAAGGTGTCCATCGAGACGATGACGCCGGCGGTGGTGAGCAGACCGCACCCGGCCAGCGCCACCGCGTAGAGCGCGGCGCCGCCGCCGATGAGGAACGCCCCGTAGACCGCGGCGCCGATGAGCAAGGCGGCGTAGACGGCGGACTCCAGGCCGAGGGAGATGCCGGAGAGGATGACCGTGGCCGGCCCGGTGAGCGAGCTGCGGCCGATGTCCTTGACCGGCTTGCGGCTGGTCTCGGTGAAGTAGCCGGTCAGCTGCTGGATGGCGGCGGCCAGGACGACGCCGACGAGCACCGACACGAACCCGAGGACCGGCGGGCTGACCGAGAGGTCGGCGACGTCGGCGATGCTGGGGAGGTAGGTGAAGGCCGCGGCGGCGACCAGGACCAGCGAGACGGCCGCAGAGGTGAAGAACCCGCGGTTGATCGGGGCCAGGCCGCTCGAGTCGTTCTTGCCGGGGTTGCTGGCGAGGATGCCGACGACGGAGGCGATCACGCCGATCGCGGCGATGAGGAGCGGGAAGACCATGCCGACGGCGCCGAAGAACACCTGCCCGAGGATCAGCGCGGCGACCAGCGTGACGGCGTAGGACTCGAAGAGGTCCGCGGCCATGCCGGCGCAGTCACCGACGTTGTCGCCCACGTTGTCGGCGATGGTGGCGGCGTTGCGGGGGTCGTCCTCGGGGATGCCCTGCTCGACCTTGCCGACGAGATCGGCGCCGACGTCGGCAGCCTTGGTGAAGATGCCGCCGCCGACACGCATGAACATGGCGAGCATGGCGGCGCCGAAGCCGAAGCCCTCGAGGATCTTGGGGGCGTCACCGGCGTAGACGAGCACGACGACGGCCGCGCCCAGCAGGCCGAGGCCGGTGGTCGCGAGGCCCACGGTGCCGCCGGTGCGGAACGCAATCCGCATCGCCTCCTCGCGGCCGGTGGTGTTGGCCGCGGCGGCGACGCGGGCGTTGGCCCGGGTTGCCAGCCACATACCGAGGTAGCCGATGGTGCCCGAGAACAGGGCGCCCACCAGGAAGAACAGCGACCGGCCGATGCGCTCGGAGGCGTCGCCGGGGAGGATGAACAGCAGTCCGAAGACCAGGACCACGAAGATCGCCAGGGTGCGGAACTGGCGGCCGAGGTAGGCCGCCGCGCCTTCCTGGACGGCTTCGGAGATCTCCTGCATCTTCGGGGTGCCCTTGTCGGCGGCGAGAACGCCGGCCCGCAGGACGAAAGCGATCGCCAGCGCGATGACGGCGATGACGGCGACCGCGACGACGATGGTCTTGTCACCGCCGCCCACCGTCACGACGTCGGCAGCAAGAAGGTGTGTCATTCGGCTCCGGTTCCCTGCATCACTGCGCCGGCTCAGGGCCCCGACCGGCGTTGGTCGACACGATGTCGTGCGCGGCCCGGGGGCCACCACACGAGCGTGCGCCGACCCTCAGGGGCCCGCGCACGTAGGGACACTGTAAGGCAGCCCATCGTGACCCAGGACACGACCCCGACCACGCAGCGAGCCCCGACTCCGCCGAACCGGGCACTGTCGGTGCCGATCGGCATGATGGAGGAGTGAGCAGTCCACCCGTCGTCGTCCCGCATTCGCGGCTGCTCGATCTGGTGCTGCCACCCGTCGTGACGCCGCTCGTCGGCGCTGGTGTCGAAGGGCTCTCAGCTGGGCTGTCGGCGCAATTCCACGGTGCGGCAGCGGGATCCGGATGGCTTCCCGAACGGCCCGACGGAGACGATGACGGGGCCGTTCCCGTCACCCACCTGGAAGTGCTGCCGGCACGGCCGGCCGGGTACGCGCCGTGGCCGGTCTGGGCCGATCCGACGGTGGTCGAGGCGTTCCGCGGGCGTGGCGTGCGGGAGCCGTTCGCCCACCAGGTCGAGGCGGCGGAGCTCGCTCACACCGGACACCACGTCGTGCTCGCGACCGGGACCGCGTCCGGCAAGTCGATGGCCTACCAGCTGCCGGCGCTGACCGATCTGACCGCCGACCAGCGGGCCACCGTGCTGTACATCGCGCCGACCAAGGCGCTGGCCGCCGACCAGCTGAGCTCGCTGCACGGGCTGGGCATCGCCGGTGTCCATCCGTCGCTGTTCGACGGTGACACGCCGGTCGACGTCCGCGACTGGGTGCGTGCGCACTCGCGCTGGGTGCTGACGAATCCCGACATGATCCACCGCGGGCTGCTCCCCCAGCACGCCCGCTGGATCCGTTTCCTGCGGCGGCTGAAGTACGTGGTGGTCGACGAATGCCACGCCTACCGCGGGGTGTTCGGCTCGCACATCGCGCGGGTGCTGCGGCGGCTGCTGCGGATCACCGAGCGGTACGGCGCACACCCGCCGGTGGTGCTGGCGTCGGCGACGGTGAGCGACCCGGCCGTGTCCGCGTCGAAGCTGATCGGCCGGGAGGTGGCCGCCGTGACGGTGGACGGCGCGCCGCGGCCGGGAGCCGAGTTCCTGCTGTGGGAGCCGGGGGCTGCGAGCTCGGGGCCGTCGGGAGCGCCGGTGCGGCGGTCGGCGCCGGCCGAGACCGCGCGGATGCTGGCTGACCTGGGCGCCGGTGGCGCGCGGGTGCTGGCGTGCGTGCAGTCACGGCACGGCGCCGAGCAGACGGCGCTGTCCGCTCAGCGGCGGCTGGCCGAGATCGCTCCGGAGCTGGTGGACCGGGTCGCGGCCTACCGCGGGGGCTACCTCCCGGAGGAGCGGCGTGAGCTGGAGGCGGCGTTGAACTCCGGGCAGTTGCTCGGAGTGGCGACGACCAACGCGCTCGAGCTGGGCGTCGACATCTCCGGACTGGACGCGGCCATCCTGGCCGGTTACCCGGGGACATTGGCCTCGATGTGGCAGCAGGCCGGGCGGGCCGGTCGCGGTGACGTGCCGGCGCTGGTGGTGTTCGTCGCGCGCGAGGACCCGCTGGACTCCTACCTGGTGCACCACCCGGAGGCGGTGTTCGGCCGACCGGTGGAGATGGCGATCACCAATCCGACGAACCCGTACCTGCTGCGGCCGCACCTCGCCTGTGCGGCGGCCGAGCACCACCTC